>NZ_JALFCU010000111.1 GCF_022771645.1 Selenomonas sp.
AGCAGCGACGGCAAAAAGCAAAGCCGAAGGCCTTGCTGAGGCGACCATGAAAATTATTAGAAATCTTTTGAAGAAGAAACAACTTTCCTACAAAGATATCGCCGATAGCACGGATACAACGGTCAACGATGTCATCCGCATCGCGAAAGAATCCCATTTGGCATATTGATCCCCCGCACGGCAGCGCATCCTGATGGATGCGCTGTTTTCATGTCTGGCAATTTATCCCAACGCCTGCTGCAGCTCCTTTGTCAGCACGATCACATTCCGATACCCCGCCTGCACGAGTGCGGAGAAAATCTCCTGCTGCACCTCAGGCTTCCGCGGCGTAACGGCGATGATGACGAGATCATGCTCGGAGTCGGCAGGCGATGCGTCGAGCGCGTAGACTGGCACGCTGTCGATAGAGGACGGGTTGCCCGCCGTTTCGCTCACGAGGATGCCTGACGCATGCAAGCCAGATGATTGCAACTTGTGCAAGATGCGTTTCGACACTTGCCCTGCCCCGTAGAGATACCAAGCGGATGCCTCCCTCAGGCTCGCCAGAACTCCCTGCTCCAGCAAATCTTCCTGCTGTACGCTGATTGCGCAGCGGAAGATCTGTTGTTGCGGGTTGCGCAACAACTCCTGTAACCGCTCCCAAGCTTCCGATGGCCAATCTAGGGTCCGCAGCCAGCCGTCCGTTTCGAACCGGCGAAACTCTTCAATCACGCGGCGAAGATAGCTTTCCCTGTCTCTTCGCGCAACATATGGCCAGCAGCTCGTCCGGTAGATGCGCCACGCATTATAGAACGCAGCCTTGCCGACGGCCTGTTCTTCTGCGCTCCGTCTTTTCAAAAATCGCAGGTATTCCGCAATCTCATCGTGATAACAGAGATATTTCGTCGTGACTTTATGCCCAGACGCTTCCGGGTTGTCCATGCGGTAGTGCAGATACCCTTCCGGCACGAGATACACGCGCTTTGCGCAGAGCGCGGCCTTCAGGGAAAACGAGACATCTTGGTACGACGCGCCTGGTGTTTCATGAAACCAGATACCGTTTTCTCGCAGGAACGCTGTACGATAGAGCGATGTCCATAGGAACGTATCCGTCTGCAGCAATCTGCGTTCGCTCCTCGCCGAACAAACGACGTGATAAGGCAGCCCCGAGAGCATTTCATGGAACGCGTTCCCGCTTTCCTCCATGAAAATGTAGTAGTTGCTTTTCACGATGTCCGACTGCTGCGCCTCTGCTGCTTCGTGGAGCGCCTCGAACATCCCCGCATCCGCAAAATCATCCGATTCCACGATGCCGATATACTTCCCCTGCGCCGCGCGCAGACCGACGTTCATCGATGCGCCGTAGCCGGAGTTCGCCTTGTGGATGACGCGGAAGCGCGCGTCGCCTGCCGCGTACGCATCGAGGATTTCGCCGCTCCCGTCCGTCGAGCCGTCGTCAATGCAAACGAACTCGATGGAGCCAAGCGTCTGCGCCTTGAGGCTGTCGAGGCATTGGCGCAGGTACGGCTTTACGTTGTAAACGGGTACGAGGACGGATACATCCACCATGTCAAATCTTCCCCCATGTCGTGCGATTGACGATGTCCGTGTAGCTCTGGATCGTCCGCATGACCTTTTCGGATACGTTCGTTGCGAGATAGTCCTGCGGCAGCGGGCGACGGACATCGTCCTTTGCCATATCGACAGCCATCGCGATGGCCTGCTCGATGCCTGCCTCCTCGATGCCTCCAATGACGATCGTGCCTGCGTCGAGCACTTCGGGGCGCTCCGTCGAGGTGCGGATGAGGACGGCAGGGAATCCGAGGAGCGCGCTTTCTTCCGAGAGCGTACCGCTGTCGGAGAGGACGCAGGCGGCGTTCTGCTGGAGCTTGTTGTAGTCGAAGTAGCCGAACGGCTTCAGGCTGCGGACGAGCGGATGAAACTGGAAGCCGCGCTGCTCGATGAACTTCCGGCTCCGCGGATGCGTCGAGTAGATGACGGGCAATCCATAGCGTTCGGCGATGCCGTTGACGGCGTTCATGAGGCTCAGGAAGTTCGCTTCATTGTCGATGTTCTCCTCGCGGTGCGCGGAGAGCAGGAAATACTGCTTCGGCGCGAGATTGAGACGGGCGAGCACATCGCTCGCCGCGATCTGTTCCTTGTGCGCCTCGAGCACTTCGCGCATCGGCGAGCCCGTGACGAACATCGTCTTGCCGTCGACGCCTTCGGCGAGGAGGTAGCGCCGCGAGTTTTCCGTGTACGGCAGGTTAATATCGGCGATGTGGTCGACGATTGTTCGGTTCACCATTTCCGAGACGTTCCAGTCCCAACAGCGGTTGCCAGCCTCCATGTGAAAAATGGGAATCTTCAGCCGCTTCGCGGGAATCGCTGACAGCGCGGAGTTCGTGTCACCGAGGATGAGCAAGGCATCCGGATGCTCGTCCCGCAGGATCTCATACGATTTCGCGAGGATTGCGCCCATTGTCGCGCCGAGGTGCTCGCCCGCGCAGCCAAGGTAATGATCGGGCGCGCGCAGACCAAGCTCGTCGAAGAAGACTTGGTTGAGCTCGTAGTCGTAGTTCTGTCCCGTGTGGACGAGGACGTGGTCGAGATACCGGTCGGCGCGCTTGATGACCTCCGAGAGCCGGATGATCTCCGGGCGCGTGCCGAGGATTGTCATGAGCTTGAGTTTTTTCGCCATGTCACACCTCCATGCGATACGTGTCAGGATGCGCGGGGTCGAAGCACTCGTCCGCCCACATGAGCGTCACCATGTCCGTATCGCCCGTGTTCTCGATGTCGTGCGTGTAGCCGGGCGGGATCTCGACGACTTCGAGTTTGTCTCCCGATACTTCGTAGCGCAAAATCATCTCGCTCCCGACCCGTCGCAGGCGGATGACGCCCGTGCCTGCGACGACGAGAAACTTCTCGTGCTTCGTGTGGTGGTAGTGGCCGCCCTTCACGATGTGCGGTTTGGAAATGTTGACAGAAACCTGCCCCTGCCCGTCCGTGCGCAGCCACTCCGTGAACGAGCCGCGCGCATCCGCATGCGAAACGAGCGGGTAGCTCATGCCATTCTTGGGCAGATAGCTCAGATATGTGCTGTAGAGCTTCCGCGTGAAATCATCGCCGAGTGCTGGAACGGCAAGCGTCTCGCGGCAGGAACGGAAAGAATGCACGAGCTCCGCCAATCGGCCGACCGTGCACGTATAGACAGGTTGCACCATGCAAAAATCATCTTGCGCAACGGTCTCCCCCGCCAGAGCATCAAGGAATGCCTGCACGACATCATCAACGTAGACGAGCGAGAGCTCGTGCGCCGCATCGTCGACGCGGATGGGCAGGCCGTGTGCCACATGGTGGCAGAACGTCGCGACGACGCTGTTGTACTCCGGCCGGCACCATTTGCCGAAGACGTTCGGCAGACGAAAGATGAACACGTCTGCGCCCGATTCCGCCGCATATGCCCGCAGGACCTCTTCCGCTGCGCGCTTGCTGTTGCCGTACGGATTGTCGAGCGCTGCCTGCGTCGACGAACTGAAGACGATGGGACACGGGGACGTGCGCTGTTGCAATGCGGAAATCAATCGCTTGGAAAACTGTTCGTTACCTTCGACGAATTCCTGCGTGTCCTGCGGACGGTTCACGCCCGCGAGGTGCACAACAGCGCCGCAATCACGGCACAGGGTAGCGAGCGCGTCGTCCCCCATCGCGTGATGATATGCGAGCAGCGTATGGCCTTGTTCCCTCGCTGCGCAGGCAAAGTTTTTCCCGAGGAAGCCGCCCGCTCCTGTCACGAGGATCTTCATGCGCGTTCCCATCCTTCCAGTTCACTCTGCACGTAGTCGACAGAGAGCAACTTTTCCTTTACGCCCGCCACGTCGAGCTGGGTCGTGTTGCTCGACGTGTACGGGACGGCCGTGTTGATGGCCTCGTCGCCCGACGAGAAATATTTTTCGTAGTTGAGGTTGCGCTCGTCACGCGGGATGCGGAAATACCGCCCCATATCGATGGCCTTCACGCGCTCCTCGGCTGTCATGAGCGTCTCGTAGAGCTTTTCGCCGTGACGCGTGCCGATGTGCTGCGTGCCAGTATGACCGAACAGCGCCTGCACACCGCGCGCGAGGTCGCCGATCGTGCTCGCCGGCGCTTTCTGGATGAAGAGGTCGCCCGTGTGGCCGTGCTCGAATGCGAAGAGCACGAGGTCAACAGCCTCATCGAGGCTCATGAGGAAGCGCGTCATATCGGGGTTCGTAATCGTGAGCGGCTTGCCCGCCTTGATCTGCGCGATGAAGAGCGGGATGACGCTGCCGCGCGAGCACATGACATTGCCGTAACGCGTGCAGCAGATGGTCGTCTGCGACTCGTCGACGTTGCGGGATTTCGAGAGCACGACTTTTTCCATCATGGCCTTCGAGATGCCCATGGCGTTGATCGGGTACGCGGCCTTGTCCGTCGAGAGGCAGACGACTTTTTTCACGCCCGCGCGGATGGCGGCCGCGAGGACATTGTCCGTGCCAAGCACGTTCGTCTTCACTGCCTCGACAGGGAAGAATTCGCACGACGGCACCTGCTTCAGCGCCGCCGCGTGGAAGATATAGTCTAAGCCGTGCATCACGTCCTCGACGCTCCGCAGGTCGCGCACGTCGCCGATGTAGTACTGGATCTTGTCGCTCTTGTAATGGCGGCGCATGTCGTCCTGCTTTTTCTCATCACGAGAAAAGATGCGGATCTCCCCGATGTCCGTCGCAAGAAACCGCCGCAGCACGGCGTTGCCGAACGATCCCGTGCCGCCCGTGATGAGGAGTGTCTTGCCAGAAAAAATACCCATAGTCATCTTCCTTCCCTGCTTGCCTCTTCGTAAATCGCGAGCGCCTGTGCGGCGATCCGTGCAGGGTCGTGGCGCTCGCGCATCGTTTCGCGCGCCCGTGCGGACATCCGTGTGGCCAACGTGTCGTCCTCGAACACCTCGTGCACATAGGACGCGAGCATATACGGCGCGTCCGCTTGGTACAACAGGCCGTTTTCGCCATGCGTGATGAGCGTTTGCAGGCCGCCGACAAGCGACGCCACGACCGGCGTTCCGAGTATCATCGCCTCCGCGACAGAGTTCGGCGAGTTCTCGATGGTCGAGGCCGAGACGAAGACGTGGGCGCGGACGTACTGCGTCCGCATTTCCTCCGCTGTCAACGGGCCAGTGAACGTCAGGCGGTCGAGCACATCCAAGCGCTGCGCGAGCTCATAGAGATATGCCCCGTATGGCGAGCGCCGTCCCTCTGCATCGGGCTGCATCGGATTGCCGCCGCCGATCGTCACGCGGATGTCCGGATACCACGCCTTCAAAATCTGGAGCGCAGGCAGGAACAGGTGGAAGCCCTTGACGGGATACCCCGCCTGACTCAGGAACAGCGTGTGGCGCTCGCACGCATCGAGATTCCACGACGGCCCCGGCGCATAGAATTCTGGCCGCAGGATTTCCTCGCAGAAACGATAGCGCACGTCCGGCCGCAGCACGCGCGCGCAACTCTCGTCCCAGAACGTCCTCCCCGTGACGAAGCCCACCGAACGTAGCACCTCCACCTCGCGCACGGCTTGCCGCCGAAACGCCGCGATGTCCTGCCCGATGCTGTTTCCTGCAGCGTCCACCTCATGTACGACAGCCTCGGGAAGTCCCATAGCATAGTGCGGATGACAAAACGACAAAATCCCCTGCAGATGGCAGACCATCCGCCGCTCCATGCCGAGCTCGCGGCACGCCATGAGCATCGCCCAGCTGTGCGGGTACTCCGTACCGAAGACCTGTATGACATCTGGCTGGAGCTCCTGCAAGATGCGCACGAAATCCGCCGTCATTGCCTCGCAAGCAGCATCGTCTTGCAGCATATCGTCGCGACTCGCGTCAAACGCATAGAACCGCACGCCGTCACGCACGCCATCATGCCGCCGCGCCGCATCGCGGATGCCGCAGGCGACAGCAAGCTCGCATGCCCCAGCCGAACGAAGCTCGCGATACAAGCCCTCCATCCACCCGCCGAACACCGTCCGCCGAATACGGAACTCCTCGCAAAACTCCGGCAACACGATATTGCAAAGCCAAAGCACACGCATTATTGCAGCACCTCGCAACAACTTTTCTTGATGGGCGCCATGAGGAGGTCGTAGTCCCAAGAATCATCGAAAACATCCACATCCGTGAACCCTTGCTCCCGCAGCTGTGCCACCACAGCATCCGGATAAGCATTTGCCACGATGACTTTCGCATCCCTCGGGAGCTCCGCAGGCGGGATGCACCGCACCCCCTCGATCTCCGTCCCCCAGACGGAGGGATTGCTATCAGACACGCCATCCACCGCCAACCCGCGCCAACGCAGGATACTCAGGAAACGCCGCGCCACGCGCCCGGCGCAGTAAACATAACAACCGACAACCGATGTCAACCGCTTGCGGCGCAACACTTGCCGCCCCGCTTCCACGCCATCTGGCTCTTCGCATTTTTTCAAATACTCAACTAGGACACGTTTCACGCGCTCATAACCTTGCGGTCGCGCATATTGTCCGAGCTTTAATCCGTAAATCTGGTAAAGCGTCAGGCCGCACGCCTCCACGTCAATGTTCTGCAGCCCCTCCATAATCCACGCCCACAGATCATCCTCTTCCTTGCTCATGCCTTGGTAAGTTGATGTAACTTGCTTTTCGTGCACACGTGAACCCACGAGGCTCTTCCCGACATAAACCATCTGCTTGTCGCAGAACATCCGGAACCATTGCTCATAGTCATTGACGGCGCGGACGCTCTCGTCAAAACCACCGAATTCGTCGAAGTACGCCTTCGGAATCAGAAGCGTGCATCCGCTGATCAGCCCCATCGCCACAGTGAACCACCCGGTCTCTGCCCGTTTCTGTCCGAAACGTATGGAATCCGTCCGTCTCCGTGTCCCGCTCGGATACTGAACGAAGTCGCATTCGGAAAAAACCGCCCGATTCCAATCGCCACACGCCCGAAGCGCCTCAATCTCAGCCGCGACCTTGTCCGGCGTATACCAATCGTCATGCGAGAGCCAAGAAAAATACGCGCCTCGCATCTCGCGAATGGCGAGATTCAACGCCGTTGCCACGCCGCCGTTCTCCTTCTCGAAATAGCGAATCCTGTCGCCATACGACAAGGCAATCTTCCGTGTGTCATCCGTCGAACCATCATTCACGACAAGAATTTCAATATTCGGATACGTCTGCGCCAAGGCGCTGTCAATCGCCTCGCGCATGAAATTGCTGCCGTTGTAGACGGGGATGACGATGGAAACCAGCGGCATGATTGCACTTAATTTATTTTCCATATACAACACCTCGGAATGTTTTCGGCCGTAAAAATTCAAATACCAAAGGACTGGACGAATCTACTTGAAAAAGTGAAAAAATCTATTTAAAATAAAACCAAGAAGATTTTCACACCTGCGAAGGAGGTGTACCCCATGGCACCGAACATGACAGAAGAAGAACGCAACCGGCGGCGCGAAGAAAACATCAAGCTCATCCAAGACTTCCGCCTGATGGACAATCCTTTTATGGGGCGCGTGTTTCAAGACGACCTCAAGCTCGGCCAATTGCTCGCAACTCTCATGACGGGACGCAACGACATCACAGTCACGAAAGTCATCACGGAACATGAAATCCCAAACCTGCGCGGGCGTAGCGTGCGCCTCGACATCCATGCCTTCGATCATGACAAAAAGGACATCGATGTCGAAATCCAAAGGGAGAAAAAAGGGGCAACGCCGAAACGCATCCGATACAACAGCGCCATGATAGACGCAAACTTCCTCGTCCAGCGCGAAGATTTCGAAGACCTACCGGAGCAATACATTTTCTTTGTTACAGAAAATGATGTTACCGGACTTCACCAACTGTATGTACCTGTCGAACGACGCATGGGCAACGGTTGGAATCGCCCATTCCTCGATGGCATCCATATCGCCTACATTGACAGCTCGAAAGCTGACGATTCGCCACTCGGCAGGCTCATGCACGACTTCCGTTGCAAGCATGCTGATGATATGTACTATCCGATACTCAGAGAAAAAGTCCGCTATTACAAGGAAAACGAAACGGGGGTAAACATCATGAGCGACCTTTTTGAAAAGTATCTCCAAAAGGAGTATGCAGACGGTGAGGCCAAAGGCGAAGCGAAGGGCAAGGCCGAAATGATTCTCGGCATGATCGAGGATCACGATCCCTTGGCGAAAATCATGCGGATTTCCAAATGGACAGCCGAACAAATCCGTGCGCTCGCGGCGAAGAACGGCCTCGCAGTCGAATGAATCACGCTTACGGCTCTGCAGCTTTGCTGCGGGGCCGTTTTTCATCTAACGTATGAATTCTCCGAATAATGATGGAAACAAATGTAATCCTATCACGAATCCAGCTTCCTCAATTCCTTCATTTTTCTCATCGTATACGCCGAATCAATCATATCTTTGGAAATCGCAATAATCTTTGCCCCTTGTGGAGCTACTCGCGCCAATTCTTTTGCAACCTCTTGTGCTGTACTATCTCTCCAAATCGCAATGATGATACAATCATTTTCCTCAATCTTCATATTTTCGGGCGAGTCAACGTTCAATCCACGTGCACGGCAGCTTTCAAACGCCCGATCATACCAGCCCACAATATTCAAACGTTCTTTTTCTTTGTTGTAGAATTCCTCACCAAACCGTCCAGCCCCATAAACTTTCACTTTGTTCGGGCATTCTCCCTCGAAATACGGGAATATGCCATGGAAATCATCAAAATATTCATATCCCTGGTAGAGCATCATCATAAGCGCCATCGCATCCACTGCCGGATAATCGTCCGGATGCAAGCCTGCTTTCAAAAACTGCGCGTCCATATAACTGACAAATTGTGACATCATCCGTGGGAACACGCCATGTTTGTACTCATGCGAACGAGAGGCAGAACCCAATACGACACGACAAAAATAAAGGATATCCGGAATATAACTGATGCGCTCTGCCTGTATCATCATTTGCCAAATACAGGCAGTATCTTCGCACACGCGAATATCAATATCATATGTTTCCAAAGCCCTTTTTATTTGTTCTTTTCGAAAAAGGATGACGCAAAGAGACGCTGCCAACTTCGTACACAACAACAAAGAATCTTTTTCCGTATAGCCATTTTTCAGGCGTTCGATTCCTCGATAAATACCAGCAGGAGGCTGCTGAACATCTAAAAACTTGTCCCCGTTGACAAGCTGGCTGCCTGCTACCACAAAATCCGCATGAGTCTCTTCCATGCTTTTCATAAAGATTTCACACATACGAGGAGCAACAAAATCATCTGAATCAACAAAAATAATCCAATCCCCGTTTGCAGCATCAACGCCTGTTTTTCTTGCCTCATTTTGCCCTGCATTTGCCTGATGGAAGAAACGAAATCTTTTGTTCTTTTTACAATAATATTCGGCAAATTCTGCAGAACCATCTGTCGATCCATCATCCACCAACAACACTTCAAACTCTGGATACGTCTGCTTTCGAAGGCTTTCGAAACACTCCATCAAGTACGGCCTTTTGTTATAAACTGGAACAACGATACTAATCAATCGATTCATTTTTTCTCCTTGCGCAAACCCATTTTGCTGATTCTTCATAAGAGTGTCCGCAATTTCGAAATCCATCGCATCATCAATATCAAACGACCGCCCCCTCGGCATCGGGTAGCCGACCGTCCCTTCCGAGATAAATTCATGCTCTCGCAAGAGGAAGGCGCAGCTGTTGACGTAGACGGCGCCGTTGAGTTGGTAGACGGTCGGCAGCTTCTGCCGCTGGTAGCTTTCTTCCCTTCCGATCTCGGCGAAGGGTTGCAGGCGGCCTCCAGATTCCATGTGATACATCCAGTACGGGCTGGCCTCCGCCTCTGTCACGCTCACGCAGGATTCTGCGCCGCTGTCGATGCAGCGTGCGATGGCGCCGTCGATGTCTTCCGGCGCGCGGAACGGCGAGGTGTCCTGCAGCAGCACGACGTAGTCATAGTCCTCGAGGATGCCGATGGCGTGCAGTACGGGCTCGATGCTCGGCGTGTCGTCGCGCGCGAGCTCCGGCGGGCGCAGGAACGGCACGTCGCCGCCATACGTCCGCGCGACGTGCGCGATTTCCTCGTCCTCCGTCGAGACGATCGTGCGGTCGAGATAGCGCGACGCCCGCGCCTGCTCGATGGTCCATGCGATGAGCGGCTTGCCTGCGAGCGGCCGGATGTTTTTCCTTGGCACGCCTTTCGAGCCGCCGCGCGCGGGGATGATGCCGAGGAACGTTTTCCCCTGATACATGATGGCCTCCTTTCACGGCACGTCGTTTCCTTTTTCGTCGTGCTGGAACATCTCTTCGTAGTCGTCCTGCGCCTGATGAAAATCATCGATGCGCCCGATGTCCATCCAGTAATCGCGGATGGGATAGAACGTCGTCTTCGCACCGTCCGTGATGAGCTCGTTGAAAAGATCCGGCATATCGAAAAAACGCTCCTCGTTCACATGCGCCACGGCCTCTGGCGACAGTGCGTAGATGCCTGCCGCCACGAAAAACGACTGCGTCGGCTTTTCGATGATGCGCTTGATGTGGTCGCCGCTGTAGTCGATCACGCCGTACGGGACTTGATACGCATACTCGCGCACGGCCATCGTCGCCGCCGCCCGCTGCGCCGCATGGTAATCGAGGAATTCGCCGAAATCAAGCTTCGTCAGGAGGTCGCCGTTCATCACGATGATGGGCGCGTCCACTTTCGGCAAGAAATACAGCGCGCCCGCCGTCCCCATACGCTTCTTTTCATGGATGTAGGCAATCTCCGCCCCGAACCGGCTGCCGTCGCCGAAGTACTGCTCGATCATCTCCGCCTTGTAATTCACCGACAGGTAAAAGCGGTGGAATCCGTTCTCGAGGAAGCTCTCGAGGATGGTTTGGAGGATGGGCTTGTTCCCGACCTTCAGCAGCGGCTTCGGCATCTTGTCCGTCAAAGGCCGCAACCGCGTCCCGAGCCCGCCAGCCATCAGCACGACGATGTTGTCACGCACGGGGCGCGTGAGGAGCTCGTCCAGCGTCACGAGGCCGACCATATGCCCCGTCTCATCGACAAGCGGCGCCGTCCCGATGCTGCGCCGCCGCATTTCGCGGATGACGTAGGCCTTCTCTTCCTGCGGACGGAAAAAGACGGGAGACGCATTGGCGATCCGCGAAATGGGCTGCCCGAGATCCATGCCCTTGAGCAGCGCCCGACGCACATCGCCATCCGTGACAATCCCGCAGAGCACGCCATCTGCATCGACGACGCAGGCAATCCTGAGCGCCGCCCGGTCAATGACGCGGAGCGTATCAAGGATGGAGTCCGTATTGTGGACAAGACATTTTTTCCAGTTGTTCATCACGGCCTCCATTCCTTTCGTCTATGCATGCCCTCAAGAATCCCGCATGACGACAGCAGTCAGCTCACAATTTCTGTGCCTGCGCCAGATATTGGTGAACGACGCTCCCGCGATCGGTATAGACCAGTTCATCAATGACGATATTGCTGAATCCTGCAGAGGAAAGGAGTCCTTGCAAAGACTCCCGCGTCATCCAATGGATGCGGATATTTTGCAAGCGCCCCTCTTTCACATCGCGTTCCGTATCCGGTTCGAGCCCCGTCCCTGTTCCATAGCCCGTAGTCTTCTTGCCGAAGCTGATGGAAAAGATGCGCCCGCCTTTTTTCAACAGATGAAAAATCTCATCGAGCATGGCCCGGATATCTGCCAGCGTATTCGTGCAAATGACGGCAGCATCCACAACCGCATCGAACATCCCATCTTCATAAGGAAGCGCGAGCCCGTCAGCTGTGATGATGTCCGCTTTGAGGCTTTGACGCGCCAGATTCTTCTTCGCATGGGTGACAGCACTCAATGATCCGTCAAACGCATACGTATCGAATCCCTCACGGGCAAAGTACCATGTATTTGCGCCAGCTCCACACCCGAAATCAAGGATTTTCACCTTGCTGCGGTCTGGTGCTTGATAGTAATTCAATGCGGTAAATCGGATCACGTGCTCGGATGGGTAGCCCCCCATTCTTGTTTTTCGTGTATTTCTTCCCATTTTGTATCGAATGATGCCTGGGATTTTAGGTTCTTCAAGACCTTCCATCTCCTTCTGCCTGAAAGCTGTCATCGGAAAACGATATGCAACACTTATTTTTCTGCTTTCGCGATATACTGATGAACAAGGCTGCCCACATCCGTATACCTCACTTCCTCGATGACGATACGAGAGAACCCTGCTTCTGCCAGAACATCATGGAGCTCCTGCCGGTCAAAACAATGCATGTAGCCTGTATGCGCGGCGCGTCCTTCGGTCGTGTCCGCGAACGTATTCGGCTCTATCTCCGTTCCGCTACCATATCCGGTCATCTCACGACCAAAGACACAGGAAAAGAATTTGCCGCCCGTCTTCAGGAAGCGGTGGCATTCGCCATACATCATGCGGATATTTGCGAGCGTATTGGAATAAATCATGACATTGTCGATGATGGCGTCAAAGGTCTCCGATTCATACGGCAACTGGATACCATCGGCGACGAGGAAGTGCGCCGCGAGGCCTTTCTTCGCGAGGTTCTTCTCCGCGCGCGCCACGGCGCTCTTCGAGCCGTCGAATGCATAGGTGTCAAAGCCTTCATTGGCGAGATACCACGTGTTCGCGCCTGCGCCGCACCCGAAATCAAGAATTTTCACCTTGCTACGGTCCGGTGCGCTATAGAAATTCCGCGCGACGAATCGAATGACATGTTCGGACGGATATCCGCCCCATTCCCTGCCCGCATGGATTTTCTCCCAATCGGTATGAAAGGATGTCCCGTTCTCGACAACACCCATCTGTATCGTCTCCTTACTGCAAAATCATTCCAAAACCCTCGTCGGCTTGATAGTCACGCATCGCCACCGTCCCAACGAGGCGGTCGTAGTCGCGGGCGAGGACACCGTGCATGCTGCGCTTGACAGCGATGTCCGCTTCGCCGAGTATCTCGCCCTTGCGGATTGGTCGCGCAGCGACGAGGCGTTTCGTGACGACTCGCGTGATTTCTCGCTCAGCAGGCGTTGCCGCTTTGATGCCTGTGCCGAGCGCCGTCTCAATGTGGCGGATCTCGTCAACCATGCGGCGGAACTCCGCCGGCTCCGTGCTCGCGGCCTGATCCGGTCCTTCCATTGCACGGTCGAGCGTGAAATGCTTTTCAATAACGGTCGCGCCCATCGCGACCGCCGCGACGGCGACCTCCGTCCCGACCGTATGATCGGAGTAACCGACCGGCAGCTGGAACGCCGCGCGCAGCGTCTGCATGGCGCGCAGGTTTACATCCTCGTACGGGCAAGGATAGTTCGTCGTACAATGCAAGAGCGTGATGTCCTCCGCCCCGCCCTCGCGGAGCGCCGCGAGCGACCGCTCGATATCTCCGAGCGCGCTCATGCCCGTCGAGAGGATGACGGGCAGATGCCGCCGCCCGATGTCCCGCAGGTATGAGACGTTCCCCATATCGCCCGAACTGACTTTCACGAATGGAATCCCTAGGCCGATGAGAAAATCCAAGCTCTCAATCTCGTCCGCCGTCGATGCGAACGTGATGCCGATCTCGTCGCAATGGCGTTTAATGACACGAAAATCATCATAGGACATCTCGAGCCGCTTCAACATATCGAACTGCGACTCCGTCACGCCGGTATTCATGGCCTGATAGTCCGCCTGCGCCACATCGTGCGTGATGATGCTCTCCGTCCTCCACGTCTGGAACTTCACGACATCCGCGCCGGCCTCTTTCGCTGCGTCGCAAAGCTCCAGCGCAATCGGCAGCTGATTGTTGTGGTTCACGCCGGCCTCGGCAATGATCAGCGTTTTTTTCTGCTTCATGTTCTGCGCTCCTTTGCTAGCCACGACGACAGTTCCGGCAGGTCATAAAACGGCTTGCGGCTGTCATGCGGGCCGCTTGCGAGATAGGCTTTCAAAATGCGGTGAATCTCGCTCGATGTCTGCCCCTTGCCGAACGGCGTATCACTCTGCCGCGCGATCGCCTGGAAATCTTCCGACATCGCCCGCCGCACAGCCGCCTCGATGGCCGCACGCGTCGGTTCGCAGGAAATCACACTCGTCGCGAGCATCCGCCCTTTCTGCCGGTCGCCGATGTTCACCGTCGGCACGCCGAGCGCCGGGATTTCCACGAGGCCGCTCGACGAATTGCCGATGACCATCGCTGCATGCTTGCAAGCCGAGAGATACCGCACGACGCCAAGCGAGGCCGTGAGATGCCAATCTTCGTGGTTCACCGCCGCCATCTGCCATCGCTCGTTGATGGCCGTCCCGCCTGCATCCGCATTTGCCGCTGTGATGATGTATGAGAGCTCCGGCACGGCCTCCATCGCCGCGATCAGCGCATCGACCTCCGCGACCTCGCGTCCATGTTCCTGCGTCACAGGATGGAACGTCACGACAGCATATCCTTTTTCCCGCAACGGGAATCCCAAATCCTCCGACAGCCGCTCGACCGGCCAGAACTCGGTCGCGAGGCAATTTTCCACGCCCGGTTCGCCGACGTTCCACACGCTCGCCGGCTGCTCGCCCATCTGGACGAGGCGGTCAGCCGACTCTTGGCAGCCCGGAAAATGCAGCACACTCATCTTCGTGATGCAATGACGGAAACCATCGTCAAGCGCCCCCTCCGTCACATCGCCGCCCGAGATGTGCGCTGTCGGAACGCCGAGGATGTACGCCGCTGTCACCGCCGCGAACGCCTCGTAGCGATCGCCAAGTACAAGCAGGATGTCTGGGCGCTTCCCTGCAAAGTAGCGTGCAAACGCCTCGACCGCTACGCCTGTCGCAACAGCCATGCCAGTACGGTCATCATTCTCGACAGGAATGGGAATGCGGTCATACTCATCGAATCCGTCGTTCTGGATTTCCATCTGCGTGTTGCCGAATTTCGCGCTCAAGTGCGTTCCCGTGACGGCAAGCTGCAAATCCAGCTCGTCATCGTCACGAAGCTTGCACAAAATCCGCCGCAAGATGCCATATTCCGCGCGCGTCCCGGTAACAGCGCAAACCTTCCAGCGTTTTTCCTGCATCCTGCCACCCCCTCGTCATCTTCGGTACTGAATCATGAAAGAATTCTCTTCATCAAACGAAACATCTCGTTCCTTTCGAATCTCTATCAACCTTTGATACCTCTCTGCATCAAAAATTACCCGCCCGATATGAAACGGGCATCTACCATTCTTGTTGAATTGCTTCTTGAACCCGAACAGATTGTCGTCCGGAGCCATGCCGCCGCCCAGATGGAATCTCTGGATGCCGCGCTCCGCTCCCCAGACGGCAACCTCGTAAAGAAGCAGGTTGATGGCGGCAAATTTGCGATAGGCGGTCAAGCTGCCCGAAAGATGATAATGCATATACTCATCGTTGTAATAAATGATTGTACCCGCAATCGGCTGATCCTCATGATATGCATAAAAGAGGCATGCATGATCTGCCAAGGCCTTTTGCGCGGAAAAATACGGCGAACCGAAAAAATAGTAGTCGTTCGCGTGATCCCGCGTCATCGTGTCTTCGTAGATGCGCCGAAACGCCTCCATATCCCCGACAGGCCTGCAACGGACAACAACGCCATTTTTCTTTGCCTTGCGCACTTTATTCCGGCACGCGCTGTCCATATTCCGGGCAATCGTCTCTGGATTTCCGGTGTCGATGGCGATGGTGTCGTGCATATACCGGCATTCAAACAAGTTTGGGAAGCACGCATGGTTCAACAGTAAAGGATGAAAACGGACAAAGAGCGAAACGATATGATGCGCCCTACAATATGCATGCAGTTGCTGGGAAAAATCCCTCTCCGTTTCCGCATTTACAGTCCCATCCACCAGCGGCCCGCCATACCCATATGGTGTCGACCAGTCGTACCACGCCCCTGCCGGAATCGCGCCTGCGAATCTCGGATCCGTGGAAATGTCCTGCTGCATAACGACGAAACAAACACGGCAACCATCATTTTCGTAAAAAACGAGATACGGGACACCATCGCCATGGATGGAAAACGAGCGCGCATATGCGGACAGATAATATACATCCCAATGCGGAAAAGAACGCACAAGCGAATCCCACGCATCCGCTTCATCCAAGGAAAACATACGAAATGACAATCTCAGCATCCCCTATATTGCGAAACAATCCTCGCAAGTTCGCTCATTTCTTTTCGCCCGTACCTCTGATCTATCGGTAAAGAAATCATCTCATCTGCATTCTTCACCATTGTCGGCCGCTGCGCTTCGCAAATGCCATCACGCGGCCAATGGACTGCGCAATAAACGCGATGGCCGATCAGATAAGAGCGAAACGCATCGCGTCCTCTTGCTACGCGCAACGGGTACGCAAATGGGCAATCGTCTTTGGAAAAAACAACGGCCGGAGATCGTCCGCAATGTTCGTGGAGTTCCCGTTCCAGAAAAGAAAAATTCTCTCTCCGTTTCTCGGAAATCTCCTTGATGTCGAAACAGGAAAGCATGAATGTCGTGAGGTGCGACATGCGTGTGATCGTCCCGTCTTCGTCGAGCCGGTGCTCCAGCGCGACGAACCTCTCGCGATATTCTGAATTGTAACGTCTGCCCCCCCCCGAATAGACTTATGTGCTTCAGGATGGACGGGACAACTTTTTCATTTTGCGTAGACGGCGGATAACCATATATTTCTTTTGGAAGGACGTGGCGCGAATACAAGACGCCGCCCATCGGGATGGGAAACCATTTGCGCAGGCTCGCTACAAAATCGTCGCCGATCGTCCCCGTCGCCGTCAAAAAACTCTGCGTCATATCCTCCAAGATGCGGATGCCATGCGCGTCCGCCGCTTGGCGTACAGATTTTCTCGCATTTTCCGGCTGCAACGTACCATAGTAATTCACCCAGAAAATCGCGCTTGTGCCGGAGGATATGCATCGAATGACATCCTCCGCATCCGCCGTCATATCCGTATGCACATGATAAAAACGAATACGTGAAAGCGGAAAACAGCGGATGACGGTATCACAGATATACTCCGGCAACAGGATCTCCCCATCGCCCAGAAAGCACCGCGCCCAAGCACGGATGGCCGCCCGCCCTGAGGAAAAGAAGCAACGATGAAAGGCAGAGAGGTACCTGTCGACAGCATATTTCTTTGGATACAGCTCAGTCACATCGAGATCATATTCACTGCCCAGCTCCATCGTCGCTTCACCTCATTTCGTTACCGGGATGATGTCGTAGCAAATGCTGCAACACGCAATCTTCCCATATTCATGCCTTGCAATCGCTTCCCGGTAGCCCTTCGTCGCCCTGCTGTTGTAAATCTCGCGGATGTCATGGTCGAGAATGTTCCCGACGATCATGAAGTTGTCGTAATCGGAGCAGCAAAGCGTGACGTCGCCGTTCCAGTTGACGGAGAGCTTGTCGAACGCCTCAGCGCAGACGGCGCGGTAGGTGTGTTGGCAGCGCTCGTGTTCCTGGAGCTTGCGAATCTTTTCCTTTTCGGCGTCATCGATGTGCATCGCGTCGACGTCGAGATGGTTCAGCATCGTGTAGCCGATGTTGTAGTAGTCGCAATACGCGCCGACATCCTGCTGGAAACTCTCCACCTGCTCCGCCGTCTCGCCCGTGAGCGTCGTCGAAATCTGGATGAACGGGTAGTCGCGGTCGCCGCGCATCTCATGGAAGCGGCGGATCGTGGCAAGCAGGCGCTGGTAGTCGCCGCCCTCGCGCATCTCGTTGTATGTGCCTTCGTCCGCTCCTTGGAATGAGAACTTGATGCTGTCGAGGTGCATGTCGAGCAGCCGCTCGATCTGCGCCTCGTCGAGGAGCGAGCCGTTCGTGTTGATATGAATGAGCGCCCCGGCCTGCTTCACCTTTTCGAGGATGTCGAGGTAGTGCGGGTGCAGCGTCGGCTCGCCCCAGCGGATGAAACGGACGGCGGGGATATGGTACTTCTGCACGTTCTCCGCGAGTGCATCCGCGACCTCGTCCGTCATGAAGCCTTTCATGCGCTTCATGGATTTCGTGCCCGTCGGGCAGAAACAACAGCGGAAGTTGCAGCAGTTCGTCAGTTCGACATCCAAATACTTTGGGAGCGCTGTCCCCCCCCGTTAAAATTTGATGATATTTTTCTTCATTTGTCCCACCATTCACCGTGCGGTAAATGGGGACGAAAGGATTTGTGCGCTTTCCCAATCAGAACACCTCTTTACCTGTCATCGCCTCATTGCAGACGGGAAACGGAAAAATCACGCAACACCATGCGGATTGTCGCCGCCGCCCGCTCGACCTCCTCCGCCGCCAGCGAGGTGCTGCACGGGATGTTGAGGATGCTGGCGGCGTAAGCGGGGGCTTGCGTGAGGTGGTAGGTGCGCTCGCCCGCATAGGGGCGCTGCTCGTTGATGAGCCCCCAGATGGCGCGCGTGCCGACGCCGCGCTGCTCGAGCGTCGTGATGATCTCGCGCATCGTCGCCTGCACGCGCGTGCGGTCGATGGCGAGCGCGTAAAACCAGCGATTCGGCTCCGTGCCCGCGCGGTATGGCAAGAGTTTTGCGTCCTCGCTATCGACGAACAGCGCCGCATAGCGCTCGTAGTTCTCCTTTTTCCGCAGGAGGAACGCGGGCAGCTCCTCCATCTGCGCGACGCCGACGGCCGCTTGGAGGTTCGTCATGCGGTAGTTGTAGCCGACCTCGTGATGGATGTAGTAGTGCGGATCGTCCTTCGCCTGCGTGGACAGGTAGCGCATGTGGTCGACGCGCTGCGGGTCGCGCGCCGTGACCGCGCCGCCGCCTCCCGTCGTGATGATCTTGTTCCCGTTGAACGAGTACGCGCCGTAGTCGCCGAGCGTGCCGGCATAGCGTCCGGCGAAACGCCCCGCTGTGTAATGCGAGCCGAGCGCCTCTGTCGCGTCCTCGATGACGGTCAGGTGATAGGCCTCCGCTATGTCGAGGATGCTTTCCATGTCCGCGAGGTTGCCGAAGACATGGACGACGACGACGGCTTTCACCGTCTTGCCCGTCGCCTTGTCGACAAGGCGCTCGCCCTGCAGCTCGCATTCCTCCGCGCAGAAGCGGCGGAGCTTCTCGGGATCCATGCAAAAGCTCGCATCGCAGTCGATGAAGACCGGCTGCGCGTGCTGGTAGCGCACGGGGTTCACGGCTGCGATGAACGTCAGCGGCGGCACGAGCACGATGTCATCCGCGCCCACGCCCGCATCGACGAGCGCGAGATGCAGCGCCGCCGTGCCGCTCTGGCAGCACGCGACGTTCTCCGCATGGAGGAACGCGGCGAGCTGCCCCTCCATACGCGTGATGAACGCCCCGCCGGTCGACACCCAACCGGCGTCGACGGCCTCGTCGGCATATTTCCGCTCATTGCCCGCGAAATTCGGGACGGAGAGCGGGATGAAACGGTTCGCTTCCATGCGCATCCCCTCTTTTGAAATTTCACATCTTGCTGTCGAGCGAACGTCCCGTCTCGATGTGATGAAAATTCGGCAGATAGTCGTGCAGAATGGCGACGACCTCGGCCTTCGTGACATCCGCGCGCGCAAACGCCGCCGTCAGCGCGGCAAACAAGCGCTCGATGGACGCGCGATCTGGCGCGGCCTTCCCCGTGATGACGCCGAGTGCCCGGAAGCGCCCCTCGTCGACCGTCTCGCCGTCCGTGTAAAACTCCTCGTACGGCTTTTCGCCTGACGTGTCCGACGCGGAAAAATGGACGGGATACGTCGTGCTCGCGTCCGTGAGCTGCGCGGCCTCTGCGACCGCCTCCTCATCTGAGGCGCACAGCTGCGGCGTATAGCCGAAGGCTTTCAAGAGCGCGACCGCAATCGCGTCGAATGTCATCATCTGCGCCTCGCGCAGTTTCGGATAAAAAATCTCGCAGTTCGCGCCGAGCAAGCACGCGAGCAGGCAGATCTGCCCGCTCTCCTCCGGCGAGACGAAATAGCGGCGCACGTCCGACGGCGCGCTGAGCGGCTGGCGCTTGCGCAGGCGAGCGAGGAAGCCCGCCGGGAGCGACCCGTTCGAGAACGCCACATTCGCAAAGCGCGCCGTCTTCACGGGGAACGCCTCGGAGTACGCGAAAATCACGTCCTCCATGATGCGCTTGCTCGCGCCCATGATGTTCACCGGGTTCGCCGCCTTGTCCGTCGATACGCAGAAATACGCCTGCGGCGGGAACTCAGCAAGAAGGTCAAGCAACCGTTTCGCGTGCAGGAGATTGTTCGTCAGGAGCGCTTCGACGGAGTAGATGTCTTTTTCGCTGCGCACGTGCTTGTGCGCGCAAAAATTCGCCACGATGTCAAAGCCGCCACGCGCGCGGAACATCCGCTCGAACGCCCGCGACGCAAAATCCATCGGGTACGGCACATAGTCGTCCGGCACGAACATCCCCGCCGTGCTCCTGAGATCCCGCGTCAGCTCCGCCAGCGCGTTCTCATTCGTATCGATGACGACGAGCGTGCCCGGCCGGTACGGCAGCAGCGCCCGGATGAACGAGCTCCCGATGCTCCCCGCACCGCCGATGACGAGCACGCGACGCCCCGCGATGCGCTCGCGCAGCTCGGTCTCATGCGCGGCGAGATCTGGGGCGAACAGACTCTCCGACCGCTGTACCACATGGTCATAGATAAACGAGTCAAGATGAAACAAAGAAATCCTCCTCGTCTTCCCTCAATCCGCCGGGCATTCCTGATGCAAGAGCGCCACGATATTGTCCGCGACGTATTCGCCTTGGAACGTATACCGCTGCACCATCGCATCGGCATCGCGGTACTCCGGCCGGAATCCCGCCGCGATCTTCTCCATCGCCCGCTTGCAATCGTCGAACGACTGGATGAAGAACGAATCCTGCATGAACGTCACCGGCGTCAGCTCGGAAAACACCAGCACCGGCTTCTTCTTCAGCACACTCTCAAGAAGCACCGTGCCTGTGATGGAAGCTACCGCCTGAGCATGATCCACAAGCTCGTCTGAAGGGGTCTCGGTCGGAACAATCTTCACATGGGGAATGGATGCGAGTTTCCTATAGAACATCTTCGTCTTGAAGAACTGGCCATCCCACATGTGATAGTAACCAGTATCGTTATTGATATCGAACTGTGCCGGATGTTCTTTCACATAAATGAACCAACCGTCTGGCAGATTTTCTGACAGCATCTTGATGACAACCAACTGGCTTTCAATGACCGTCGTATTCAGTATGGTCGCTTCGGGTTCAACATGAAGGAGATAACAGATGTATTTCTCATTGCCCTTCGGATTTTGAAAAAGCGTATGCAAACACTTTTGTGCTCGCTTCTGACGCCAGTAACCGTAAAGCTTGTCGCTCCAATAAATCTTTCTGCGCTTCCGATCCAGATTTTGCGGCTTCCAATTGTTATGCAGCAGTCGCACAGCAAAGTCTTCCAGCAAATTTCCCCCGACGCGATACATCAGCTTTCGGAAGCACGATTTTGAAATTGCTGTCGGTGGATTCTTTGTCTTGTCGTATTCACTATCCAACAAATATGCAACATCCGGACACGAGTGGCTTTTTACCGGGAGCAAGTAAAATCGATTCGCGCTCTTTGCGGTATAAAATCCAAAGCTCTTGTGGTACCCCACCCAATCCACATGGAAAAACTTCACATGATATTTCCGTGCAATCAAGTCACAGCAGTCATAAGCGTATCCATGAAACGGTTTTGTGCCAATCAAGATATCGACGTGATGCGTTTTGAAAAACTGATTCCAAAAGCTCAGCGCGGCATAGTAGGTATATTTGTCCAGCTGATAATCGGAATACAGGCGGTAGTACGCGCTCTCGATATTCATTTGCAAGTCACGGCAGCTTGTGATTGTGTCGAAATCGATGCCTTCCATCGATTCCATATACTCGAGCTCCAAGCTGTCGATGACCCGCTCGACGTTTTCAATCGCCAAGAAATCTTCTTTCTTCATCGTGGGATGGACGACGAGCAGGACGATCCGATACCCGCCATCTTCCGCGATGCTCTTGACCAGACGGAAACGTTCTTCCAATGTGTAGTCCGACCGATCTTGGCATATCAGAACAACGTTTTTCATGTCCCCTGCCCTTCCGACATTCGTCTTTTCGAAAACATCAGTTCTTGTACTGATTCACATACGCTAGCGGCTGCTTCGCCTGGATGGCCGGCGTCACGCTCTGCGACCATATATCCGGCCCCGAGCAATAGTTGCAAGCTTCGATCCACGTTTTCGCGCGGAGCTTGTGCAACTGCTTCGTCAAGACATCATCGCTCAGCGTTTCATCCGAGAAATCCACATAATCATCTTTCACATCCGGCATCGCGCCGAGGTTCATCGCATGGACAGAGCGCGGACAGCGGTGGAGCTGTCCCTTGTAGAACGTGTAGCAGCCACGCTCGAAGCAATTCATAAACAGCTGTTCTTTCTGTTCCTTTGTGTAGCCGCGCTCAGAAATATCGCCGCAGTCCTGCCACGAATCGTACTGACGCAGGAAATACTTGACATGGCATTCTTCGAACTTCGCAATCACATTCCGGATGCGTTCTTGATTGTGACGGTAATCCGAAATGTTCACAATGATTTTTTTGTTCTGCAACGATTTCAGGTTCCGCTCATTCGGCACGATTGTTCCGTTCGTATAGACGGTAATCGTCTCGATTTTCGACGAAGCGGCGTAGTGGTCGAGAACCTGGTAAACGTCCTTGTTCATGAACGGCTCACCACCAAGCACACGGAGCTCGGAAACATTATCCACAAGCGAGAGCAGATGGTCGAACTGCCTGCAAGATGCATCGAGATCGATATCCTGCGGTTTCTTGTAGTACTGCATCAGATGCATGCAATCACGGCAACGCAGGGAACAGCGTTCCGTCACAACAAACTGCAGCCGATGGAAGTTCAGCATTCCTTGATGCTCGGCGACATCGTCATACACCTGGGCATAGGCATACATGGCCTTGGCCCGTTCGGTCATACGATCTTTCGGCAACTCCATCGAGAGCAACGAGCGCATATCGAACAGGTTGTGGCATCCCTGCCCCATGAGCTGCACGCGGATTTCGTCGAAGTAGTCGCACGATGCGATGATGATATTCGCACCGGAAAGCTGATCTAATTTTTCGGGATGGATGATTTCCACTCCGAAATATGTGCCAGTCCGCGCCCTGTCGCAGAAATAGTCCGGCGTGATGCCGAGCTCGGCAAGCGCATAATATGCCAATTCGCCAAAAACGCTGGCGCCGTAGACAATGACAGGTTGCCCCTGCACCATACTAGCTGCTTGAAAAGGTTTCGTTTTTTCCATTTCGCTTTTGCCTCGTGTTTTGTCTGCCTCGCATCACACGCTCTCAAATATCCCCACGACCCTCTGCCGCGAGTCGACGGTGAACTGGGTCGTCAGGCGGAAGACGCCGGTATCCTCGATGAAGCCGTAATCCATCGCCGTGAAGTAGATCAGGCGGATTTTGCGGTGCTTTCGGAGGTAGCTGTCCTTG
>NZ_JALFCU010000044.1 GCF_022771645.1 Selenomonas sp.
GGTTAAGACACCGCCCTTTCACGGCGGGTTCATGGGTTCGAATCCCATTGGCGTCACCATGGGCGATTAGCTCAGATGGGAGAGCGCTTGCCTTACAAGCAAGATGTCAGCAGTTCGATCCTGTTATCGCCCACCATGAGACACATACAGGAAGCCGCCGCGGTTATCGCGACGGCTTCGTTTTTTTATGCTGTTTTTCGTCAGAGTAATACTACGCGCGCTTCATAGGGCAGGAGCGCGCCTTTTTTGTGCGCAGATTCTGCGTAGTTGCTGATGAGCTCTTCTCCATGCACATCATCGAAAAGCGTGCAGGGGACTTCATGCTGCGTCCAGTTGCAGGCAACGAGGAGGCGTTTGCCATCGAGCGCGCGGGCGTAGGCGTAGACGTACGGATCGTCTTCGAGCAGCGGGACGAATGTGCCGTAGACGATGATGTCGTGCGTGTGGCGGAGCTCGATGAGCTTTTGGTAATAGCTAAAGACGGAGTCGGGATCGTTGACTTCGCTCGCGGCGTTGATGGTCGTGTAGTTTGGATTGACCGCGATCCACGGCGTGCCGGCCGTGAAGCCGGCGTTCGCGCTCGCGTCCCATTGCATCGGCGTGCGGGCGTTGTCGCGCGCCATGTTGTCAAAGCATGCGAGCATCGTCTCGGGGCTCACACGCTTCTGGTCGATGACGAATTGCTGCCAGGCATTCTTTTCCTCGACGTCGCGGCAGTCGCCCAGCGACGCGAAATGCGTGTTCGTCATGCCGAGCTCTTCGCCTTGGTAGATGTACGGCGTGCCTTTCATCATGTGCAGGCACGTCGCGAGCATCTTCGCCGAGCGGACGCGGTATTCCGGTGCGTCGTTGCCGAACATGGAGACGCAGCGCGGCTGGTCGTGGTTGTCCCAGTAGAGCGAGTTCCACGCGCAGCCTTCGAGTTCCGTCTGCCAGCGGTTCAGGATGGCGCGGACATTTGCGAGCTTCGGCTTGCCCGTCGTCCATTTCTCCACGAGGCTGCCGCGCCCATTGCCGCCGTCGACGTGCTCGAACTGGAAGACCATGCCGAGCTCCTTGCCGTCCGCGCGGGCGTATCGTTTCGCTTCGTCGATCGTCACGCCGGCCGCCTCGCCGACGGTCAAGAGATCGTATTTCGACAGCACGCGCGCGTTCATTTCCTGCAAGAATTCATGCACGCGCGGCCCGCTGATGCAGTACGGCGAGAAATCGCCGTAGCCGTCGTCTTTCACGGGGCCGTCGGGGAAACGCTGGTCTTTCGAGATCATGCTGATGACGTCCATGCGGAAGCCGTCGATGCCCTTGTCGCACCAGAACGTCATGAGGTCGTAGACTTCGTCACGCACTAGCGGGTTCTCCCAGTTGAGGTCAGGCTGCTTTTTCGAGAAAAGGTGCAGATAATATTGGCCGGTCGTTTCGTCGTACTGCCATGCCGGGCCGGAGAAGCACGATTCCCAGTTGTTCGGCGCGCCGCCGTTCTTGCCGTCGCGCCAGATGTAGTAGTCGCGTTTCGGATTCGTGCGCGAGCTGCGGCTTTCCACGAACCACGCGTGCTCGTCCGACGTGTGGTTCACGACGAGGTCCATGACGATCTTGATGCCGGCGGCGTGCGCCGCATAGAGCAGCTCGTCGAAGTCCGCCATCGTGCCGAAATCTTTCATGATGTCGCGATAGTCCGAGATGTCATAGCCGTTGTCGTCGTTCGGTGACGCGTAGACGGGTGAGAGCCAGACGACGTCGATGCCGAGCGTCTTAAGATAGGGGATGCGCTGCGTGATGCCCTGGAGGTCGCCGATGCCGTCGCCGTTCGCGTCCATGAACGAGCGCGGATAGATCTGATAGATGACGGCTTCCTTCCACCAAGCCTTCGTTTCTGCCATAAAAATGTTCCTCCTTTTCGCTGTTGCCTCTACGATACAACGAGATGAAATGCAGGGCAAGTGAAAAAGAAGGAACTTGGAACAATTGAACGGGACGGGCAGCGGTCAGACGTGCCGCCGCGTCGCCGTGTCTTCGAACGCGAAGCGCTCCGGATGGTGGCGCGACTGCGTCCACTCGATCTGGATGCCGTCCGCGTCGAACGTCTGGCTCTCGATGACGGCGAGGCAGTTGTAGTCGCCGAGGTCGAGGTATCTCTCGTCGTCGTGCGTCGCGCGCTCGACGGTCATGCGACGCTTGCTCGTCTGGATCGTACGGTGGAGCGTCTGCTCGATGTATTCGTAGATGGAGTCCTCAGCGATGGCGAGCGTGAGGCCGGGCACGAGATCGGCGCGGAAGAGGTTCTTGTCGAGGATGAGCGCGCGGCCGTCCAGGATGCGCTGACGCCAGATGCGCCAGAGCGGCGCATTCACGGGAAAGCCCGTGCGGACGGCGAGCGTTTCGTCGGCGGCAATCTGCTCGAAGCGCACGACACGCGTCTCCGTCTGCAGGTGGTTGCGCGCGGCGCTTTCCTTGAACGTCTCGATGCCGCCGATGGAGAACTCGCTCTGCTGCGCCTTGCGGTAGAGGATGCGCACGCCCTTGCCGCGGATCGGCTGGACGTAGCCGCGCGCAGCGAGGCCAGCGATGGCACGGCGCACGGTGTTGCGCGAGCAATCAAATTCCGCCGTCAGCGTGTTTTCCGATGGCAGGAACGATTGGAATGCGTACGTGCCGTCCTCGACGCGCTCACGCAGCTCGCGGAAGATCGTATCAAATTTTGCTTGCGGCAAAAAGCACCGCCTCCTTGTTTTCCTGTTTGAACATCATTCTCTTGTATTTTATCGAAGCGAGCGCTGATGTCAAGTTTTCTCTTTTGTGCAACAATAGAAAATTCGATAAATTTAACAGAAAATCATAGAAAACGGATTGACTTGTATAAACAAGTATGCTACACTACAAACGACAAAGATGTTCAGACAAGTTATCTAGGGATTCATCATCACAGGAGGACAGCCATCATGGGGAAGTACACGGAGGACGCCAAGGAGCTCTTGCAGCTCGTCGGCGGCAAGGAGAACATCGCGGCCGTCTCGCACTGCATGACGCGCATGCGTTTCGTGCTCGGCGATCCGGCGAAGGCGGATGTCAAGGGCATCGAGGCCATGAAAGTCGTGAAGGGCAGCTTCACGCAGGCCGGCCAGTTCCAGGTCATCATCGGCAACGACGTCGCGTCGTTCTACAATGATTTCACGGCCGTCGCAGGCATCGAGGGTGTGTCGAAGGACGCGGTGAAAGCAGCAGCGAAATCGAACCAGAACGCGCTGCAGCGCGCCGTCGCCGTCATCGCGGAAATCTTCGCACCAATCATCCCCGCCATCATCGTCGGCGGCCTGATCCTCGGCTTCCGCAATTGCATCGACGCGCTGTATCTCTTCGAGAACGGCACGAAGACGCTCGTCGAGATCAGTCCGTTCTGGGCCGGCATGGACAAGTTCCTCTGGCTCATCGGCGAAGCCGTGTTCCACATGCTGCCGGTCGGCATCTGCTGGTCGGTCACGAAGAAGATGGGCACGACGCAGATGCTCGGCATCGTGCTCGGCCTGACGCTCGTCTCGGGCCAGCTGCTGAACGCGTACGCCGTCGCGACGACGCCCGTGGAAAACATCCCCGTCTGGGATTTCGGCTCGTTCACGGTGCAGATGATCGGCTATCAGGCGCAGGTGCTGCCGGCGATCCTCGCGGCGTTCACGCTCGTGTATCTCGAGAAATTCTTCCGTCGCATCACGCCGCAGGTCGTCTCGATGATCGTCGTGCCGTTCTGCTCGCTGCTCCTCTCCGTCATCGCCGCGCATTTCGTGCTCGGTCCGATCGGCTGGAAGATCGGCTCTGCCGTGTCGTCCGTCGTTTTCTCCGGCATCACGGGTTCGTTCCAAGCCGTGTTCGCCGCCATCTTCGGTTTCATCTACGCGCCGCTCGTCATCACGGGTCTCCATCACATGACGAACGCCATCGGCGTCGGCGGCATCCCGGGCATCCTCTCCATCCAGCCGCAGTACATGCCGACGTTCGCGCTCTCCATGCTCGTCGCCATCTGCGTGCCGTTCGTGCTCACGACCATCGTCGGCAAACGCCGCGGCATTGACAAGGTCACGGTCGCGGTCGTCGAGGCCGAGACAAAAGAAGCACTCGCGCCGGCCGTCGCGGCTGACGCAGAACCGGTCAAAGAACTCACGGCCTATGTCGACGGCGAAGTCGTGACGCTCGCCTCGCTGAACGACGGCGTGTTCTCGGCCGGCATGGTCGGCGATGGTTTCGCCATCCGCCCGGCGGGCGAAGTCGTCGTCTCGCCGGCAGGCGGCACGGTCACGGTGCTCATGGAGGAATCGCGCCACGCCATCGGCCTGACGCTCGACGATGGCACGGAGCTCCTCATCCACGTCGGCCTTGATACGGTCGCCATGGGCGGCGACGGCTTCACATACCTCGTGCAGCAGGGCGATCATGTTTCAAAAGGCGAACCCCTGTTACGCTTTGACCGTGATAAAATCAAGAAGGCGGGTCATCCCGATACGGTCATCTGCGTCGTCACGAATCCCGGTGATCTCGCGGCGTTCGCCTTCCCGACGGGCGGCCGCGTCGAAGCGGGCAAGAGCACGGTCGCGCACCGCGCCGCTGCCATCGAAGCGCCTGCCGCGCAGGTGGCTGAGGTCTGAGCTTTCACACAACACACACGATAGAAAGGAACAGCACCATGTCATTCCATGACGAAGTCGTCTACCAGATTTATCCGAAGTCGTTCCAGGACACGAACGGGGACGGCTGGGGCGATCTCGCGGGCATCACGCAGCGCCTCGACTACCTGCGGAACCTCGGCGTCCGCTACCTCTGGATCACGCCGTTCTACCCGTCGCCGCAGCGCGACAACGGCTACGACGTCGCCGACTACTGCGCCATCGACCCGCGCTACGGCACGATGGACGATTTCGACACGCTCGTCCGCGAGGCGAAAGCGCGCGGCATCGGCCTCATGCTCGACATGGTGTTCAACCACACGTCGACGGCGCACGCCTGGTTCCAGAAAGCGCTGGCTGGCGACAAAACATATCAAGACTACTACATCTTCCGCGACGGCGGAAAGGGTGTGCCGATCACGAACTGGGTTTCAAAGTTCGGCGGCACGGCGTGGGAGTATGTACCGCGTCTTGACAAGTCGTACCTCCATCTTTTCGACGTCACGCAGGCCGATCTCAACTGGGAGAATCCCGCCGTGCGCGAAGAGCTCAAGAACGTCCTCCGCTTCTGGAAAGCGCGTGGCGTCGAGGGGTTCCGTTTCGACGTCGTGAACCTCATCAGCAAGGGCGCGTTCGAGGACGATGCGACGGGCGACGGCCGCAAATACTACACGGACGGCCCGCACGTGCACGAATATCTTCAGGAGCTTGTGCACGATGCCGGCATCGACGGCATGGTGACGGTCGGCGAGATGAGCTCGACGTCCATCGGCAGCTGCATCCGCTACTCGAATCCCGCGGAGCACGAACTCGCCATGACGTTCAGCTTCCATCACCTGAAGGTCGATTACAAGGATGGCGACAAGTGGTCGCTCATGCCGCCGGACTTCCACAAGCTCAAGCAGCTCTTTGCCGACTGGCAGGAGCAGATGACGGCGGGCGGCGGCTGGAACGCGCTCTTCTGGTGCAACCACGACCAGCCGCGCATCGTCTCGCGCTTCGGCGATGACAAAACGTATTGGAAGGAATCCGCGAAAATGCTCGCGGCCGCCATCCATTTCCTACGGGGCACGCCGTACATCTACCAGGGCGAAGAGCTCGGCATGACGAACGCGGGCTTCACGAGCATCAACGAGTATCGCGATGTCGAAAGCATCAACTACCACAAGATTCTGCGCGCCGCCGGCCACACGGAGGAAGAGACACTCGCGATCATCGGCGAGCGCTCCCGCGACAACAGCCGCACGCCGATGCAGTGGACGGCGGGCGAGAACGCCGACTTCACAACGGGCACGCCGTGGCTCGCCGTCAACGCGAACCACACGGCCATCAACGCTGAACAGGAAGTGGGCGATCCCGGCTCCATCCACGCGTTCTACAAACAGCTTGTGCGCCTGCGGAAAGAACTCCCCGTCATCGCTGAGGGCGGCATCACGTTCCTCGAGCGCGAAAACGACGACGTCCTCGCCTACGAGCGTACGCTCGGCGAAAAAACGCTCCGCGTCCTCTGCAACCTGCGCGGCACGGAGACGAAGACGGCCACGCCGCTCGCCGACTACCGCAAGACCACGCCGGGCACGCTGCTCGGCAACTACCCCGAAGAACTGCGCGAAACGTTGCGGCCGTACGAGTGCCTCGTGCTGACGAACTGAATCACGGAACACGCAAAACCTGCAAGGGATTGGTCCTTTGCAGGTTTTTGCGTAGTTGCGAAACATACGAAAAAGAGGTAGACTGTGACCATCAGATTCATGGAGGCGCATGCGCATGGTAACGATTGAAGATGGAATGCAGCATTTGGACGAAATCGCGAAGTTGTTCACAGAATATAAGGACTACATCGCGGTCGACGTGAGCTTCCAGCCGGCGGATCAGACGACGGAAGAGATCGCAAAGCGCTACGGCGGCGACGGCGGGCGGCTGTACATCGCGTTCGTCGATGGCGCGGCGGCGGGCTGCATCGCGCTTCATCCGATGAAGGACGCGCACGACTGCGAGATCAAACGCCTCTTCACGCGGTCGGCATTCCGCGGGCATCATGTCGGCCGGCTGCTCATGCAGCGGGCACTTGACGATGCACGTGCCATGGGTTATCGGCACGCTTATCTCGATACCGTAAAACAACTGGAGGTTGCGAACCTCATGTATCATCGCATGGGATTCCGCGAAATCCCAGCCTACTATCACAACCCGCTGCCAGACGTTGTCTATTATTGCCGTGACCTCGTGATGGATGAAACATCTTGCAAATGAAGGAAGCGCATGTATTATGGGAATCTTGAAAACAAAACGCATCTATGAACCGGCAGAAGACACGGACGGCAAACGAATCCTCGTCGACCGCCTCTGGCCGCGCGGCATGAAAAAAGAACGCGCTGCGCTTGCGGCCTGGGCGAAAGAAATCACGCCGTCGGCAGACCTCCGCAAGCTCTACCACACGGGCGGCCTCCCGTTCGAAGGTTTTGCGGCCGCGTACCTCGAAGAACTCGAAGCAAGCGACGAGGCGAAAGCGTTCGTCCCGAAGCTCCACGACATGCTCGCAGAAGGCGACGTCACGCTCGTCTATGCGACGAAGAACGCCGAGCGGAACCACGTGCAAGTGCTCGTGCGGTGGCTCAAGCATCATCTTTCCTCTACGGACGTTTTGTGATAGAATCAGAAGAAAACGGAAGAAGGAGGAGTGCATCATGGCAACGATATTTGATGTAGCAAAATATATCCTGCACGTGAAAGGCGAAATGAGCACGTGGAAGCTCCAGAAACTCTGCTATTATTCACAGGCATGGACGCTCGCATGGACGGAAAAACCGCTGTTCGAGGAAGATTTCCAAGCATGGCGCAACGGCCCCGTGTGCCCGGAACTTTTTCACGAGCACAAAGGGCTGTTTACCATCAAAGAAGAGCAACTTCACAAGGGAAATGCAGATGTGTTAACAGAAGATGAGAAAGATTCCATTGATGCTGTGCTGAAATCGTACGGTGATATGCCGCCGTACAAACTCGTGAATCAGACGCATGCGGAAGATCCATGGAAGAACGCACGAGGCAATCTCGACGATCTCGCGTATTGCCACACGGTCATCACGAAGGATGTTATGGGCGAATACTACGGGTCACTCTGATGGCAAAGAAAAAGAAAAACATCATAAAGCCCAGGGTCGCAGATGAGCATCGCATCATTAAGCCACGACAGGAACAGGACGAGAATATCACAGGCTATCCTGTGTTCCGCTATGACATGATTGATCGCGACGGACCTTTCGCTTTCCATCTTGCGCGCAAAGACTTCAACCATCGCCTCGTGCTTGAAAAGATCATGACGTATTCCTGCATGACGTGGACTGACATCCGCATGCAGACCCATGACCGCTCGAACAAGTCAAAGCATCATCCGCTGGAGGATGCTTCGCGGCTGTCAGGCGATGCGCAAGAGCGTTTGAAGAAAATGCATCGTGAGCAGCTCTCCGATGAACTCTTTTCCTTTGCACTCACGAACAAGCTTCGCCTCATCGGCTACCTGCACGGCGATGACTTCCACGTTTTTTGGTATGATGCCGAGCATGGCGTGTATCCGTCAGCGAAGAAGTGAGGGGGTTGCCTTGGTAGAACCGCATACAAGTGCTCGTGTCGCGGTGAGTATCGCTTAAAAGAAATTTCATAAAGCAGGAAAAACAACGTCCCGTGTAGAAATGGTCTACACGGGATTTTTTGAGCGGAAGCGTGGTGAAGTGCATGAAGATGCCGACGGGCGAGTCGAAGCGCGTCGAGTACAAGGTGGCCGTGCCAGAGAGCAGCGAGAAATATATGAAGACCGTCGTCGCATTTGCGAACACGCAGGGCGGGCGGCTGGTGTTCGGCGTCGATGACAAGACGCTCGACGTTGTTGGCATGGACGAAGAGACGATTTTCCAAACGATGGATGCGCTCACGAATGCGATTTCGGACAGTTGCGAGCCGCGCATCGTGCCGAATGTCACGATGCAATCGGTCGGCGGCAAGACGCTCATCGTCGTGGAGATTCTGCCCGGCATGATGCGGCCGTATTACATCCGGTCGAAAGGCATGGTGAACGGCACGTTCACGCGCGTTGCGGGAACATCGCGGCTCGTTTCGCGCGAAATGCTGAAGGAGCTCATCCTTGAAGGACAGAACCGATTCTTTGATTCTGAGCCGTGCGAAGGGCTGGCAGCCACGGACGCGGACATCACTGCGCTTTGTTCATCTCTCAAAGAGACGGCAGTTCGAAACACCGTCGAAGAAAAGGACAAGCTCGCTGTCAAAGACGTCACGCCGAATGTCCTGCGTTCGTGGGGCGTGCTCACGGAGCACGAGGGGAAGATCGTGCCGACGAATGCATTTGCTCTCCTGACGGGGCGGATGATGTTCCAGCCGGTTGTCCAGTGCGGGATTTTCAAAGGCACGACGCGCGGGTATTTTGTCGATCGCCGCGAGTTCGGCGGCTCCGTCCAAGACCAGATGGAAGCGGCGTACCAATACGTGCGCGAGAAAATCAATCGCGGAATGCGCCTTGTGGGCGTCTATCGGCAGGATGTCTATGAGCTCCCGATGGCCAGCGTCCGCGAGCTCATCGCGAATGCGGTCGTGCATCGCTCGTATCTGGAAACGGGCAACATCCAGGTTGCGTTGTTCGATGATCGATTGGAAGTCACGTCACCGGGCGGCCTCATGACGGGCGTGACGATCGAGCAGATGAAAGCAGGATATTCGAAGCCGCGCAATCGTGCGCTGGCGAATGCGTTTGCCTACATGAACCTGATTGAGAAATGGGGCAGCGGCATCCCGAACATGGTTCGGGATTGCAAAGCGTATGGATTGCCGGATCTTGAGTTCATCGATTTCGAGAGTGCGATTCGCATCAATATGTATCGGAAAACTACCCAGTCGAATGGAACTCCCCAGTTTACTACCCAGTTGCCAAAAACCACCCAGTTTACTACCCGATACGATACCCCAGTTTTGACGCTAAAGGAACAAAAGCTTTTGCAGGTGATTCAAGAGCATCCAGAAATGGGACAAAAAAAGTTCGCGGAAGAATTGGAGTGGACAGTTGACCAAGTAAAATACTATTTAAGAAAATTAACAAAGATGAATATTGTGCATCATGTCGGAACATCCCGAAAGGGACATTGGGAAGTCATGAACAAAAAATCGTAAAGGAGCAACCATCATGAAAGAACACATCGACGTACTGGCAAATGCAAAGGAAATCCTCGAGGCTGTGAAGACGGGCGTATTGCTCGTGACGAAGGACGGTGAGAAGGTCAATGCGATGACGATCTCTTGGGGTGCTTTGGGCATCGACTGGCGGCATCCGACGTTTACGACGTATGTGCGTGAGAGCCGGTTCACGAAGGGCATCCTCGACAAGACGGGCGTGTTCAACATCGCGATCGGCGCGGGCGAGGACGCGAAAAAGGTGCTCGGCGTCTGCGGATCGAAGAGCGGGCGCGACATGGACAAGGTGAAGGAATGCGGCCTGACGCTCGTCGATGGCGAGGTCACGGGCGTGCCGGCCATCGAGGAGTTCCCGCTGACGCTCGAATGCAAGGTCGTTTTCAAAGAGCTCAAAGACCCGATGGCGATGACGGCGGCGAACCGCGAGCAGTTCTATCCCGAGACGGACGGCAAGCGCGACAACCACATCATCTACGAGGGCGAGATCGTCGCGGCTTACCGGGTGAAATAAATGGGCGCATTCTACATCGGCTGTCACTTGTCGTCCTCGAAAGGCTACGCGGCCATGGGCAAGGCCGCGCTGGATCTCGACGCGACGACGTTCGCGTTTTTCACGCGCAATCCGCGCGGCGGCAAGGCGAAGGACATCGACGCGGACGACGCGGCGCAGCTGCGCAATCTGATGAAAGAACACGCGTTCGGCCCGATTGTCGCGCACGCGCCGTACACGATGAACGCCTGCGCGGCAAAGGAGAACCTGCGGACGTTCGCAGAATCCATGATGGCGGACGACCTCGTGCGCATGGAGGCGACGCCGCACCAATACTACAACTTCCATCCCGGCAGCCACGTCGGGCAGGGCGTGGAGCAGGGTGTGGAGCTCATCGCGGCGCAGCTGAACCGCGTCTTAAAGCCGGAGCAGACGACGACCGTGCTCCTCGAGACGATGGCGGGCAAGGGCTCGGAAATCGGGCGGACGTTCGAGGAGCTCCGCGCCATCATCGACCGCGTCGAGCTTGGAGATCACCTCGGCGTCTGCTTTGACACCTGCCACGTCTGGGATGCGGGCTACGATATCGTCAGTAACCTCGACGGCGTGCTGACGCAGTTCGACAACATCATCGGCCTCAGCCGCCTGCGTGCTGTGCATCTCAACGACAGCATGAACGTCTGCGGCGCGCACAAAGACCGCCATGCGAAAATCGGCGAGGGCGAGATCGGCCTCGCTGCGCTCACTCGCGTCATCAACCACGAGGCGCTCCGCGATCTGCCGTTTATCTTGGAGACGCCGAACGATGCGGCGGGCTATGCGAAAGAAATTGCGCTGCTGAGAGAAAAGAGGAACTAAGCGATGACAGCACGTGTGTTTACCGTTGACCAGATGAAGAAGATCGCGCGCTACGAGGAGACGTTCGGCTTTGAGGAAAAGCACATCTCGCTCGACCAGCTGCGCGCGCAGTTTGCGGAGTATTCGTTCCCCGAGCCGTACCAGATGACGCTCGAGGATTTGCAGGCGGCGCTCGGCAACATCCAGCACAAGAACCCGACGGTCTACGATGCGATTTTCGCGTGGTGGTATCCGATTTACCATCTCGCGCCGTTCGGCGTGCTCCAGGCGTCGGGCTTTGACGAGCAGACGAAAAAGGAGCGCACGGATCGCGTGCGCGGGCTCATCGTCGATGAGTGCGACGTGTTTTACCGCGTGTGGACGCTCATCGGCGGCATGCCGCAGAAGGATTACCACACGGCCATCGCGCTCGAAGAAGACCTCGCCATCGCGATGGAGATCATCCGCTGGTATCTCGAGGAAAAGGACAAGCCCGTGACGGAGCGCTCGTTCTCGTACTGGGACAAGCTCGGCTTTTTGAAAAAATACGAGAAGAAAGAGTGGCTCGCCGCTGCGAACGACCGCGAGCTCGCGATCTGCCGGACGTTCTGCGAGGAACTGGCGGCGGACGGCAACGAGACGGCGCTCGCGCTGACGGCCGAGGCGTGCCGCAAGGGCAACCGGCTGTACGACAAGGACGTCAACGTCGCGTACGCCTGCTACATGACGCTCTGGGAGACGACGCACAGCCCGGCGTACGCGCGCGAGCTCGGCAAGTTTGCGCGCGACGGCATCGGCATGGCGGAAGGGCAGCCGGACATCGCGCTCGCCGTGAAATTTTTGACGATCGGCACGATCTACGGCGATCACGAAAGCATGAACGAGCTCGCGGAGCTCCTCGTCGACGGCAACGGCACGCTGCAGAGCCCGGAGACGGCGCACGAGCTCCATCGCCGCGTCTACGAGGACGAGCGCGCCGCGTTCGTCGCGGGCGAGAAGGACACGCATTTCATCGCGGCCGCGAACCAGATGAGCCGCGACTATCAGGACGGCGTCGGCGTCGACGCCGACAACAAGGAGGCGTACCGCTACCAGGTTGAAGCGTACGCCGCGACGAAGGCGACGGGCGGGCAGGATGCGCAGTTCTCCGCGCGCCGCGACCTCCTCGCTGTGCAGAACAAGCTGCCGGACGGCTACCGCCGCGACGGCCTCGACCGCAAGCATCCCGAGATGTTCCGCCTGTTCGCGTCGGGCGGCGCGTACGCGGAGGTCACGGTCACGCAGGAAAAGGAGAACCGTTACATCATCAAGCTCGCGCGCAAGAGCCTCGACGGCGGCAAGCCCATGCCGATGCTCATCACGGAGCCGCGCTTCGGCACGAGCGTCATGCAGTCGGAGATCGTCATCGGCGGCCGCATCGGCCAGACCGACCTCGTCGGCAAGGGCGCCGTCGCCTACGACCACGTCAAGTGGACGAAGGGCATCGACACGCCGGACCGCTTGATCTTCTACCGCGTCGGCAAGGCCGTCGGCTGGGTCGAGTTCGAGCGCTATCGTTTCCCAGCACCAGGAAAGGAAATGTAATTTTCGCTTGCCAGTCCTCTGTATTCCATGGTAAGATGAAAGCAAATAAAAAAGCGGGTACCTCAAGGCGGAGTCTGTTCACGGACAGGCTCCGTCTATTTTTATGACAGAGGCCGCTCAACATCATGTACAGGAGGCGTTATCTCTCTATGGAAGTTTTGGCCGGTATTGTTTTTATTTTGATGTACGTCGTCATTGTTTCGGAAAAGATCCACCGGACGGTCGCGGCTGTGCTCGGTGCGCTCGTCATGCTCTATGCGGGCGTGCTCAGCATGGACACGGCGCTGCATCACGTCGATTTCAACACGCTCGGCTTGCTCGTCGGCATGATGGTGCTCGTCGGCGTCACGAGCCACACGGGGCTGTTCGACTACGTCGCTGTCTGGGCCGCGCAAAAGGCGAAGGCCGCGCCGCGGCGCATCCTCATCTACCTCGGCCTCATCACGGCCGTCTTCTCGGGCTTCCTCGACAACGTCACGACGGTCCTCCTGATGGTGCCCGTGACGTTCTCCATCACGCAGAAGCTCCGCATCTCGCCGATGCCGTTCCTCCTGACGCAGATCATCGCGTCGAACATCGGCGGCACGGCAACGCTCATCGGCGACCCGCCGAACATCATGATCGGCAGCGCGGCGCGCGAGCTCACGTTCCTAGCGTTCATCGAAAACCTCGCGCCTATCGCGTTCCTCAATCTCTTCGTCGTCATCTTCATCATGGAGGCGATTTACCGCAAGCAGCTCCAGACGAAGCCGGAGCTCCAGGCGGAAGTCATGTCCATGGACGCGGGGAAGTGCATCAAGGATAAACGCCTGCTCGTGAAATCGCTGTTTGTCCTTGCACTCACGGTGCTCGGCTTTTTCACGCACTCCATGCTCGGCCTCGAGTCCGCGCTCATCGCGCTCGGCGGCGGCTTCCTCTTGCTGCTGCTCGCGGGCGGCAGTGCGCACCTCGTCGAGCACGCGATGAAATCCGTCGAATGGGCGACCATCTTTTTCTTCATCGGCCTGTTCATCGCCGTCGGCGGCCTCGTCGAGACAGGCATCATCCGCGACCTCGCAACGATGGCCATCGAGGTCACGGGCGGCGACGTCACGGCGACGTCGCTCCTCGTGCTCTGGCTCTCGGCCATCGTCTCGTCCGTGCTCGACAACATCCCGTTCGTCGCGACGATGATCCCGCTCATCCAGAACATGGGCGCGATGGGCGTCTCGAACCTCGATCCCGTCTGGTGGAGCCTCGCGCTCGGCGCGTGCCTCGGCGGCAACGGCACGCTCGTCGGCGCATCCGCGAACCTCATCGTCGCCGGCCTCGCGGCCGAACGCGGCGTGAAGATCACGTTTCTCCGCTACCTCTGGATCGGTTTCCCCATCATGCTCTTGACCATCGTGCTCTCGACGGTGTACGTCTATCTGCGCTATCTGATGTGATTTCATAAAACGATCCCGTTCCCGCGTCCTTCGGATGTGTGGAACGGGATTTTTGCGTTTTGGGGACGAATAACCGCTTGACAGATAATTTTCAGAGTTGTAATATTGTATACAATTTCGTGAGAAAGGAAGTCATCATTTCATGAAGCAACTCGAAAAACTCAGCGGATTCATCTCCAAGTACATGGCGGTCTTCGTCATCCTCATCGCGGCCATTGCGCTGTTCCAGCCATGGACATTTAAATGGGCGGCGCCGAAGATCACGATCCTCCTCGGCATCGTCATGTTCGGCATGGGCATGACGCTCCGACTCAAAGATTTCCAGCTCGTGTTCCAGCGTCCGCGCGACGTGTTCATCGGTGCGCTTGCGCAGTTCACGATCATGCCTGGGCTCGCGTGGCTGCTCGCGAAAGGCTTCGGCCTGCCGCCGGAGCTCGCGGCCGGCGTCATCCTTGTCGGCACGTGCCCGGGCGGCACGTCGTCGAACGTCATGACATACCTCGCGCGCGGCGACGTCGCGCTCTCCGTCTCCATGACGATGACGACGACAATCCTCGCGCCGGTCGTGATGCCGCTCCTGACGTGGTGGCTCGCGGGCGAGTGGGTCGACATCTCGCTCTCGGCCATGATGCTTTCCATCGTGCAGGTTGTCATCGTGCCGATCGTCGCCGGCATCCTCATCAACACGTTCTTCGAGCGCACCGTGCAGAAGGTCGTGAAGCTTCTGCCGCTCGTTTCCGTTGTCGCCATCGTGCTCATCGTCGGCGGCGTCGTCGCCGTCAGCTCGCAGCGCATCATGGAGACGGGCCTCCTCATCATGCTCGTCGTCATGCTCCACAACCTGCTCGGCTACGGCATCGGCTTTGCGCTCGCAAAGGCGCTTCACATGAACATGGCGAAGGCGAAAGCCATTTCCATCGAAGTCGGCATGCAGAACTCCGGCCTCGCGACGTCGCTCGCCATGATGCACTTCGGCGCAGCCGCCGCCATCCCGGGCGCAATCTTCTCCGTCTGGCACAACATCTCCGGCTCCCTCGCTGCGAACTACCTCGCCAGCCGTATGACGAAGGAAGAAGAGGGCGAAGCGCAGCTCGAAAGCTGATGCGTTTCAGAAAAAGTTCCGAGAAACACTTGACATAATTCCGTGACGGGTGTAAGGTATACCCATCGACGCGATACAGAAATGTAAATTTGTAAAGCACGATACACCATAGGAACACATCCGATGATAGGAACGAGTACCTTCCGGTCAAAACTTTCAGAGAGCCATCGTTTGCTGAGAGATGGCAGCGGAGACGGGAGCGAAAATCCTCCTTGAGGAGCGCGGCTGAACAACATGGTAAGCCAAGACGTCCGCCCCACGTTACAGGGGACGCGCATGGTAGTGCGTTGGCGAGTGCTCATGGCAGTGTTGCCATGGGAATTTGGGTGGTAACACGGAAACAAACGTCCGTCCCTTTCGAGGGGACGGGCGTTTTTATTTTTCATCATTTATATTTTCATTTCATTTCTAGGAGGAATCATCATGGAACAGCAAGTTGACTTGCAAGCCCTCAAGCGAAAACGGGATCTTCGCATCATCTTCCCCGTCTTCCTCGTCTCCATCATCGCCTGCCTCGACCGCGTGAACATCTCGTACGCGGCGCTGACGATGAAAGCCGACCTCGGCTGGCTCACGCCGGAAATCTACGGCGCGGGCGCCGGCATTTTCTTCGCCGGCTATCTGCTGCTCGAAATCCCGGGCTCGCTCGTCGCGGCGAAGTTCTCGGCGACGAAATGGATCGCGCGCATCATGTTCACGTGGGGTCTTGTCTGCGTGCTCATGGCGTTCATGCAGACGCAAGCGGAATTTTATCTCTATCGTTTCTTGCTCGGCGCTTCGGAAGCGAGCTTCTATCCCGTCATCTACTCCGTGCTGTTCCCGCGTTGGTTCACGGGCCGCGAGCGCGCACGCGCGACGAGCCTGATGCTCGGCTCGCTGCTCCTCGCGAACATCATCGGCGCACCGCTCTCGGGCGTGTTGCTGCAGACGTCGTTCTTCGGTATGCACGGCTGGCAGGAACTCTTCATCATTGAGGCCGTGCCGGCGCTTCTGTTCTCCGTCATGTTCTTCTTCGGCGTGAAAGACCGTCCCGATCAGGTCGGCTGGCTCACGGATGCAGAAAAAGCGTATCTCACGAAATCGTATGAAGAAGAAAAAGCTGCCATGCAGAACAAAAAGAAATACACGGTGCTGCAGGCGTTCAAAGATCCGAAAGTCCTCCGCCTCTGCCTCATCTATTTTCTCTGGGTCGTCGGTTTCTGGGGCTTCTACTTCTGGATGCCGACGGTGCTCAAGCAGCTCTCCGGCTGGTCGACGCAGCTCCTCGGCGGCGCCATCGCCATCCCGATGACGGTCGCGCTCCTCGTGCAGTGCGCTATCGGCTGGTCGTCGTCGCGCACGGGCGACAAGGTCTGGCACGTTGCGCTGACGCTCATGGCCGGCGCTGCCGGCCTCGCGCTCTCGCCGTTTGCGAGCGACACGACGGTCGCGCTCGTCCTCATCTGTCTCTCGGCCATCGGCATCCATGCCGCGATGGGCGTCTGGTGGACGATCCCGACGACATTCCTCACGGGCCCGGCGGCCGCGGGATCCGTCGCGCTCATCAATTCGTGCGGCAACCTCGGCGGCTGGGTCGGCCCGTACATGATGGGCTGGATCAAGACGAACACGGGCGCGTTCGACCTCGGCTACTTCATCATGGGCGGCATGATGTTCGCGGCAGCGCTCCTCGTGCTGACAATCAAGTACGGCTTCTCCTTCTCGCACAAGCACGAGGAAGAGGCGGCTGTTGCAGAAAACTAAAGATAAAGGAAACTAGGAATCGCCTCGTTCAACATGATCGTTGGACGAGGCGATTCTTTTCTGCTCGTGATTCGAATTGACACGAATGATTCGAATCATTATAATGATGAGGAGAAAGGATGTGAATCGTTATGCTGGCTTTTGAAAATGAAACGACGGAGTATAAGCGAGAACTGACGGAAGGCCTAAAAAAAGAAGTGTTGGCGTTTGCAAATACCGCCGGTGGTTCCATTTATATCGGTGTGGAAGACGATGGGACGGTTGTCGGTGTGGAGCAACCGGATGACGTGATGCTGCGGATCAGCGGTATGTTGCGTGATTCGATTCATCCGGATATCTTGATGTTTGTCCGTATCCGTGCCGAAAGGATGGAAGGGCATGCCGTTATTTGTGTCTCTGTTTCTGAAGGTACGAACAAGCCGCATTATCTCGTCAAGCATGGATTGAAACCGTCTGGCGTTTATGTGCGCAGGGGAAGCGCATCTGTTCCAGCGTCGTCCGAACAGATCCGCCGGATGATCAAGGAAACGGACGGCGATGTATTTGAAGAAAATCTGTCGCTCGTGCAAGACCTCACATTTCAAAAGGCAAAAAGCATTTTCGAAGCGCATCACATGATGCTTGGACCATCACAGATGCAGACACTCGGACTCTGCCGAAAGGATCGTGCGTTCACGAATCTCGCGCTTATGCTTTCTGACCAATGCCCGTTTTCCATCAAGGCGGCGGTCTTTCAAGGGACGGATCAATCGCTGTTTCAGGATCGGCGTGAGTTCATGGGCTCTCTGTTTTCACAAATGGAAGATTGCTATGCATTCCTGCAATTGAATAATCCTTTGGGGGCGACGTTCCGTGGGTTGTATCGGAAAGATGAAAAAGCCTATCCCGATGAGGCTGTCCGCGAGGCATTGCTCAACTGCATCGTGCACCGCGATTATTCCTTCCATGCGAGTACCATCATCAGTATCTATTCCAATCGCATGGAGTTCGTCTCCATCGGCGGCCTGCTGCCCGGCGTGCAAAAGGAAGATGTTTTGCTCGGACTCTCTGTTTGCCGCAACAAGCGTCTGGCACAGATTTTTTATCGGCTGGAACTCATCGAGGCTTTTGGTACGGGATTGCTCAAAATTCGGAATGCGTATCAAAAGAGCGCAGCCAAGCCGGAATTGTTTGTGACGCAGAACGCATTCAAGCTGGTTCTCCCGAAGATGACGGAGGCGGCAGGCCGATTGGAAGCGGTTGTCGTGTGTGAGGCATCGTTGGAGGAAACGCCCAAAACATCAAAAGAGGAAGCGGCGATCCTTGCACTGGCAGGAAAGCGGACGGATATCACGCGAAAAGACGTGGAGGGGCTGCTGCAAGTGAGCAGCGCGACGGCGACGCGCGTGTTGCGGGCGATGGTAGAACGGGGAAGCTTGCTACGCTTTGGCAAAGGGAAAGGAACGCGATATCGGCGGAACGATTAAAAGATAATTTTTCTGGGAAAAAAGAAGGAATTTTGTGAAATGAAGCGAAAATAATAGGAGAAAGAACGGGGGAAACTTTCAAATATGTTTTTGCAGATAAAGGCACACTTCACAGAGGGGGAACTTATCTATGGAACTGTCATCCATGAAGACACGGCTGATCGCAGTCATCAGCGGCGTGTCGCTCGCATCGACCATCTTGATCGGCGGCTTCTTCATCTTTGAGACCGTTCGGGAGAATCAAGAGAGCATCGCAAGCTACCGTCAGGACCTTGAGTCGAATGTCGAGACGCAGTTGAAGGAAGAGACACAGGTCGCCGTCAGCATCCTCGAAGAGTACAACAAGAAAGCCCAGGCCGGCGAGATGCCGATCGAGCAGGCGAAGAAGGAAGCGGCCGACCGCGTGCGCGACCTCCGCTATGACAACGGCAAAGGCTATTTTTGGATCGACACGAAAGAGGGCGTCAACGTCGTCCTCCTCGGCCGTGACGTCGAGGGCAAGAGCCGCATCGATCTCGTCGACCAGAACGGCGTCCATTTCATCCAGGAAATGATCAAGAACGGCTTGCAGGAGGGCGGCGGCTACACCGACCTCGAGTTTGCGAAGCCGGGCGAGACGGAGCCGTTGCCGAAGCGCAACTACACGGTGCTGTATGCGCCGTTCAACTGGGTCATCGGCACGGGCGTCTGGATTGATGACATCGATGCCGCCGTGGCCGCGCATACGGAAGTCTGCGATGCGAAACTCCGCTCGCAGATCGTGACGTCGCTCATCGTCATGGTCGTCATGCAGCTCATCTTCATCGCGTTTGCGCGCTACATCGGTTCGAACATCGCCGGACCGATCTTGAAGGTCACGAAGCGCATGGAAGTCATCGGCACGGGCGACTTCACGCTCAGCTCGCAGGATGCGGCCGAGCTCGACAGCCTCGCTGCGCGCCCCGACGAAATCGGCAAGATGGCGCACGCCATGAAGGACATGAATGAAAAAGTCCGCGAGCTCATGCGCGATGTCGCGCAGACGGCGGAATACCTCGCGGCGGCCTCGGAAGAGCTCACGTCGACGGCAGACCAGGCCGCCGAGGTCAGCCAGTCCATCGCTGATTCCGTCGTGAATGTCGCCGGCTCGTGCAGCGAGCAGTTCACGGACGTCGAGACGGCGAACGAGCACACGCAGAAGCTCACGGAGAACATGGAGTCGTTCCGCCAGAACCTCGACAATGCCGGCAAGAAGGTCGACGAGACGAGCGCCGTCGCGGCCAAGGGCGGCGAGGACGTCAAGACGGCCGTCACGGGCATGCAGTCCATCGAGAAGAACGTCGGCCACATTGCGGAGCTCATCGAAGGCCTCGGTGAGAACAGCAAGGAGATCGGCGCTATCGTCGCGACGATTTCGGAAATCGCCGACCAGACGAACCTCCTCGCGCTGAACGCCGCCATCGAGGCCGCGCGCGCAGGCGAGCATGGCCGCGGGTTCTCCGTCGTCGCGGACGAAGTCCGCAAGCTCGCCGAGCAGTCGCAGGAGGCTGCCGGCGAAATCTCGAACCGCATCGGCAAGATCCAGCAGTCGACGGACGAAGCGGTCGAGGCGATGCATGCCGGCCTCGCGGAGGTCATGAACGGCACGAAGACCGTGCAGTCGACAGGTACCTCGTTCCAGGGCATCGTCGGCATGGTCGGCGAAGTCGCGACGAACTCGGACGCCATGGTGGATTCCGTGCATGTGCTCACGTCGAGCATCGAAGAGATCAGTCGCGCCATCGAGCAGATCAACGAGAAGAGCCGTTCCGTCGCCGACGAGGCGCAGACCGTTTCGGCCTCGACGGAAGAGGAAACGGCATCGATGCACGAGATCGCCGACGCGAGCCGCAAGCTCGCCGAACAGGCGCAAGACCTGCAGAACGCGATTGCCGTGTTCAAGATCTGAGATGCATCGCGAGAAGAGAGGAACATCCGAATGACAAAAGAAGAACTCAAAGCTGTAGCGACAAAAGTCATGGAAGCGCCGTCGTGCTTCGGCGGCCTCAAAGACCTCATTACTGCTTGGCAGAGCGCCATTGGCACGCCAGGCGAGAAGGCGTCGGCTGAGAAGATGATCGCCGGCCTCAAGGAGTGCGTCCATTCCATCGACGATGCGATTTCCTTTGCCGGTTCGCCGAGAGGCGAGGAGATTCTCGGCAAAGAAGGGGCGGCAAGCTTTTTGAAAGCAGCAAAAGAAGCAAAGGCCAACGGCGAAACTGCCTGCCTCTGCCCGGCTTGCCAGAGCGGCAAGATTCTGCTCGCGCATGAGAAGGAACTGCTTGGTTGATTGGTTTTTCTGAGAGACTATTTGCGGCAACGCACGATGGATTCGTGCGCTGCCGCTTTTCTTTTGCATCACATCTGCCATTTTACGTGGATTTCTGATATACTAAGCTCAGTGTAAATTTGAAACGGTAGGAGGATTCCTCAATGAGTGAAGAAACTTGCAATCATGATTGTTCGGCGTGCGGCGAGTCGTGCGGGTCGCGGCAGGCGCCGATGGATCTCAAAGCGCCTTTGAACGAACAGTCGCACGTCAAGCACGTCTATGCCGTCGTTAGCGGCAAGGGCGGCGTCGGCAAGAGCCTCGTGACGGCGCTTATGGCCGTGAAGGCGCGGCAGGTCGGCTATCAGACGGCCATCCTCGATGCGGACATCACGGGCCCTTCCATCCCGAAGGCGTTCGGGATCAAGGAGCACGCGACGGGCGATGCGGAGCATCTCTATCCCGTCATGACGCGCACGGGCGTCGAGGTCATGAGCATGAACCTCTTGCTCGAGAAGACGACGGACCCCGTCGTCTGGCGCGGTCCGATCATCAGCAACACCGTCACGCAGTTCTGGTCGACGGTCGTCTGGGGCGACGTCGAGTACATGTTCGTCGATATGCCGCCGGGAACGGGCGACGTACCGCTGACGGTCTTCCAGTCGCTGCCCATCGACGGCATCATCGTCGTCGCCTCGCCGCAGGAGCAGGTCGCGATGATCGTGGAAAAATCCATCACGATGGCGAACCTCATGCAGGTGCCGGTCGTCGCGCTCGTCGAGAACATGAGCTATTTCAAATGCCCAGACTGCGGCAAGGTGCATCACATCTTCGGCAAGAGCCACGCGGAAGAAATCGCGAAGAAATACGGCATCGAGACGTACTGCCAGCTTCCGATTGACCCGGACTTGGCAACTGCCGTCGACAAGGGCGAGATCGAGTTTACGATGAACGACGAGCTCGATCCAATCGTCGCGATGCTAAAGAAAATGGATAACAAGTGATGGCGTGCAGGGAAACCCTCTCAGTCGCCCTGCGGGCGCCAGCTCTCCCTGAGGGAGAGCCTATGGAGATGATTCGATGACGGATCGGCAGAAGGGGATTGCGTGCGCTGTGACGGGCGGCGTGTTCTGGGGCGGCTCGGGCGTCGCGGGGCAGTATCTCTTGCAGGAAGCAGCGTTTGCGACGGAATGGATCGTCACGGTGCGGCTGATTTTTGGCGGGCTCATCTTGCTCGCGATGGATGCCATGCAGCATCACGGCGAGATTTTCCATGTCTGGCAGTCGCGGCGGAATGCCCTTGAATTGCTGTTCTTTGCGCTGTTCGGCCTCATGGCGGTGTCGTACACGTATTTCGCGAGCATCCGCTACGGCAACGCAGCGGCAGCGACGGTGTTGCAATACCTGATGCCGGCGTTCATGGTGATTTATGCCACCTTGCGTTATCGCAAGGCACCGAGCGGCGTGCAGGTCGGCTGCGTCGTGCTTGCGATGCTCGGCACGTTCTTCCTCGTGACGCACGGCGATATGGGCACGATGTCGATCCCGCTCCCCGCGCTCCTCTGGGGCATCGGGGCTGCCGTCACAGGGGCGATTTACACGATTGCGCCGAAACGTATGATCCGCGAATGGCGCGCGTCGCTGATCGTTGGATGGGGCATGCTCATCGGCGGAGTGGCGACGGTGCTTGTGCTCCAGCCGTCCTTCCTTTCTGGTACGTGGACGGCGACGTCCGCACTGGCACTCAGTTATCTCGTGCTGTTTGGCACGGTCGCTGCATTCGGGCTGTACCTGAACAGCACGAAGTACATCCAGCCGAGCGAGGCCGGCGTGCTCGCATCCGTCGAGCCGCTGTCGGCCATCGTGCTGTCCGTCGTGCTGCTCGGTGCGAGCTTCGTGGCGATGGATTTCCTCGGCAGCGCGTGCATCCTCGCGACCGTCGTCATCCTCGCGCGTGTGAAATGAGGTGGAGACCATGAAAAAAATCATTGCATTGTGCATCTGCTTGCTCGTAGCGCTTTCCACGACCGCGTTCGCCGCGACAGCCACGGGCACGGTCACGGGCTCGACGCACAAGAAAGGCACAGAACGCGCCATGCAGATCCGCTCGGACGATGCGCTTGGCATGGGCTCGGTGAGCTGGGACGTCGCTGCGCCGAAAAATTCGAAGCCGAAAGTCACGGCGACGAACTGGCTCATCTCAACATCCGTCGATTTTTCGAAAATCTCGGACGCGGCGATTTCGGGCTGGTATCGCGAGAACCTCGTGCCGCCGGGCGCGGCGATTTACTTTGCGTCCTCGGATCCTGCGGGCGCATATCGTTTCGAGAACATCCCGGTCGGGACGTATTATCTCATGAACCTCGACCCGTTCGGCAAGCCGTTCGACGAAGGACGCATCGAAAAAGAAGCGCGCCTCGAACTCGAAGCAAAGCTCCCGCATCCCGATGAATTCTACCTCTTCTTCGTCGGCGTGAAGAACTGCCTCGTGCAGAAAGTCACGGTCGAAGCGGGGAAGGAAACGCACATCAAATTGAGCGCCGTGCGGCTGTGATTTTTGAAAGGACGTGGGACTGTTGAAGAAGATTTTTCTGTTGGTCGCCCTCATTCTGAGCGTTGCGTGTCCCGTCTGCTTGGCGAATGGGATAAATTCTGTAGAGCGCATCGGCGTGATTCTGATTGGTGGTTCTGATTTTAAGAGCCAAGGCTTCTATCGGTACGCGAAGGAACATCTCGATGATGAAAACCATCGGTATATCGTAGACGCTGGCGATGAATTGCAGACGAAATACTTGAACTTCTGGATTGACAAAGGCGAACTGGAAGAACAAGAGGCGAAAAAGAAAGATCTCTTGGATTTCGTCAAGTATTCCGGCTACGACAAGATTCTGTATCTCATCGCAGCTGATCCTGTCACGGAAAGCCGTAGAACAGGGATCTTTGGAATTGGCATGTATGTGCGCACGTCCGTACAGATTCGCGGCTTCTTGTGCGATTCTGAAAACATTCTTGCTACGCACGTCTCCAATAAAGACGGTGATTCCGAAACGTCTGATCTCCGCGCTCGCCGTGATGCGTTCAACAAGGCGCTTCATGATATGGGAGATTACTTTCCAGAATACATGGCAAAGCGGAATAGTGGGGAATGAATCGAATCCCATTAGCAGCAGAAAAACGAGCCCTCGAAAATTCGAGGGCTCGTTGCGGCCGGAGTTGTCACCTTCCTGTGTCGAATGAAACAGATGGAGAGGTTTGCGCGTCGTGCTCATAAATCGAGCGGTTTTTGTCGTTCCGCAAAATCTTTTTCTTCCTGCCGTTTGAGTTGCTTGGAGAAGAGGTTCGAAAAGAGGAACAGCCCTGCGAACCAGAGCAGCAGACAGACACCGTAACTGCCGCTGACGCTTTGAACCAGGAGACAAATCGCGACAATGATCGAAACGCAGACATATGCGACGAGCGCGTGTTCGTACATGCGCGTCACCTTCTTTCGGTCGATGGGTTTCTTTCATTTTAGCGTAATTCGTGACCGAGTTCAACTGTAAGAATCATCGTCGTTTCGGTAGAGCAAGAACGTTGCTCGTTCGCGATTTTTCTTGATTCCCGCCGCGATTCCCTGTAGAATAGGAAGCAAAGGAAGGGGGCGCACGGTCGTATGAAGAAAGAGCAGCGAGAACAGATGCTCGATGACATCGCGAAGTTCTGTCTCATGGACGACACGTTCTTCCATACTTGCCTGAAAGACAGCCCGTCTGGCATGGAATGGATTCTGCGGATCATCTTGGACGACCCGGAGCTCGCTGTTCTCGAAATGCACACGCAAGAGGACGTGCCGAATATTTTCGGGCGATCCGTCATCTTTGATGTTTTCGTGCGTGACGCAAAGGGCAGGGAGTACAATGTTGAGGTGCAACGTGCCGACAAAGGCGCTGACCCGCGCCGCGCACGACATCACGCTTGCGTCCTCGATGCGATGCACGTCGAGAAGAACATGGAGTGGAAGCAGCTTCCGCCGACCATTGTCATTTTCATCACGGAGACGGATGTCTTGCATGGCGGCGAGCCGATTTATCATGTCGAGCGCACGATTCGCGAGCTCCATCACAAACGCTTCGAGGACGATGCGGAAATCATCTATGTCAACGGAAAATGCCAAGACGATACGCCGCTCGGACAGCTCATGCAAGACTTTGCTTGCAAAGACCCGTCGAAGATGCATTCCAAGGTTCTCGCGGAGCGCGTAAGGTTTTATAAGTCAGACGAACATGGGGTGAGGACAATGTGCAAGATTATGCAAGATTTGATGGAAAAATATGCGGAAGGGAAACTGGAAGAAGGCCGTGCGAAAGGCAAGGCGGAAGGTATTGCAGAGAAAACCTTGCGCACGATTCGCAACCAGCTGAAACGTCACGTCGAGTACGCGGACATCGCTTCGGACAACGAGACAACGGTCGATGAAGTGATCCGCATTGCCAAGGAAAATGGCTTGGCTTATTGACGGCGGATTGACAATGACGGATGCATATCGAGGGACGTTGCTGAATGGCAGCGTCTTTTTTTGTGTGCGCAAAAAGCCGCCGCAGGAGTTTCCTGCGGCGGTCTGCGATGATATAGGCTTGTTGGGGACGGAAATCAATTGAGATGCCTTGTCGCGTAATGTAACTTCTTGTCGTCGTACATCTTTTCATCGGCTTTCGACAACGCGGCGTCGATGTCGTCGACGGGGGCCTCTACGGTCGTCGCGCCGATGGCGGTGCTGACGCCGGCACGTTCGAAGCGCTGGTGGAGGTCGGCGAGGAGCGGCGCGACGTCGCTGTCGCTCTGGATGCGCTTGAGGAGCAGGAACTCGTCGCCGCCCATGCGGAACACGGCGGCGGCAGGGACGCTGCGGAGCGTGGCGGCCGTGTTCTTGATGAGGCGGTCGCCGGCCTTGTGGCCTTGCGTGTCGTTCGTCTTCTTGAGACCGTTGACGTCGAAGAATACGAGCGCGTAGCGTGCGCCGGGGATCAGGTGCTCGATGGCTTCGAGCAGGCCGCGGCGGTTGTAGACGCCCGTCATCTGGTCGAGCTTGCCGGCGCGTGCGAGGTCGGTCATGAGGTCGCGGTTTCTGAGCAGGATGGCGGCGAAGCGCGAGAGCGTCGCGAGCACCTGCGCCGCGTCATCCATCGCGACGCCCGGCGGGTTGATGGCTTCGAGGAAGCCGTACGGCTTGCCGTCAAGCGTGATGCGCGAGAAGATGATGCGGTCGAGACTCGGGATGTGCGGCGCGTCGGAGGGGTGCGTCTTCCAGTAGGCACTCACGTCGCGGATCTTGAACGTCTCCTTGTGGATGAAGCGTTCGTAAAAATGCGCGACTTCGGCGCGCGGCACGGAGAACGCGTCGTCGAGCGGCGGCACATCCGGCGATTCCCAGCGATACGTCAGGTTCACGGTGTCGGGCGTTTCCTCGAAAATCAGCACGCGGTCGCAAGCGAAGCGGCGGCCGAAGCTCGCGAGGAGCTTCGTGAGACCGCTCTGGGGATCGGGCTCGCGCAGGCCGATGCGGATGGCGTCGCTCGCGGCGAGTTCGCGGCGGGTAAGCGCGTCCTGACGGTGGCCGAGCGACGCGAAGTCGCCGAGATCGATGCCGATGCTGAAGATGTAGTTCTTGCCGCGCCACGGGATGAGCGTCGAGCGGATGAGCAGATCCGCGCCGGCGAAGTCGTTGTGCGTGAGCTCCGAGCGGAACTTGCCGCGCGAGAGGAACGGCAGCGGGCAGTCGTCGCACTGCGTAGCGCGGCCGCAGCAAAATTCGTAGCAAGGCTTTCCTTGATACGCTGTGCCCTCGGGCACATGGAGCATTTGCAAGGCCTTCTTGTTGCAATAGGCGACGGTCAGCGTCTCAGGATCGCCGATGAAGACGCATTCGTCGTAGTCGTCGAAGATTTCGCGCTCGAAGGCGATGCGGTCGCCGATGTAGACGGACGGGCCGTATTCCTGTTCCTCGGCGTCCTTGAGGCGTTCGGCAAGGATTTGCAGCAATGCGTCAAGGCTGCGGACCTCTGCGCCGTGCGCTGTCGCGTAATGCGTGTACAGCGTGCACGGGAAGCCGTCGACTTCGTGGATGCTCTGGAGGTCGGCTGTGATCTGGTCGATGCGCTCGTGCAGGCTGTCGTCCGTCAAATTCTTCTGGAACGTGAGGAATTTGCACGCGCCGATCTGGGCAATCGTGCCGGACGGCGGCAGCGCGTCCGTCAGGACGGTCGCGATGCGTTTCAGCAGACGTTCCTGCGCATTTTCGTCAAGCACGCGGTGCAGCTGGTCGAACGCGGGGATGTCGATGAGCAGCGCGGTGTAGTCTTCGCTGTTCAAGCGATAGTTGTCTGCGTACTCGAGGCCGGCCATGAGCATGCCGCGATAGCCCATGAGGCCCGTGACGGGGTTGACGAGGCTGAGGTCGCGCTTGAGGATTTCCTGCTGCAGTTCGTCGTCCATGTCCTCGAAATAGCCGACGAGGCCGATGATCTTGCCGTTTTCGTAGACAGGGAACTTCGACGCGCGGATCTTGTGCGGCATGCCGGCGATGATGCATTGGCCGAGCGCGCCGTGGATGACGCGGCCGTGCTCGATGACATCAAGCTCGTCGTTCTGGAACGGCTGGTCGTCGATGTGCCAGCCGACTTCTTCGTCCGTCTTGCCGAGCACGGTGTCGATGGACGCGAAGCCATAGTAGTCGAGGAACGACTGGCTCGCGCCGAGGAAGCGGCGGTCTCGGTCTTTCCAGAAAATCTTGAGATCCGTATGCTGGAGGAACGCCGCCCAGATTGGCGCCGTGCGGTCGCCCTGCGTGCGCTCGAACAAGCGCTGGTCGAAGTCCGAGGTCTTGAGCAGCAGTTCCAGGTATTCTTTGAAATCGTTCTGGTCAGAGAATGCGTTGCGGCTCACGAGCAGGAGGAACGGCTTGCCGTTCCGCCCATCGAGGACGAGGCACGTGAATTTCATCCACATGTAGCTGCCGTCCGAGCGTAGCACGCGGAACACGGAGACGGCGAGCGAGCGCTCGGATTTCGCGGCGAGGCCATAGACGTTGTCCGTCTGGACGAATGCGAGATAACGCTCGCGGTCGCCCGGATGGATGAAATCCTCGGCGAAATCTTTCGCCGTCGCGCTGATGTCGTGGAACGTGCCGGATGACCAGCCCGTGCTCGTCATGGAGACGATCGTGTCGCCGCGGTCAAGCGCCGGCTGGACGTAGTACACGCCCTCGTAGGCGAGCAGGATGCTGCGGAGCGCCTTGTCGAGCGCTTCGGATTCCTTGTCGCGCGCTGTCTTGTCCGCCGTGATGTTGTAGAATTCCGCGCGATGGATGCACGTCTTGCCGACGCTCGCGATCGTCCGGAGGATCATGCGCATATAGAGGCCTTGGTCGACGTACGTCATTGTCTCCGTCGTGCGGCTGTCGATCGCTTTCTGGAGGAACGCGTGGAACCGTTCTTCCAGCGCTTTCGTCATCGTGTTCAGGCCGCGGCTCGCTTCCTCGAGGCCGTGGACGCCGAGTTGAGCGAGCGTCTTTGCGTACGGCTCGTTCATCTGTAGCACGTCGACGCGGCCCGGCGTCGAGAGCCAGATGGCCGTCGGCGTCGGCACGGTGATGTCGATGAGGCCGGCGGCCGCCGCGAGGAATGCCTCGGACGGCGTCTCACTTTCGATGTTCTCTTCGAGGAACATCTGGCGGCATTCTTCGTACGGCATGGGCTTGCCGAAATACCAGCCCTGCATTTTCTCGCAGCCGATGGAGCGCAGGAACGCAACTTGCTCCGCTGTCTCGACGCCTTCGGCGAGCGTGTGCATGCCGAGCTCTTTCGCGAGGCAGACGCTCGCGCGGATGATCTTCGCGCTCGCCTCGTTGAACGTGCGCAAGAACGCCATGTCGAGCTTGAGCTCGTCGAACTTGTAATCCTTGAGGACATTCAGCGACGAGTAGCCGCTGCCGAAATCATCGAGCCAGACTTCGTAGCCGAGCTCGCGGAAGCGTCGCACGCCGTCCTGGATGAGGCCAGCGTTGTCGACGAGCGCGTTCTCCGTGACTTCGACGTGGACGAAATTGCGCGACAGGCCGTAGCGGTGCACGATGTCGTCGACGACGGTCGGACAGTCCATGAGCGCGAAATCGAGGCGCGAGAGGTTAAAAGAGATCGGCACGAGCGGCTGGCCGGCCTGCAGGAGCTTCCGCTGGTGCGCGCAGACGTGCTCGACGACGTAGGCGTCGAGGCGGTGGATGAGGCGCGACTCCTCGAGCGCGGGGATGAAGTCAGCAGGCGACAGGCGGCCGAGCGTCGGCGACTCCCAGCGCGCGAGCGCTTCGAAGCCGCAGAGCTTGCCCGTGAGCGTGCGCATGACGGGCTGGTAGAAAATCTGGATGTGGCCTTTTTCGAGCGCCTCGTCGAGATGCTCGCGCACGTAGCTCTTCATGGCGAGCTGGCGGCCCATCTCCGGCACGTAGACGGCGTAGATGCGCGTCGCGTCGCGCTTGATGCTTTCGCAGGCGAGCTTCGCTTCCTCGAAGGAATTCGTTGCGTTTTTGTATTCGCTCGCGTCTTCGAACAGGCGGATACCGGCTTTGAGCTCGATGTTCGGGTTGCCGATGTATGTCCCGATGAGCGAGCTCGCGCGCTCGATGGTCTCCTGCACGTTCTCGACGCGCGCGAGCACGGCGAAGTTGTCAGCGGAGAGGTGCGCGATGAGGCGGCCGGGGAAGAGGCTGCGCAGGACTTTCGCGATGTGCCTGAGGCACGCGTCGCCTTGGCGGATGCCGTGCGTCGTGTTGTACAAGCGGAAGTTCGTGATGTTGAAATACACGGGGCAGAACTGCGCGAACGTGCCGTCTTTTGTGCAACGCTCCGCCTCCTGGTCGACGCGATGGAAGAACGCGTGCATGCCCATGAGCTGCGTGACCTGGTCGGACTCGATGGACTCGCTACGGCGGCTCATGTCCGTGAGAATCAGGCAGTAGAGCGCGCCGAACGTCGGGTTCAGGATCTCCTGCACATAGCCCTCGGCGCGCGTGACGTGATGGCGCGCCGACTCGCAGCGGAACGTCAGATAGCGCTCGTGGTGCGCGCCCTTGCGCGCGAACGTCTCGAGCGGCTGGTAGTCCTCCTCGATCATGAGGCCGCGGAAATGGCCTCCCGTGTGCTCGAAGAACGCGGCACGGTCGCTGCATCCATAGAGCGCAAGCGCGGCGCGGTTCGCGAACAAGAGGTCTTCCGAGCCGTCGGCGCGGAAGAAGCAGATGGCGTTCGGCAAGAGGTCGTACGCTGTCGAAAATGTCGTGATGAGGTCTTTGCTCATACAGATTCCTCCTCAGGGATGTTGCTCAAAAACCCTGTTCCTCGCCGCCGTTCGGATCGCCCGTCAGCGTCTGCTGGCCGAGCATCGTCGTGAGCGTTGAGCGTGTGAAGGCGTAATTCGGGCTCGTGAGGTCCTGCCGTTCGTCGTAGCGCGACGACGGCGCGGAGAGCAGCCCGCTGATGGTATCATAGAGCATGTCGTTCGTGAAATAACGGCTGCGGTGATAGCGGATGGCGCGCGTGCGGCCGGGCAGCGCGTCCTGATATTCGGGCGAGAGGTAGATGAACATCGGGATGCGCACCATGTCGTACGAGAACACGTCCGGATTGTGCGAAATCTCGAGGTTCTCGCCGTGGTCGGAGAAATAGACCATGGCGCGGAGGTTCAGATTTTTCGTGGCATAGTCGAAAATCTGCGACAGGATATAATCCGTGTAGTGGATGCTGTTCGCGTACGACTCCGGCGACGTGACTTCGCTGTCGCCATGCCACTGGTTGAACTCCGTCGGATAGCGGTTGTTGTAGTAGATGTGGCTGCCCATGACGTGCAGCACGATGAAGTTGTTCGCGTCCGGGTCGACTTGCGTGAGATACCACAGGAGCGTGTCGTCATACTTGTCGGAGAAATTGTACGAGTCGTCCGTCCACTCCGCGCGGTCCGCCGTCTTCGCAACGAGCGTGATGGCGCTGTCGTACTGGCCGTAGCGCCCCTGGTTGCTGAACCAGTACGTCGTGTAGCCGGATTTTTTCGCGACGTCGATGATGGACGTCGATTCGAAAAATTCCTTGTCGTTGTACTGGCTCTGTTCCGTCAGCGCGCGCTGGAGCACGGGGACGGTCTGCGACCACGACGCATACGCATTCGTGAAGACGTTGAAATCCGGGTTGCCGAGATTTTCATCAAGCCATGGCGTGTCGGGATACGGGAACGACGGCGTGAACGCGTGCATATAGTCGCGCGACGCCGACTCGCCGATGACGACGATGACCGTGCCGGGCGCGCGTGCCGCGAGCGTCTGCGTGCCGTCGATGTCGAGCGCGTCATAGCGCTCGTCGTGGCCGTTGCCGTACGACTGCGTCTGCTCGACGTATGTCGTGACGTCCGTCACGAGCTCGCCGAACGACGAGATTGGCAGATAATAGAGGAGCGCCAAGAGCGTCAGGAAAACGAGCGCGAGCGCCGAGCCGAAGCGCGTGTCCGTGCGCGTTGTTGCCATCGCCTGGAGGAACGCGTAATTCACGCGGGCGGCGATGGCGAGGAAAACGAGGAAGCCTGCGATGATGATGCAGGCGGGGAGCACGCCGACGTTCGACTCGATGAAGTCGATGCTCTCGCGCCAGTTCGTGAGGTAGAGCGCCATGAGCGACGCCGGCGACAGGCAGTGCCAGACGATGCAATAGTACGCGTACTGGATGAACGGCACGACGAGGAAGAGGAAATCGAGCACAGCGAGCAGCGCGGCGGACAGCTTTTTGAGCGGCGCTTTCGCGAGCGCGGCCGTCAGTCCCGTGAGCAGCACCCAGATTGCCGTGCCGATGACGGCGTCGAAACAGATGAGCGACTGATACCAGACGCTCGAGTATGTCCATGTGTAAAGCAGCGGGAACGCTGTCGCCCAGCCGAGTCCGGCGAAGAGATGCGCGAGCCCGCGCCGGTCAAAGAGCGGCAGCCCCGTCGCGTGCTGCGTGAGCATGAGCACGGCGATCATCGGCACGAGGATCGGCAAAAAATATCCTGCGCCCATGTCCTGGCCGATGTTGATGTAGAACGCGATGAGGCAGAGGAAATAAATCGAGGCGTAAACGAGGTGACGGATCAGCGTGTCTTGCTGCGCTGTGGAAAGCTGCATGAAATGTTCGTCCTTCTTGCAATCAAAAAATAATTTTTCTACTATAAAGAGACCGTTGTATTTTCCGAAATCATTTTACATGAAAGCAAAACATTCGTCAATTTGATATTGCGCGGGCGGCGCGTCTCTGCTACAATATATTCCAGTCAGACCTTTTGAGAACCACAACATGTAGATACGAGGAGGGAAAGCGCCTCCCATATTTTGGGAAGCGCGGCAGTCCATGCTGAAAACGGTCACGAAACGCACGGGGTTCACGGTGCCTTACAACCGCGAGAAGATCTATCACGCCATCGAGGGCGCCAATAACGACGGCAAGCCGCAGATGACGGCGAAAGACATCGAAGAAGTCACGAGCCAGGTTGAATGGGATTTCCAAGACAAAGAAAACGTCACGGTCGAAGAGATCCAGGATATGGTCGAGCAGGAGCTCATGAAGTATGACTTCTACGACATCGCGAAGCGTTACATCACGTACCGCCAGCGCCACACGGAACGCCGCAAGGCGCAGCGCCACCTCATGGAGACGTACCAGGACATCTTCTTCGCGCCCGCCGAGGACTCCGACCTCAAGCGCGACAATGCGAACATCAACACGGACGCCTCGATGGGCATCATGCTGAAGCTCGGCGCCGAGGGTGCGAAGCATTTCGTCGACAACTATGTGCTCGAGGAGCGTTTCCGCGACGCGGACAAGCAGAACTACATCCACATCCATGACAAGGATTTCTCGCTCATCACGTTCAACTGCTGCCAGATCGATCTCCTGAAGCTCTTCCACGGCGGCTTTTCGACGGGCCACGGCTTCCTGCGCGAGCCGAACAGCATCCGTGCGTACGCCTCGCTCGCGTGCATCGCGATCCAGAGCAACCAGAACGACATGTTCGGCGGCCAGTCCATCAACTGCTTTGACTACGCCATGGCCGAAGGTGTCGCGAAATCGTTCCGCAAGGCTGTCGTCGACGAAGCGAGGAAAGCGCTCATCTATCGCTTCCCGGCTGATGACTTCCAGGGTGAGCAGCCGTTCAAGGATGAGTTCAAAGCGGCGATGCCGTTCGAGCGCTGCCGCTACGCGGAGAGCGTCGAAACCGAGCGCGCGAAAGCCGGCATCCAAGCCATCGGCGATGCGCTGACGCAGCTCCTCACGAAAAAAGGCAAGCCGACGCGCGACGCGTACGTCGATGCGCTCGCCGTCTACAAGCTCGCGTGCGCCGACGTCGAGGAAGAGACGCATCAGGCCATGGAAGCGCTCATCCATAATTTCAACACGCTGCACAGCCGCGCCGGCGCGCAGGTGCCGTTCTCGTCCATCAACTACGGCATGGACACGTCGCCGGAAGGCCGCCTCGCGACGCGCGAGACGCTGAACGCCATCTGGGCCGGCCTCGGCAACGGCGAGACGGCGATCTTCCCGATTTCCGTCTTCCAGCTGAAAGCCGGCGTGAACTACAACCCCGGCGACCCGAACTACGACCTGTTCCAGCAGGCGTGCAAGACGAGCGCGAAGCGTCTCTTCCCGAACTTCGTGAACCTCGATGCGCCGTACAACCTGCAATATTATAAGGAAGGCGACTACAACAGCTACGTCGCGACGATGGGCTGCCGCACGCGCGTCATGAGCAACATCAACGGCCCGGAGGAATCCGGCAGCCGCGGCAACTTCGCGTTCGTGACGATCAACCTGCCGAAGCTCGCGCTTGAAGCGAAAGGCGACGTCAAAGCGTTCTACGAGCTCTTTGACAAGTACATCGACATCTCGCACGACTACCTGCTCGCGCGCCTGCACGTCATCGAGCAGAAGCACGTCTACAATTATCCGTTCCTCATGGGGCAGGGCGTCTGGATGGGCAGCGACGAGCTGAAGCCGACGGACAGCATCAAGGATGTCTTGAAGCACGCGTCGTACTCCATCGGCTTCTGCGGCCTCGCCGAGTGCCTCGTCGCGCTCTGCGGCCATCACCATGGCGAAAGTGCTGACGCGCAGAAACTCGGCCTCGAGATCATCGGCCACTTGCGCGAGCGCACGGACGATTACACGCAGAAAGAACACATGAACTGGACGACGTTCGGCACGCCGGCGGAAAGCACGGCCGGCCAGTTCCAGCGCGCGAACCAGCGCGTTTATGGGAAGGTGGCTGGCGTCACGGATCGCCCGTACATGACGAACAGCAGCCACGTGCCCGTCTACTATCCGATCAAGGCCATCGACAAGATCAAGATCGAAGCGCCGTATCACGCACTCGAGAACGCCGGCCACATCGCCTACATCGAGATGGACGGCGACCCGACGAAGAACGTCAAGGCGTTCGAAGCCATCGTCCGCGCCATGCACGACAACGACATGGGCTATTTCTCCATCAACCACCCCGTTGACCGCGACCCCGTCTGCGGCTACACGGGCATCATCGAGAACGAGTGCCCGCACTGCCATCGCAGGGAGATCGAGCACGGCCACCTGGTCGTGCCGCGCATGAAAGCGTGAGTGTATGAAGAATCTCGTCGAACAACTGCAGGCGAAGGAGGGGTTCTCACCGTCTGAGTGCATCCTCGCTGATTTCCTGCTCGAGAATTTCCGGCTGCTCGCCGGGATGTCGACGCGTCAGCTCGCGAAGGAGACGTATACGAACTCCGCAGCCATCGTGCGCTTCAGCCAGAAGCTCGGCTTCGGCGGCTATACGGAGTTCAAGGTGCAGTTCCTCGCGGAGATGATGGAGCGCATCCGCAATCCGCAGGTGACGGATTTCTCCATGACGGACCGCGATACCGTCCAGTCGCTCATGGACAAGGTGACGGGCCTCGAGGTCGAGGCGCTCCGCTCGACGCGGGGCATGCTTGACGCGGCGCAGTTCATGCGCGCGCTCGCCATGCTCTCCAAGGCCCAGCACATCGACTTCTACGCGATGGATGAGAACCTCAACATCGCGCAGATGGCCGCCTCTGGATTCCTCATGGCGAACAAGGGGACGACCGTCCATCCGGCGATGACGATGCAGTACCTCTCCGCGGCGGGCATGCAGAAGGGGCACGTCGGCTTCTTCATCAGCCGCACGGGGGAGAACCGCATGCTCATCGACATCGCGCACCTCCTGCGCCTGCGCTCCGTGCCGCGGCTGCTGATCAC
>NZ_JALFCU010000014.1 GCF_022771645.1 Selenomonas sp.
CCGAGGCTGCCACCGAAGAGCGACAACAGCCCGACAACGTACGCCACGCCGAGCGCGCACGCCCGCACGCAATAGCGCACGGGACGCGGGAACGCCGCGACGAACGAAAGGCGCGGCCCCTGCCACCGCACGACGAACGCGACGGCGAGTTTCCACAGCGCAAACGCCAGCGCGAACGCGACGGCCAGCCGCACGGGCAGATAAAATTCCTGCACGAGCGAGAAAAGCAGCGCAACCATGTCGTCGTTCGCCGCGTTAAACATGAGCTGGTTGAAGTTCGCATGGAATTGCCGGTAGTACGGGAAGCTCGCGACGTAGAGCACGGACGTGACGACGAGCTCGACGCCGAGCGCAATTTTCCACCATGCGTTTTCGACGCGCGGCCAGGCGTAGTGCAGCACGAGCCCCGGTACGAGCGCGATGGCAGTCAGCACGCCCGCCGTCTGGCACGACAGCCGCCCGCCGCGCACGACAGCCGCGAGCACATCATCAACGCCTGCGCCCGCGCCCATATAGTCTTTCATCCACCAGAGGAAAAACAGACGGCAAAGAAAAAGGACTGCAAGGTAGAAGCACCATACCTTCAGTCCTTTTCGTAGTTCTTCGTCGAATGTTTCCCAGGTGCAAAGCCCCGAGCGCATCACGGCAGGATGATCTCCACGCCGTAATCTTCCGCCGCCTCGCAGATGTCCTCCGCCGGCTTCGAATCCGTGATGAGGCCCGAGAGCGTGTCGAGGCTCGTGTAGTTGTAGTTGCCGTCATTCGAGAGCTTGCGCGCCTCCGCGACGACGTACGCGCGCTTCGCGACGCGCACGATGGCAGCCTTGTTGATGCCGTCCTCGATGTCGTACGTCGAGACGCTGTTCTCCTTCACATCGACGCCGACGGCGCCGACGAATGCGATGTCCGGCTTCAGCTTCGAGATGAAATCGAGCGTCATGCCGCCCCAGAAACCGTCGCGGCTCTTGTTGATCTTGCCGCCCGCGAACACGAGACGGATCTTCGGATTGCGCGCGAGCACGACGAGGATGTCGATCATGTTCGTCACGACCGTCATCTCGCGATCCGTCTTCACGAGGAGCTCCGCAATCGCGAGGTTGCTCGTCGAGATGTCGAGGAACACCATATCCTTCTCATGGATGAGCTTCACGGCTGCCTGCGCGATGCGGCGCTTCGCCTCGACGTCCGTATTGCGATGCTTGCTGACCTCGAGCATATGCAGGTTCTCGCGGCGCACGACCGCGCCGCCGTACGTGCGCTTCAGCTTGCCCTGCTTCTCGAGCGCGCCGAGATCCTTGCGGATGCAGTCTTCCGTGACCTTGAACATCTCCGAGAGATCCTTGACGCGCACTTTGCCGTCCCGCGCGAGGAGATTCAGGATGGCTTCCTGTCGTTCTTCCAAAAACATGTTTATGGTACCTCCTGTTTCAGTTGAAAGTTGCAAGATTTCCGTTCTGTGTTATTGATTCATCTTGTTTCTCGTCTCATTGTACAAGATGAAATCCGATTTTTCAAGAGGGAGAACGAAAGTTTTGATAAAATTATCTCGTTTCACATCTGAAGGAACGCGATTTCGCGGTCGACTTCCTCCGGCACGTCGCCGCCCATGCGCTGGATCTTCTGGCGCATGAAGTTCATCGTCTGCACCTTGTTCTTCTGGTTCGACGTCCATGCGGAGATGAGCTGCGCGTATTGCGGGTTCGAGCCGAGCGATTCGCGGTACGCCTCGGAGAACGTGCAGTATTTGAACAGGATGTCACGCGACACCTTGTTGAGGCGCGCCATGCCGGACGACTCGTTCTGGAGGAAGATTTCGTACTCGGCGATGAAGACGTCGCGATAGCTGTTGCGGTAGCGCTTCAACGTCTGCTTGACCTTTTCCTTCATCGCGGCCGAGAGGTCGTGGTTCTTCTTGTAAAATTGCAGGTAGCCGATGTACTCCGACGTCAGCGACGGATCCTTGATGTCGCCGTAGTGCACGCCCTGGATGCGCTTGCACATCTCCCAGCGGAACTGCGCGCACATGTTGAGCACGGTGTCCTCGAGGTTCGCCGAGTGGAAGATGGACAGGACGAAATGCGCCGGCGTCGTGCGGCGGCGGCCTTCGATCTCCTGCCACATCACGCCGCGGCTGCCGAAGTTCGGCATGAGGATGACGTACGGCAGCACTTCGACGTGGTACTCGAACATGTTGATCTTCCACTGCATGTACGACGTCACGGCCGGGCGGTAGAAGCAGCTGTAGTCCATGGAACGGACGTGGTCGAGCGCCGCGCGCACGGCCGCCGGCGAGGCGAACGATTTCTCGAGCGGACGCACGACTTCCTCGGCGAAGAACACGGGGACGAACGACAGGACGCTGCCGTACGTCATCTTGTTCGCGCGCGCAATCATGTTCGAGAGCTCGAAATGCACCATGGCCTTGCCGTCCGTCATGAGCGCTTCCGCCTGCTTGTCCGTGATCTCATGCGTGCGCAGCTGTTCCTTGACGCACTCCGACCAGTCCTGGTCGAACTCGTTCTTCGACGGCGGCACCTCGCCCGCGTAGATCTTGCGCAGCCAGTCGTACGCCGTCAGGATGCGCCCGTCCGGGTCGTCCTCCCAGAGCAGCGCGTATTTGTAGAGCGCCGCCGTGTTCTCCGTGCCCGCGAGGTTCTCGTCCACGAAGCCGAACAGGAAGAACATCTTGACTTCGGCCGGCACGCTGTCCGCCGCGAGGCTGCGGAAGAACGCCGCCTCGTAGATGAGATAAAAGTTTTCCGTGATGCTGCGGCGCAAGCGGCGCAGCGTGTCGGAGCGCTCCGTCTTGTTCGTGACGCGTGCGAACGCGCCGACGTCCTTGCGGAACGCGTCAGCCACGTCGCGCGCGACGCCCGAGAACGCCACGATCGTGTCCATGGCGTTCTGGATGGCCGGCAGCTCGCCGCCGCCCGCGCCGAGCGCTTCCTGGCGCTTCGCTTCCTCGAGTTTCGCCTTCTGCGTGCGGTATTCGCGCAGGAAGTCGTCCGTCTGTTCGCGCACGTCGCGCAGGAACGCGGTCATCGCGTCGATCTCGGGTTGCAGCAGCTTCGCCATCTGCGCCGCGAGCAGGATGTTGCCGACGCAGAAATGGATGTCCGCCGGATAATAGACCTTGCGCAGCGTCTCGTCCTGCTCGTCCCACGCCCGGCAGAGATCCGTCTGCCAACTCGAGAGGATGTCCGGCCGCTCCGGCGGCTCTTGCCCTTCGACGCTGTCAAATTTTTGCGGCGCCACCATCATGCGCGCGCAGACGTTCCGGTAGTCCGCGTAATCCGATTTCAGATCGAGCACGAGCGTGCGCCCTTTTTCATAGAGCGACTCGAGCGCGTCGACGAGCTCATTCACGAGCGCGATGCTCGCAGACGCCATGACGGGCGCGATGTTCGGCGCGGACTCGATGATCGAGACGAGATCTTCCTCGCTGTTATAGTCATACGCGACGAGCAGTCCGTCCTCGCTCGCCGTATAATCGTAGCGGTACGCGCCGCCCGCCGGCGTGAACGCGCCGAGGATCGCGCCGTTGCCCGCCTGCAATGCGACATCGTCGCCCGCGTGAACGGAGACACTGCCCTTCAGCACGAGCTCGAGGCGCTTGACCGTCTCGCCCTGATGATGCAGGACGCGCCCTTTCGTGATTTCCTGTTTTTCCATGCTGCTGGTCCCCCTCTGCCGCCGTCCGCCGCCAAAACCGCTGCGGGGCGAACGCATCTTTTCTATAACATTCTGCAACACCCGTGCAGAATCCTGCCACGCGCGTTCCTATTTTTCACGCGCGACGCATCATGCCCTCCGTCCGCGCGACCCGGCGCGGATGCGCGCACGAGCGCGGTCGCGGATCGCAAGGCTGCGCGACAAAAGCATCTCGTAGACCGGCCGTCCGCCCGTGAGCTCCGAGACGAGGTACGCCGTCATCGAGACGAGGATGAGCGGCAGCATGTGCGCGAACGAGCCCGTCATCTCCATGATGAGCACCGTGCCCGTGATTGGCGACTTCACGACGCAGGCGAAATACGCCGCCATGCCGAAGACCATACAGTCGACGGCCAGCCCGTCCGGCAGCACGCCCGCGAGCGCCGCAAGCCGCGCGAAAATCGCGCCCGCGAGCGCACCGAGCACGAGCATCGGCAAAAAGATGCCGCCCGGCACGCCAGAGCCGAAACAAACCATGAGGAACAGGAACTTCGCCGCAAACAGCACGCAAAGCATCGTGAGACCGTAGTCACAAACCACAAGGCTGTCGACGAGCGGCGAGCCGCCGCCGAGCACCTGCGGCAGCGCGAAACCGAACGCCACGGAGACGAAGAGCGGCAACATCGGTTTCGACCACGCAGGGAGCTTCAGATGTGCGAACGTGTCGAGCGAGAACGTCAGCGAGCGATTGAACGCGAGCGACACGAAGCCAACGAACAGCCCGAGCAGCACGAGCAAGAGGAAGAAGCTCCCCGTCTCGACGACTGGCACGTCTCCCATATGGAACACGGGCGCGAGGCCGAAGAACTGCTGCACGACCGTCGTCGCCGTCACGCATGCCGCGACCGCGCCCATGAGCACGAGCGGCGAGAAATCTTTCGTGAGTTCCTCGAGGCAGAAGATCACGCCCGCGAGCGGCGCGTTGAACGCCGCCGCGAGGCCCGCGCCCGCGCCGGCCGTCAAGAGATAGCGATCCTCGCCGGGCGCGCGCCGCGCCATGCGCCCGACGCCCTGCCCGAGGCACGCGCCGAGCTGCACGCTCGGCCCTTCACGGCCAAGCGACAATCCCGCGCCGATGCCGAGCACGGCGCCGATGAATTTCCACGCGAGCACGCGCGCCCAGTTCATCTGCATCTCGCCCGCGAGGATGCCCTCGATCTGCGGGATGCCCGACCCCGACGTCATCGGCTCATGGCGCACGATGCGGTAGAGCACGTAGCCGATAGCGGCGAGCACGGCGCACCATGCCGTCGTCCACACGGGAGATGCCGCCGCAAGCCACGCATAGAGGCGCGGCAGCGCCTCCTCCGACAGCACGAGGAGATAGCGGAACGCCGCGATCACGAAGCCCGTCAGCACGCCGATGAGATTCCCCTCGAGGAACAGCCGCAGCTTCATGCGCTCCGGCGCCGCGAGCCAATCGAGCAGCGCGAGGATGTTTTGCCGCACGCCGAACCCTCCTTTTTTGTCTACAGAAAAAGGCTCCCCCGCAGGGGAGCCTCATGCTCACGTGATTATTCCGCCGTGAACGGAAGCAGCGCAATGTTGCGGGCGCGTTTGATCGCGACCGTCACCTGGCGCTGATGCTTCGCGCAGTTGCCGGAAATGCGGCGCGGCAGGATCTTGCCACGCTCCGTGATGAAGCGGCGCAGTTTCGCCACGTCTTTATAGTCGATGTGCTCGACCTTGTCCACGCAGAACGTGCAAACTTTTCTGCGGGGTCTTCTGCCTCTATCGCGTCTCATCTAAAATTCCCTCCTGTCATCATGGGATGGTAGCCGTCCTGTTCGCTCAGAACGGGATTTCTTCGTCGGAAAGCTCCGGGCCAAAGTTATTGTTTTGCTGCGGCGCAGACGAACGCTGCTGCGAGCCGCCGTTGCCGTAGTTATTCTGCTGCGAGCCGCCGTTATAATTCGACTGCCCGCCGTGCTGCGCATCGCTCTTCGAGCCGAGGAACTCGACCACGTCGGCGATGACTTCCGTCATGTAACGCTTCGAGCCGTCCTGCGCGTCGTACGTACGAACCTGCATCGCGCCTTCCACGCAGACCTGACGGCCTTTGGCCAGGTTGTTGCCACAAATCTCGGCGAGCTTCCGCCAGCAGACGATAGGGATGAAGTCCGCCGTCGGGCGGCCGTCATTCGCATCGCGCTTCGCATAGCGGCGATCGACGGCGAGCGTGAACGTGCACACCGCAATGCCGGACTGCGTATAGCGGACTTCCGGGTCGCGCGTCAGGCGGCCGGTCAGAATCACCTTGTTCATGGCTTTCCTCCTTGCACCACGCTGGTGCTATGCTTTACGGTAGTTTCAGACCTCAGTCTTCGTCCGTGCGAACGATCATGTGCTTGAGGAGCTCGTCCGTAATCTTCATGACACGGTCGCACTCTGCCATGCAGGCAGGCTCCGCCGTCACATAGAACAGATCGTAGAAACCTTCCGTGTTGTCCTTGATCTCATAGGCAAGGCGCTTCTTGCCCCAACGATCCTCTTTGTCGATCGTGCCGCCGTTGTCTTTGATGAGCTTGCTGAACTTGTCGATGACCGCGTTCGTTGCTTCCTCTTCCATCGGCTTCACGATAAAAATGACTTCGTACTTTCTCACGAAATCACCTCCCTCTCTGGTCTGTGGCCTCCCCTTGCGGAAAGGCAGAGTCAAATCTTCTTGCCGCTTTTCAGCGACTAAAATAGTATATCACGCGAAAAGAGCTCTTGCAAGAAAAATTTACGCGACGCCCGTATTTCCCGAAATCTCTTTGACCTTCGCTAGGATTTCCTGCCACGTCGGCACCTGCCCGCGGAAGAGCTCCTGGATCTTCGTCCCCTTGAATGGCTCTTTCTGGATGGTCTCGGCCGTGATGTCGATGAAGCCGTTCTTCGCGATGTAGCGCACGATGCGCTCGACGAAATCGAGCTGGTCGCGGCTGAGCGGATGCGCGCGCAAAAACGCGCGGAACGCGTCGCGGACGCTCGCCTCGTCCATGCCCGTGATCTGACGCACGAGACGGCCGAGCGGCTCGTTCGCGTACGCGCGCTCGTAGTCCTCGCGCGTGCCGAGCTCCTGCCAGAACACGCGCTCCAGCTCTTTCATATCTGCCGCGGTCAGCGGTTTGTTGTGCCGCAGCTTGTAGACGGCGAGCTCATCAAGGTGCTCGCGCAGGTACGCTTCGACCTTGCGCCGGTATTCGGCAGACGGCTGCGGCCCTTGGAGTTTTTCGCCGCCGCCCGGCAGCAGCGTGTCCGCGAAATCCGACACGACGTAGAACTGCGTGTCGGGCGTGATGTACTGCACGAGCGCGCGCACCTCACGCCTGAGCGCCTCGAGCTCGACGCTGTCCATCGCGGGCCAGGCATCCGGCCGCGCGAGCCGCGCGATGGCATCATGGTGCGCCGCGACCTGCGGGATGGCCTGCAAATGCTCCGCCGTGAGCTGGTGCGCCGCCGTCTGCACGGCCGCGACCTGACGCGCGACTGTATCCATCTTGCCGTCGAGCGACGCGACGAGGATCGTCATCATGAGATGGTCGAACCGCCGCACCGTCTCCGGCGCCGCCGCGTCGCGCACGAGCGGCGCGACGTGCTCTTTGAGCTCCGCGACAGAACGGTCACTCAGCGCATTCCACGCGTACGTTTGGCGATATTTCTCCACGGCGCGGCGATGCTGCCGCACGGCGAAGTTTTGCGTGTCGAGCGCGGCAACGCTTTTCTCGAGCGCCGCGACGAGTTCGTCGTGCAGCTTCCGGAGCCGGTCGTCCTTCGCGCCCTGCACGAGCTTCGCCGCTTTCGCCCGCAACAAAAACACGCGCGCCGAGAGCGGCAGCGGCAGCTTCTCCTGTTTCTCGCGATGACGCTCCTCCGCGAAATACGCAAAATTTTCGCCGTAATCAAAAATGAGGAAGTGCGTCTTGTCGCGTCCGGGGCCGAAGAGATCTTTGCGCAGCCGCGTGCCGCGCCCGATCATCTGCCAGAATTTGCTGTACGAATGGACGCTCTTGAAAAACACGAGGTTCACGATGTCCGGCACGTCGACGCCCGTGTCGAGCTTGTCGACGGACACGGCGATCTGCGGCAATGCGTCCGGCCGCCGGAAACGGTCGATGATGTCATCGGCGTAGTCGATGCTGTAGTCGACCTGCGCGATGAAGCCATCGCCGAGCTCCGGATACATCGCATGGAAACAGTCGACGATGGCGCGCGCGTGGCGCGTATTCGTCGCGAAGATGATCGTCTTGCCGATGCGGTCGCCGCCCTCGATGCGCAGCCCATCGTCCATGAGACGCGCGAGCACGAGTTCGATTGTCGCACGGTTGAACAGCCAGCGGTTGAACGCCTTCGGCTCGACATCGTACGCGCCCGCCTCCGCCTGTTCGCGCACGCCGCCGAACAGGTCCTCCATCTGCACCTTGTCCGCTTCCTGCAAATCCTTGTAATGCAGGCCGCGCTGCAAGAGGTTCGTCGTGTACGACCGCAGCTCGTAGTCGACGAGATATCCCTCGCGCACCGCCGTATCGTAATCGTAATTGTACGTCGGCACGCCGTCCGCGAGGCCGAACACGCGATACGTGTCGCGCCCGACCTCCGCCTTCGGCGTCGCCGTGAGGCCGAGAAGCATCGCATCGAAATACGCGAAAATCTCCTGATATTTCTGGTAAATGCTCCGGTGCGATTCGTCGATGACGATGAGGTCGAAATGCCCGGGGCTGAAGAGCCGCCGCCCTGCGTCATCGCGCAGCCGGTCGATCGCGTTCATCATCGTCGGATACGTCGCGAACACGACGCGGCTCGTCACAGGATCGTCTTTGTTTTCACAGAGATTGCAGAGCGTCAGCCGGTTCTGGAACTGGTCGGCAAAGCTCGCCTTCGCCTGCTTCACGAGCGCCGTGCGGTCGGCGAGGAACAAGATGTGCTTCGCCCAGTTGCTGCGCGTCAGCACGTCGACGATGCTCTCGGCCACGCGCGTCTTGCCCGTGCCCGTCGCCTGCACGAGCAGCATGCGCCGCTGGTGCTGCATCGCCGCCGCGCAAAACGCGAGCACCGCCGCCCGCTGGTACGGCCGCCCTGCAATCGTATCGTCGAGCTCCGGCGCGTCCAGCGGCTGTGCCGCCGCCCATCCGCCCGGCCGCCGCGCCATGCGGCGCACGAGATCGTCCTGCGAGAAAAAGCCGCCGACCGCGCGGCGCGGTGCGCCCGCAGCATCATCGAAAAATTGCGTCTCAAAGCCATTCGTTAGGAAAATAAATGGCCGCCGCCCGTATGCCTGTGCGAGCGCATCCGCATAAAGCGCCGCCTGGTGTGCGCCCGCCGCCACGTCCCGCGACGTACGCTTCGCCTCGATGACGGCGAGCGGCCGCTCGTCCTTGCCGTACAGCACATAATCGGCATATCCGCGCCCGTCCGTGCGCCCGGGCTCCAGCGGCATGCCATCGACCGCGACCTCCGTGCGGCAGTCGACGCCCATCGTCCAGCCCGCTTCCTGGAGATCGAGGTCGATGAAGCGCCGCCGCGTCTCCGCCTCCGTCGCCGCGTCGACCGCAAACGACCGCGCCGCCTGATGCGCCCGGCGCAGCTCCTCCATCTCCTTGCGCAAGCGCTCGTTCTCCTGTTGCGCCTTTGCAAGCGCACGTTCCTTTTCCGACAGCGCTTGCGTTTGCTCGTCAAGCGCATCTTTTTGCGCCGTCAGCACCGCCTCGCGTTCCGACAGTTCCTCCTCGCGTGCCGCGAGTTTCGCCTGCGCCGCTTCCGCCTCTTTACGCGCCGCCGCCAGCCGTGCATGCGCGAGCTTCACCGCCCGCGCATCCGCGCCCGCCGTCGGCACGAGCGCCTCGCTGAACGTCCGCTCCTCGTACGACGCCGCATAGCAGTACGCGACCCACGAGAGGAACGCAAAGAGGTCTTTGAGCGAGAGCAGCGCCTCCGCCCGCCCCATGTGCGACGCCGTATGCACGGCGAAATTGCCCATACGGATCACGTATTTCAGCAAGGGAAAGAGCTCCGGCTCGATGATCTCGCGGAACGCCTCGTCATGGATGAGCGATGACACCTGCGGCCGCTCCGGGAGGCGCAGCGCCTCGTCGTGCTCGTACACCCAGACGACCGCCGTCTCGAGCGCCTTTCGCGCGTAGATTGCCGCCGTCTCCGGCGAAAACGCCATCGCCCGCTCCGCCTCGACCGCGACATCGGCAAAGTCACGAAACTGCGGCTCGGCCTGCAAAAACGTGAAATTCGAAGGCATGAGAAATCACTTCCTTCTTGCATCACTCAATGATACAACCGCCCGTCCATCATAGGCGAATGCATGGCCTGAAAGATGGCCGCACAAACATCATCAAAATGCGCCTGTACATCCCGGTTCCAAAAACGCAGCACGCGAAATCCATGTTCCCGCAGATACGCCGTACGCCGCTCATCATGATCCAAAGCCTCCGCCTCGTAATGTTGCGCCCCATCCAATTCCACGACGAGCTTCGCGCTGTAACAGACAAAATCCACAATATATGGGCCGATGGCTTTCTGCCGCTGGAACTTCTGCGGGCAGCCTTTCAGAAAATCATACCAAAGGTGCCGCTCCTCCCGCGTCATTTCCTTCCGAAGCTGTTTCACGCGGGAACGAGCGAATGACGTGTAATAATAGGATTCCACAAAAAACCGCCCCTTCCATATAAATCTTTCTGAAAGAATATCGATCGTTTTGCCTTTACCAGCCGCTCCCTGAAAGAACATCGAACGCTTCTTTTTCTACCAGCCTCTCCCCCAGGGGAGAGGTGCCGAGCGAACGCGAGGCGGAGAGGGTGGCGGAGGTAGGAAGAAACTACCTTATCGATTGTATCTGCGAAGGAATCTCTCTGGCATTCCCTTCGCCGTAACAATCCAGCAACATTGCCACGCCCTACCTTCGCCACCCTCTCCGACCCCTTCGGGGCCACCTCTCCCCTAGGGGAGAGGCTTCTGAATTGGTACGCTCACACTTCGACCTTCATCCGAAGAACTCCTGCATCATCTTCCCGCGCAGCGTCTCGAGCGCTGCGATTTCTCCCCGCCCCGCCGCTTTCGCCGCATCGACCTGATGGACGAAGGCGGCGAAGTTTTGTTGCTCTTCTAATGGCGGTATGAGAACAGAAAAATTTTTTATATCGGCCACGTTTACATGTCCCACCGTCGCTCCAACATTTTTTGCTTTCGCTTGTGCGTAAAC
>NZ_JALFCU010000056.1 GCF_022771645.1 Selenomonas sp.
TTCGCCGTGTCCTTGCCGATGTGCGACCAGAAGAATTTGCGGTAGGCGTAGCATTTGAAGTGATGCCACCGCCGCGCGAACGCGCCGTCGGGGACGCTGTCGAACGGCATGAGGTCGATGGAGACGCCCATGCCGTACGGCATTTGTTCCTGGTGGAGGCGGACGAACGCCGTGCCCTTGCGGCGGAGCTTGCCGTAGCCCCACCGGTAGCCCGGCACGTCGCGCAGGTCCTGCATATAGTATTTCTCCGGGTCGAGTTCCGTTTTGCAGACCGCGCGGAATTTTTCATACTCCTCGCGCAAAAAGCCGATGTCCGCATCGTCGTCCCAAGGGATGTAGCCTTTGTGGCGAATCGCGCCGAGCATCGTGCCGCCGACCATCTGGTAGCGGATGCCGTGCTTCTTGCAGATGCGATCGACTTCGGCGATGAGCTCCTGCTGCTGGAGCTGGAGGCGGTGGAGCTCGTCCGGCGTCATGTAGTACTCAGCGGGCATAGTGCGCACCGCCCCCAGATTTTTGCACACGAAAACACGCCACCCCGGCCGTCTGCGTTCCGTGGCATCCTGTGTAGGATGCCGACGAACGGCGACGGCCGTGATGGCGTGTTGTTTTCGTATATGCGATTTTCGAAGAGAGGTCAGCTGTGGATAACGCGCAAAAGATTAGAGAGTTATTACCCCCCCCAGAATCTGAATTTAATGTACGCGTTCTTCATCTTTTCCCACTCTCCTAATGACTTGCTTTCCCCATCATAGCATATCGTATGGAAAATATCAAATCAGAGTTGCGGAAATTTTTAACGCGCAGCATCATCTTGCAGTTCAATAAAAATCCTAGTAAAATAAAAACAAAGGAGATGATGCCATTGTCAATGACGCCTGAAGACCGGCAACGGTACATCGATCAGATTCAAAACTTCCGCCTCATCGATGACACATTCTTTCATACGTGCTTTCACGATAACAAAAGCTGTATGGAATTCGTCATCCGTATCATTCTCGACAAGCCCCGTCTCAAAGTCATCCGCATGCACACGCAGGAGGAAGTGCCGAACCTCTACGGCCGCTCTGTCCGCTTCGATGTCTTTGCACAGGATGCCGACGGCACGGAATACAACATCGAAGTCCAGAAGGATGACAATGGAGCGAATCCGCGACGGGCACGATACAACGCTTCGTTGCTCGACACGATGAATGTCCCGAGCGGTGCCGACTGGAAGCAGCTGCCACGCACGATCGTCATCTTCATTACGGAACATGACGTGCTCGGTGGCGGGCTACCCATCTATCATGTGCACCGGACGATTGACGAGCTCGACGGCAAACGTTTCGGCGATGATACGGAAATCATTTACGTCAACGGGCAGATCCAGAATGACACGATGCTCGGCCATCTGATGCATGATTTCTTCTGCAAGAATCCTGCCGATATGTGTTCAAAACTCTTGGCCGAACGCGCCAGTTTCTTCAAATCCAACGAACACGGGGTGATTACAATGTGTGATATCATGGAAAAAATTGAAAAAGAAGGCTTCGCGAAAGGCGTCGCGGAGACGACTCTCAAAATCATCCGCAATCAGCTGAGACACCATACTCCTTACGAGGAAATTTCCGAGGTGACGGAGACACCGCTTGACGAGGTCATCCGCATCGCAAAGGAATCCAATCTGGCGTATTGATTCGAAATCCATCTTCTCCATCAAAAAAGTTCGGCTAAAATGGAATGAACGTCCATTTTAGCCGAACTTTTTTTGGAAAACTGCAACTGCAATACATTTCTATTTCATCGCTCGATCATAGTCCCGCCCCTGCACGATGCGGGGGCGTTTTTCGTTGTACGCCGGATTCACGACGCTGCGCGCCGGATCGTATTCGGGCGTGCGGATGTCCAGGAGGTCGAGCAGCGTGTGGATGAGGTCGTCCGTCATGTAGGGACGCTCGGTGGCGGACTGGATGGCCTGCCATTTGTCGGGGTGCTTCGCGCGCCATGATGGTGACGCGTAGATGAGGAACGGCACTTCGAGCATGTAGCGGTTCGGATGCTCCTGGACGTGGCCGGACATATAGCCGTCGTTGTCGTAGACGGCCTCGCCGTGGTCGGGCAGGTAGATGACGAGCGCGTCCTTGTCGGCGAACTTGCCGAAGATGGAGCTCACGACGAAATCGTTGTAGTACACGACATCGGCGTACTGCGCGATCTCCGTGCGCTTCGTCTCGCTGTACGTATTTTCCGGCGCTGCAAGGTCGTCTTTGAGGTATTTCGTGAAGATGTACGGATAGCGGAAATAATAGAGGCCGTGGCAGCCCATGAGGTGCACGACGTAAAAATCCTTGCCGCTGCCGTTTGCCATCGCGTCGTCAATCATCGGGAACAGCTCTTCGTCGAGCGACGCGTCCTCTTCGTGCGACTCGCGCATGCGCGTGAAGGCGTGCGTCGTCGCACGGTTCGCGAACAGCACGGAGACGTTGCCCCAGATGCCGGAGCTCTCCTGGTTCGACAGCCAATGCGTCTGATAGCCCGCCGCGTTCATGACGTCGATGAGATTGTTCGCCTCGTACCATTCCTGCCCCGCCGCCATGCTTTCGACGTCAGCGAACGTGAGGATTTTTTGCAGCGCCGCGACCGTCGCACCCTCGGGGCTGATGATGTCGCGGAACACGGCGATATCGCCGTTTTTCGCGAGCTCGTCGAAGTTTGGCGTGTTCTCGAGCGGATAGCCGTAAAGGTGCAGCCGCCCGCGCGCCGTCGCCTCGCCGAGGATGAAGACGACCTGCGGCGTGTCGCTCGCGTTCTCCGTGATCGTCACATGGCTCTGCATCTGCGACGAGAGTTCCTCGTACGCCGCGATGTTCTCCGTCGCCGTGTATGCGGCCTGCCCGACGCGCACGGGCGGGATGTCGAGCGTGCCGCTGAGGATGAAGTTCATGTAGTATTGCAGCAGCACCGTGCCCGAGACGACGCCCGCGAGGAAAATGACGAGGAACAAGACGTTCCGCACGCGCCGCGAGAACAGCGCGAAGCGCTGGCGGAAGAACCAGCCCCAGCCGAGCACGAGCAACGCGAAAAACGTGCCGAGCGAGAGGACGCTGCGCCAGCCGAAATACATCTGCAAAAATTCGCCGGCCTCGCGCGGATTCGTCTGCAGAATCGCCGTGATGATGCCCGCGCCGACGAGCGTCTGGTACGTCGTGATGGCGAAGACTTCGAGCCCCGCAAGCGCGGCCGACAGCACGAATGTCACGCCGAAGAGCGCCTGCCGCACGCGCCGCCACGGGATGCAGGCGAGGAGCAGGCAGTACAGCCCGACGCCGACGAGCAGGAACGCGCCGTCTAAAAGCAGCACAGGCAGCTCCGTCGTCTGATACATCGTGAGGTTCTGCCAGACGATGGTGAAATAATTCAGCAGGAACAACAGCACGATCCAGCCGATGTGCGTCTCGATGAGGCGCTCGGTGGCCGCGAAGAGTTCTAGGAGTTTGTGTTTCAAGGAACAAGCCTCTTTCATAAAAAGAGGGCGGCTGCATGGCAGCCGCCCTCCGCCTGTCGGTCATTCTTTTTCAAACATGTCTTTGCCGACGCCGCAGATCGGGCAGACCCAATCGTCCGGCAGGTCTTCGAATGCCGTGCCCGGCGCGATGCCGTGCTCGGGGTCGCCGACGGCGGGATCATACTCGTAGCCGCAAGGGCCGCATACATACTTGTCCATATGGCTCTCCTCCTCAAAAACTGCCTGCTCTTGCAGGCAAACAACGTGCGTGCTGCGTTATGCGAGCAGCGCTTTGACCAGCTCGGGAACTTTGGCGAAGTCTTCTTCGCCGGGATTCCAGAGCGATTTGACATTTTCGTCGATGACGTCGAAGCCGGCTTCCGCGAGGCGCTTCTGCAGGATGGCGACGCCTTCGCCACTCCAGCCGTAGCAACCGAACGCGGCCGCTTTCTTCCCCTTGAACTTCAGCGACTTCGCGAATGCGAGCCAGCCCGTGACGCTCGCGAGGATGTCGTTGATGGCCGTCGGCGAGCCGACGGCGATGGCACGCGACTGGAAGACCTCGGTCATGACCTCGTTCTTGTCGCTCTTCGCGATGTGATAGACTTTCACGACGGTCGACGGGCTCTGCCGCTTGATCTCGGCCTCGATGGCATGCGCAATCTTTTTCGTGCCGTTCCACATCGTGTCATAGGCGATGACGACCTGGTCCTTCGGCTCGCCCTTTGCCCACTCCGCATATTTTTCGAGAATCGGGAACGGCTTCTCGCGCCAGATGGCGCCATGCGACGGCGCGATCATCTCGATGGGCAGGTTCAGTTTGCCGATTTCTTCAAGCTTGCGCGGGATGAGCGCCGCGAACGGATTCAGGATGTTGACGAAATATTTCAGCGCCTCGTGCCAAAGCACGTTCTGGTCGGCGAGGTCGGCGAAGAGCTCGCTCGTCGCGTAGTGCTGGCCGAACGCGTCCATCGAGAACAGGATGTTGTCGCCCGTCAGGAACTCCGCCATCGAGTCCGGCCAATGCAGCATGCGCATCTCGACGAACTGCAATTTTTTGCCGTTGCCGATATCGAGCTCATCCCCCGTCTTCACGACGTGGAAGTTCCAGCCCTGCTTGCCGTACTGCCCTTCGAGGCTCTTGACGGCCATGGCCGTGCAATAGATTGGCGTGCCGGGGATTTCGGCGAGCAACGCCGGCAGCGCGCCCGAGTGGTCGGCCTCGCCGTGGTTGACGATGATGGCATCGATTTTTTTGAGGTCGATCTCCTGTTTCAGGTTCTCAATGAATGTATGATGATGCGGCCCCCAGACCGTATCGACGAGGATCGTCTTTTCCTCCTCGATGAGGTAGCTGTTCTGGCTCGAGCCGTGGAAGATCGAATAATCGTCGCCGTGGAACGTTTCGAGCTCCCAATCGAGATAGCCGACCCAGCTGACGTTGCCCTTGACGTGTTTCCGCATGTGCATCCCCCGTTTCTTCTGTTTCTGCCGTCTATATTCGACGCGGACGTGCAGAATCCTTTCGCGTCTGCTATAATGGTCGAAGAAAATTTTGAAGGGAAGCATCCACATATGACGCAAGAAACGTTCCACCAGCTCACGCATCTCGTGCTTGATTCGCCGATGAAGCCGCCTGCGAACCTGTTCGCGAAAGGCTTCGACGACTGGCACGCGCGCGCCCGCCTCGCGCACTTCCTCGCCATGCCGCAGCTCGGCAAAATTGATGAAGCCATCGAACTCTTCCGCACCGTAGCGCCCGAGGACGTCGACGAGGAAAACGCCGAGGACGTCGAGGAAAAAGTGTTCGCCCTGCAGAAGCTCGCGGACATCGAGCGCAAGATCGACGGCAAGGGTGAGGACGCGCTGCGCCACATTGACGAGGCGATCGAACTCGCGGAGAGCACGGACTTCCTCTACAAATATATCCTGCGCGGCGAGCTCTGGGGCGACCGCTGGAACATCATGCACCAGCTGAAGATGGGAAAGGAAGCCGAGGCCGAAGTCGACGAGCGCATCGAGGCGTATAAGGACATCCCCGTCGAGCACGTCAGCTACCTCTACTACGGCTACCGCTTCAAGGCCATGATGGCGGCCGAACGCGGCGTGACGCTCGTCGCGAAAGACTACATGCACATGGCGCTGCATTCCATGGAAATCCCCGAGGCATACGAAGCCGGCCTCGAAAAAGCCTTCTCCGCCACGCACGACAACGCGTCGTGGATCCTCAACGAAGTCGACCGCGCCACGCCGAATCCGGACACCGTGCATTGGGATATTTAATTTCGCAGGCATATTCCCTATCCGAGGAAAATCGTATACAATAAACAATGACAATTCAAAATTCGAAAGGGAGGATTCACTATCATGCGGGAACTTTTGGAACTTTTGGAGCACGATGCACGGCGGCCGGTCAGCGAGCTGGCGCCGATCCTCGGCAAGAGCGAGTACGAAGTCGAGCAGGACATCAAGCGCCTCGAGAAAGACAAGGTCATCCTGTCGTACAACACGCTGATCAACTGGGAGCGCTTCGGCGAGAACACAGTCACGTCCATCATCGAAGTCAACCTGCTGCCGCAGCGCGAGGTCGGCTTCGACGCCATCGCCGAGCGCATTTACCGCTACGACGAAGTGCGCACGGTCTATCTCATGAGCGGCAGCTACGACCTCCTCGTCATCATCGAGGGAAAGTCGCTGCAGGAGGTCGCGAATTTCGTCGCGACGCGTCTGTCGACCATCGAGGGCGTGACGCAGACGCGCAGCCATTTCATGCTGAAAGCGTACAAGAAAGACGGCACGGTCATCAACAACGAGGAACGTGACCGCAGACTGGTGGTGACGCCCTGATGAAGACGACGATCGATTTTTCGACACGCCTCTCCCCTGCCGTGCAGTCCATCGCGCCGTCCGGCATCCGCAAGTTCTTCGACATCGCAGCGAAGATGGAAGATGTCATTTCGCTCGGCGTCGGCGAGCCGGATTTCGTCACGCCGTGGCCGATCCGCGAGAGCTGCGTCTACGGCCTCGAACAGGGCTACACATCGTACACGGCGAACCGCGGCACGCTCGAGCTGCGCGAGGAAATCTGCAAGCATTATGCCGAACAGTATGACACGCATTACAATGCCGAAACGGACGTGCTCGTGACGGTCGGCGTCAGCGAGGCGCTCGACCTCGCGATGCGCGCGCTGCTCTCGCCCGGCGATGAGGTGCTGATCCCCGAGCCGTGCTACGTCTCGTATCAGGCCTGCACGATTCTCGCGGGCGGCGTGCCCGTCGCCGTGCCGGCGAAGCTCGAGAACGAATTCCGCATCACGCCGGCCGAGCTCGAAGCGCATCTGACGCCGCGGACGCGCGTGCTGCTCATCGGCTACCCGAACAACCCGACGGGCGCGATCATGACGCGCAAGGATCTCTTGGCCGTCGCGGAGTTCGCGAAGCAGCACGACCTCATCGTCATTTCCGATGAAATCTACGGTGACCTCACGTACGGCGGCGAGCCGCACGTCGCGTTCTCCTCGCTGCCGGGCATGCAGGAGCGCACGCTGCTGCTGAACGGCTTCTCGAAAGCGTACGCCATGACAGGCTGGCGCATCGGCTACGCGCTCGGCGCGCCCGCGCTCATCGCAGCCATGACGAAAATCCACCAGTACACGATGCTCTGCGCCCCCATCACGGCGCAGATGGCCGCCGTCGAGGCGCTCCGGCACGGCGAGAAGTACATGAAGAAGATGGTCGCGGAGTACGACCGTCGCCGCCGCCTCATCTACGAGGGCTTCACGAAGATGGGTCTCTCGTGCTTTGAGCCGAAAGGCGCGTTCTACATCTTCCCCGACATCACGAGCACGGGCTACACGAGCGAGGAGTTCGCCGAAAAACTGCTCGAAGCCGAGCACGTCGCGCTCGTGCCGGGCAGCGCGTTCGGCGCGTGCGGCGAAGGCCACGTGCGCTGCTCGTACGCGACATCGATTGACAAGATTGCCGAAGCGCTCACGCGCATCGAGCATTTCGTCAAAAACCACAAGAAATAAAAAAACCTGCGGAGGGCGTGCCCTTCGCAGGTTTTTACTTGCAAAACATTTATGCTCTTTTCTCATGACGCGGATGCGCGCTGACGAGTTCGATGGCCTTCGCGATCTGCTGGATGACTTCGACTTCATATTCGAGCGACATGGCCTGCACGCGCGTGAAGATTTCGCCTTTCTCCGTCGACGAGTAATGCGCCGGCAGATGATTGAGCGCGAGGATCGCGATGTCACGGCGGCACTGGTCGCATTGGCAGCAATCCGGATACTGGGCCAGCACTTGGTCGAGCTTTCCCAAAACGACGTCTTCCATGAAATTCTTGAGTTCCATCATGATCTCTCCATCCATTGTGCGTGCGCACAGTCCCCAGGTTGCGCTGTCGAATGTTCGGCAGTAGTTCCTCTTTCTACTTATGATAATATAGTTAGAGGGAAAAATCAAGTTCGACAAACGCCTTTTCTTGTGCTATAATATTTTCTGTTTGAAACGCGCTCGTAGTCCAGTGGATAGGACGCCGGCCTCCGGAGCCAGAAGCGGCAGTTCGACTCTGCCCGAGCGCACCAGCAGCAATCAAAAAGGATGCATCGTTTTTGCGGTGCATCCTTTTTTCATCTCATTTTTCGGTCTTGTTTTCGTTCAGGACATTCTGCGCGTTCGTGTTCGCGGCACTGCCCTTCTTGAGGATGTCCTTGAGGCTCTCGTATTTCGGCAGCTGCTCGTCCTTGACCTCGTTCCAGTTCTGCGCCTGCTTCAGGCAGAACACGGCGCCGCCGAGGCCGAGCACGACGAGCACGGCGGCCCAGAGGTACGCGCCCTGCGTGAAGAAGTAGACGCCGCCGAACGCAAGCGCGAGGAAGAACAGCGTGTTCCAAGTCTGGACGAGCATATTGAAAAATTTTGGCAGACGATGCATAACATAAAACCTCCAAATAATTATCGTACAAAATATGGTTTGAGGGCGAGGGTCACGAAAAATACGACAGCCGAGACGACGACGATCGTCGCTCCTGCCGCCATGTTGAAATAATAGGCGAGCAGGAGGCCCGTGAGGCCGGAGACGAGGGCGGTGGCGATGGAGATCGCGTGGTACTGCTTGACGTTCTGCGCGACGTTGCGGGCGGTGGCGGCCGGGAGGACGAGCAGCGCGTTGATGATGAGGATGCCGACCCATTGGATGCTGATGGAGACGATGACGGCGAGCAGCGCGGCGAACGCGCATTGCACCCAGAACGAGCGGATGCCGCGGCTGCGGGCGAACGAGGCGTTGATGGAGAGGACGAGCAGACGGTTGAACAGCGCGCCCCAGGCGAGGAGCACGAGCAGGAAGACGACGGCGAGCGTGCCGATGTCTTCGGGCGTGACGGAGAGGATGTCGCCGATGAGGTACGATGAGAATTTGTTGAAGCCGCCGCCGTAACTCATCATCATGAGGCCGAGTGCGATGGCCGTCGACGAAAACACGCCGATGATCGTATCCGTCGACGCCGTGCTCTTGTTCTGGATGTAGGTGATGAAGACGGCGAACGCGATGGAAAACAGGATGAGCGAGAGGAGCGGCGAGACAGAGCCCAAGAGCACGCCAATGGCGATGCCGGTGAACGCGCCGTGGCCGAGCGAGTCGGAGAAGAACGCCATGCGGTTCGAGACGACCATCGTCGAGAGCAGGCCGAAGAGCGGCGTAACGAGCAGGATGGCGAGGAACGCATTCAGCATGAAATGGTGCGCCGCCCATTCAAACGGCAGGAGCGTCTGCAAAACGGTGTACAGCGTTGCCATCACGCGTCGCCCCCTTCCCTGCCGTGCGCGCGCGGGATGTCCGCCGCCGCTTCGCGCGCCGTCTCGCCTGCGAGCAGGCCGAAGATCTCTCGCGTGCGCGCGTCGGCAAAGACTTCGTCCGGCGTGCCGGAGCAGATGACGCCCTTGTTGAGCAGCACGACCTGGTCGGCGTGCTTCGCGACCATGTTGAGATCGTGAGAGATCAGGATGATGGCCATGTCCTCTTTTTCGCGCAGGTCGGCGACGATTTCGTAGAAGAGCTCGAGGCCGTTCTGGTCGACGCCCGAGACGGGCTCGTCGAGCAGCAAGAGGTCGGGCATCGGGTCGAGCGCGAGCGCGAGCAGCACGCGCTGGAGTTCGCCGCCCGACAGCGCGCCGAGGCGGCGGTCAATGAGGTGCTCGGCATGGACGCGTGCGAGACTTTTCTCGATGCGTGCGCGCAATTTCCCGGCCGGGAACAGCCAGACAGGGCGCTGCGTGAGACAGGCGCAGAAGATGTCCTGCACGCTCGTCGACGCGCTGACGTCAAAGCGCAGATACTGCGGCACATAGCCGATGACGGGATGGCCGGTGTGCTTACCCTTCGCGTCGACGTAATGGAGTTTTCCCGTGTGCGGGACTTCGCCGAGGATGGCTTTCAGCAGCGTCGACTTGCCTGCGCCGTTCGGGCCGATGAGCGCCGTGAGCTGGCCGCAATGGACGTGGAGGTTCACGTGCTCGAAGATGGTCAGCCGTCCGGCGCGCACTCCAAAATCTTCGATCTTCGTGCAGCAGAGTTTCGCGCAGTCGTCACACGACGCGGCGCGATGATGCAAAATGGTTTTGAACAAACGGATTCTCCTATGGAAAGAACTTATTTTCTCAGGTTCGCGAACGCATGGCAGCCCCAGACGAAGCAGATGACGGTATAGAGAGCGAGCACGAGCGCTGAGCTCATGGCGACGTCCTGCCCTGCGCCGAGGCCGCGCAAGAGGTAGCTCGTGTGCGTCAGCGGCAGCAGCTCGATGATATAGCGCACGACGTCCGGCAGCGTATGCGTCGAAAAGAACGTGCCGCAGAGGAACGACATCGGGAGCAAGATGTACGTGTTCACCTGCCCCATTTCCTCATACGTGCTGATCTTCATCGCCGCGAGGAAGCCGATCTCCGCGAAAATCATGCAGTTCAGCACGAGCACGGCGAGGAACGCCGGTGTCAGGAAGAAATGCGCGCCAAAGAGCAGCGCGAGCGCGAAGATGATGGCAGACGAGATGAGGCCGCGCAGCACGGCCGCGAGCACCTTGCCGATGACGAACGCCGGCGGCCAGATGGGCGCGATGATGTACTCTTCGAGGCTCTTGTGGTAGATGCGCTCCGCATGCACAGGCGTGATGCTGTTGAAGCTGATGTTCATGGAGTTCAGCGCGAGGATGCCCGGCACGAGGAAATCGAGATACGTGCCGGAGTCGACCTGGATGCTGCGGCCGAGCCCCCAGCCGAACGCGACGAGATAGAGCATCGGCGCGACCATGCGCGAAAGGATGAACTTCGTCATGCGGCGGTGCAGCACGACCCAGTCGCGCCAGAACACCGTCCAGATATCAAAGAGCGCACCGGAAATTGCAGTCATGAAGAAACCTTCTTTCCCGTGAGCTTCAGGAACACGTCTTCAAGCGTCGGCAGCCCCGTTTTTTCTTTGAAATGCGCCGGCGTGTCGAGGTCGACGAGATGACCGCTTGACAGCATGGCGACGCGGTCGCAGAGTGCCTCAGCCTCCTCGATGTAATGCGTCGTGAGAAAGACCGTCACGCCCTGCGCCTTCATCTCCTGGATGAGCGCCCAGATGCGCCGCCGCACCTGCGGATCGAGCGCGACGGTCGGCTCGTCGAGGAACAGCACGCGCGGATGGTGGATGAGCGCGCGCATGATGAGCAGGCGGCGCTTCATGCCGCCCGAAAGGCGGCGCACGCCATCGTTGCGCACGTCCTCGAGTTCGACGTAGCGCAGGAGCTCGCGGATGCGCGCCTCGCGCTCGCGCTTTCCCATGTGGTGGAGGCGCGCGTGGAGTTCGAGGTTTTCGCCAACCGTGAGGTCCTGGTCGAAATTCACGTGCTGCGGCACGACGCCGATGAGCCGCTTGATTGCCTGCTCATGCCCGCGCACGTCCGCGCCGTCGTAGCGGATGCTGCCCGACGTCGGCTCCATGAGGAGCGTCATCACGCGGATCGTCGTCGTCTTGCCTGCGCCGTTCGGGCCGAGCAGGCCGAACGCCTCGCCCTTGCCGACGGCAAGCGACAAATTTTCGACCGCCGTCTTGTACGTGTCGCGGCCCGTCTTGTCCTTGTGCGGGTATCGTTTTGTGAGCTCCGACAGTTCGATCATCGCGTTCTCCATGGGCGGCCTCCTTTCCATACGTTCCCCATTCTAACAAAAAATAGGAGCTATTGCAAAACGGTTGCAATAGCTCCTGCTTTTCTGTTTGCTGTCAGGCGCCCGGATGACACCCTTTGCAGCTGCCGCTGCACCCCGGGCACGTGCCTCCGCAGCAATCTTCCTTGCCGTCGCGGAAATTCCGCACGACGTGGCGGCACGCGTAAAAGAGCGCGACCGCGACAATGAGTCCTACGATGAACGTCGCCATCCGACATCCCTGCCTTTCACAAAGAGAATATCACATCATTCGAAACCGAGCAAGCGGCCGCCCTGATAGACAATGAGCGACACGAGCCAGGCGATGACGAACATGTAGACGGCCGAGAACGCCATCCACTTCCAGCCGCCGGCTTCTTTCTTGATCGTGCCGAGCGCCGTGACGCACGGCGTGTAGAGCTGCGAGAAGACCATGAAGGCGAGTGCTGACATCGTCGTGAACGCCGTCGACATATCCGTGCCCATCATCTGCGCCGCTGCATCGACGGCCTCTTCCGCTTCCGTCGAAACATCGGCGACGCCGTAGAGGATGCCGATCGTTGCGACGACCGTCTCCTTCGCCATGATGCCGGAGAGGATGGCGGCGCCGGCCTCCCACGTGTCAAAGCCGTGGAACGCGAACAGCGCGGACATCCAGCCGCCGAGCGTCGCAAGGATGGAATCCTCGATCTCGCACGGGCCGCTGAAGTTGTAGTTCGACATGACCCAGAGGAGGACGGACGCGGCAAAGATGATCGTACCTGCTTTGACGAGGTAGCCTTTGCCCTTGTCCCACGTCTCGAGGAGCACGGACTTCATGTCCGGCATGCGGTACGGCGGGAGCTCGAGGAGGAACGTCGATCCCTTGTCCTTGAACAGCGTGCCGCCGAGACCTTTCGCCACGACGATGGCCATGACGACGCCGATGATGTACATCGCGAACACGACGTTTGCGGCGTTGTCAGGGAAGAACATCGCGGCGAACAGCGCCATGATCGGCAGCTTCGCGCCGCACGTGAGGAACGGCGTGATGAGGATCGAGACCATGCGGTCTTTCTCCGAGTCAAGCGCGCGTGCGCCCATGATAGCCGGCACGCCGCAGCCGAAGCCCATCATGAGCGGCATGAGGCCTTTGCCCGTCAGGCCGCAGCGGCGCATGATCGGATCCATGATGAACGCGATGCGCGCCATGTAGCCCGTGCCGTCGAGGAACGACAGGCAGAAGAACAGGACGAAGATGAGCGGCACGAACGTCAGCACCGCGCCGACGCCGGCGATGATGCCGTCGCAGACGAGCGAGACCATCCAGTCCGCGACGCCCGCGTCCGTCAGGAAGTCCGTCATGAAGCCGAGGAAATCTTCATTGATGAGTTCATCGAGCGCGTCCGCGATCGGCTGGCCAATCCACGTGAACGTGATCTGGAAGACCGCATAGAGGATGCAGAGGAAAATCGGCAGCGCGAGCACGCCGTTCGCGAGGTAATGGTCGATTTTTTCCGAACGTGACTGGCCGACATTGCCCATGTCGACGGCCTGCGCCATGACGTTGTCGATGAGCGCGTAACGCGCTTCGCTGATGGCTTCGAGCTTTTCCGCATCGCTCCGGCTGCTCGCCTCGATCTCTTCGACCTTTTCGATGTGATGCTTCACGAGGTCGCTCGGCTGGTAGTTCTCCATGACCGTCGACGTGAAGACGTCGAGCAGGTGGCGCGTGCTCTTCTTGTCGCGGCCGACCGTCTCGACGCACGGCATGCCGAAGCATTCTTCGAGCTTCTTCGTGTCGATGCGCACGCCGCGGCGCTTCGCATCGTCCTGCATGTTGAGGTCGATGAGGAGCGGGATGCCCTTTTCGAGGAGCTGCACCGTGAGGTACAGGTTGCGTTCGATGTTCGAGCTGTCGACGACGTCGACGACGAGGTCGAGCTTCGTGTTCATGAGGTAATCGATGACGATCTTTTCCTCCGGGCTGCGCGCGTTGACGCTATACGTGCCCGGGAGGTCGACGACGGAAATCGCGCGATCCTTGTAACGCGTGTAGCCGACTTTCTTGTCGACCGTCACGCCGGGCCAGTTGCCGATTTTCTGGCGCGCGCCCGTGAGTTCGTTGAAGATCGTTGACTTGCCGGTATTCGGATTGCCGGTGAGTGCGACTGCTAATGTTGACATGTAAAAAACTGTCTCCTTTCGCTGCCATCGGGAACATAAAACGTTTTCCGTCAGGCCTTGGTGCTTTCAACCGTTTTTTCTCTGTTGTTTTGTAGCTCAACCAACCTGTTCCACGGTGATGTGCGCCGCATCCGCCTTGCGCAGCGCGAGGTTGTACGAACGGACGCGGATGGCGATCGGGTCGCCGAGCGGCGCCGAGCGCAGGACCTGGACTTTCGTGCCCGGGATGAGCCCCATCGTCATGAGGCGCTCCTTCAGCGCGGAGTCGCCGATCTCAGCGATCTTGAGCTCCATGCCCGTCTTGCCGTCTTTGAGTGTCATGAAACATCATGCCTCCTTGATGAATGATGATAATGATAGCTTTTCTACGCACATTATGATAACTCATATCAATCGCAGTTGTCAACGGTTTTCATTTGCATTTTTCAAACAATAAAAAGCGCCGCGAAGCAAGCGGAAACCTGCTTCGCGGCGATCCCTCACAAACAAAATCATCCAGCGGCTGCCCTGCGGCTCAGCCGCAGCCGGCGGTGATAGAGCACGCCACCGATGAGGAAAAAGCCGACGGCGAGCGCTGTGAGCTTTTCGATGCTGTCCCAGTAGTGCGGCGACGAGCCGATGAGGAAGAGCTCGCGCACCGTGTTCGAGAAATGCGTCAGCGGGAAGAACTGGCTGGCGAGCTGCATGCCCTCCCTGCGTCACGACGGCGACGACGAGGCCGTACGACAGCATGCCGAGCAGCCAATAGACGACCGTCTTCACGAACATGATCTGCCATGTCTTGTACGCACATTCTTCCTCTGGGTGCTCGACTTCATAGATCGGCAGGTACAGCATGCCGAACACGATGAGGTACGCGAGCGCCGCGCCGAACAGGAACGCCGGACGGCGCATGTCGTGCCGGATTTCCCCGAGCTCCCTTTTGAAGACGTCGCGGAGCGCATCGCCGACGTACGTCATCGGCAGCAGCTTGCCGAACGCGGCCGCGAAAGAGAGAGCGGAAGCTTTCCGAAAAAACTTCCCAGAATCGCTGCGCCATCACGCATCACCATCCAAGCGAAACCTCATGCCCGGCCGCAGCACCGGCGAATCGATCTGAATCTTCACGTTGAAGCTCACGATATCCGTCGCGTCGCCGCGCTCGCTCGTCGCACGCTGCGTCGCGAACTCTGCTTTCTTGCTGATGTCCGTAATCGTGCCCGTCACTTTCGTCTCTCCGTCACGGCCGACGAGCGTGACTTCCTGCCCGAGCGCAAAGCGCGCAAGCTGCGTCTCCGGCACCTTGATATCGACCCAGTTGTCCGTCGGATCCTGCACGGCGACGAGCGGCGTGCCGTTCGAGATCATCGAGCCTTCCTCGACGTATTTCTCCGTGATGACGCCGTCGAACGGCGCCTTGATTTCCGTCTCGTCGAGCGACACCTCGATCTGCTGCAGCGCAGCCTGCGCCTGTTCGAGCTTGCGCGCCGTCGCGGCTTCATTCGCCTGGTTGACGGCCGTCTGGCCGAGACTAGCCTTTGCCTGCGCGACGGCCGCGCCCGCCTGCTGGTACGTTGCCTGCGCGACTTCGTACTTCGTCGCGTACTGGCCAAACACTTGGCGCGACACCGCGCCCTGCTGGGCGAGTTCCGAGAAGCGCGCGTAGTCCGCCTCCGCGAGCGCGAGGTCGGAGCGCGCCTTGTTCTCCGCCGACTGCGCCTGCTCGAGCGCCGACGTTGTCGTGCCGGACTGCATCGTCGTCACAGCCGCCGCCTGCACCTGCTGCGCCTGGATCGCTTCGATGTTCGCCGCATACTGCGCGCGCTGCGCTTCGAGGTCGCGCTTGTCGATGCGCGCGATGACCTGCCCGGCCTTCACCTCGTCGCCCTCCTTGACGAGCAGTTCGACGACGCGGCCGGCGACCTTCGAGTTCACGTCGATCTCCTTCGCGTCCGCGCGCCCCCATTCCACGTTCTTGTCCGTCGATGCCGAGCCGCCGCAGCCGAAGCTCGTGAGCGCGAGCAACAGCGCCAGACAAGCTGCCAAAACTCTGTTCATGAAATCTCCCTCCATTTGAGTATGTTCAAATTTTTGAGAAAAAATAAAAGGGACAGGCGCAAGGCCTGTCTTACTCCCCGATGGGTCTGGTGGCGAGCTCGTTCGCGATTTCGAGCCAGAGCTTTTCGGTTTGCGCGATGCGCTCGATAATCGTCGCGATCTCCGCCTCCGGCACACGGAACAGCCGCAGGCCGAGCTCCAAGAGCGCCTTGCGGCTCTTCGTGCAGTCGCGCGGCGTCTCAAAATAGAGCTCCGAGATACACGCGTGCATCGCGCCTTTCAGCAGCAGCATGCGCTCGTAATATTCCGCCTCTGTCGCTTCATACGGCGTGCCGTCAAAGATATGATGCGCGAGGAATACGAACTGTTCGACCATGTGCTCGAACACGAGCTTCGACTCGTAGCCTTCCTTGTACACGTCGCGGATGATTGGCGCGACCTCCATCTCTTTGAGCTCGATCTCAAGGCTCGCGGCGAAATGATACGCCGGCGACTCGCCCGGACAATGCTCCTCTACCTTCGCGATGGCGTTCTGCACCATTTCGAGAATGAGCGACTGGAAGATGTCTTCCTTGTTCTTGAAGATGTAGTAGATGCTGCCGATGAGCACGCCGGATTCATCGACGATCCTGCGGATCGTCGTGCGCTTGTAGCCGTGCTGCACGAGCAGATTCTTCGTGCAGTTCAGCACGCGCCGCCGGACGTCCTCGATGTGCTGCGACGAAAAATCCGTCTTCTTTCGCATGAGATGCTTCCCCCTTGTGTGTTTCTTTAACATGTTCAACGATATTATAGCGCAAAAAAATTGGCACGTCAACGACGACGTACCAATTCGATGGGCGAGAGCACGGTCACGCCCTGGCTGTTCGTGAAAAAATCGGCGCGCACGCCGTAAACGTCTGCGACCGTTTGGACCGTCATGAGGTCCTGCGGGCTGCCCTGCCCGTAGATGCCGTGGTCTTTGATGACGACAATCTCGTCGGCGTACTGCAGCGCGTGGTTGATGTCGTGCAGCACCATGATGATGGTCATGCCGTAGCGCCGGTTGATCTCCGTGATGATGTTCATGACCTCGAGCTGGTGCGCGATGTCGAGGTACGTCGTCGGCTCGTCGAGCAGCAGGATTTCCGGCTGCTGCGCGAGCGCCATGGCGAGGAACGCGCGCTGGCGCTCGCCGCCCGAGAGCGTCATGACCTGCTGCTCGCAAAGCGGCGCGAGATGCGTCGCGTCAATGGCCCAGGCGACGGCCTCGCGGTCGGCCTTTGCATCCTCCGCGCCGAGGAGGCCGCGATACGGGAAGCGCCCGTAGTCGACGAGCTGCTCGACCGTCGTGTCGGGCGGCGCCGTCATGCCCTGCGGCAAGATGGCGAGTTTCCGCGCGATGCGTTTGCGCTTCATCGTGCGCACGTCCTCGCCATCGAGCAAGACCTGCCCCGCGCTCGGCTTCATCGAGCCCGAGATCGTTTTGAGCAGTGTCGACTTGCCTGCGCCGTTCGGCCCGATGATGGCCGTGCGCTTGCCTTCGGGGAACGTGAGGCTGACGTCTTGCAAGATGATTTTTTTTTCGATGGCGACCGTGATGTCTTTGACCGAGAGCTCCATCTGTCACAGCTCCCTTCTGAGCAAGAACAGGAAGAACGGTGCGCCGAGCACGGCCATGAGGATGCCGACGGGGAGCTCGACGGGCGCGAACGCGATGCGCGATACCGTGTCGCTCGCCGTCAGCACGGCCGCGCCGAGGAGCGCCGCGCCCG
>NZ_JALFCU010000015.1 GCF_022771645.1 Selenomonas sp.
CGCCGCCCCCTTTTAGCTGTTGGCGCCGGTATCGACGACCTTCGTATCATCGAACATGGTCGTGTCGTCATCAAACGAGAAGCCCATGTCACCGGCCGTCACCATCGTGACCGCGAGGTCCTTGCCCTCCTGGAGGTTCGAGAGGCCTTCGACGATGACCGTGTCACTCGCGGAAAGGCCGTCTTTGATGATGTAATAGCTGCCGACCTTTTGACCGAGCGTCACCGTGCGCGCCTCGGACTTGTTGTCGCCGTTCACAACCATGACGAACGATTTGCCGAGCAGCTGCTGCACGGCGCGCTGCGGCACGAGGATCGCGTTCGGCACCGTCTCGCCCGTGAGCTTGACGCGCGCGAACATGCCCGGCAGCAGCAGTCCGTTCGGATTCTGGAACAGCGCCTTGACCATGAGCGTGCCGGTGTTCTGCGCGAGCGCGCGGTCGGCCTGCACGATGCGGCCGTCATACGGATACGCCGAGCCGTCCGAGAGCGTGATGGAGACCTGCACGCCGCCCTTGTCCGAGCCGCTCTGCATGGCCTGGATGTTCTTGAACTTCAAATATTCCGATTCCGAAATGCTGAACTCCACGAACACGGGATCCGTCGTGCCGATTGTCACGAGATTCGTCGATCCGGCCGCAGCGAACGTGCCGACGGCGACATCATCGACGGAGAGCTGGCCGGACATCGGCGCATAGATGACCGTATCGTCGAGATCCTGGCGCGCCTTCTGTAAGAGCGCTGCATTCGCGGCAGCCGCCGCGCTGTACGCGTCGACGTTCGCCTGCTGCGTCGTGACCGTCTGCTCCGAGATCGCGTCGCTCGCGAGGAGCTGCTGGTCGCGGTAGAGATCCGTCTGCGCGTTCGACAGCGTCGCCTGCGATTGCGACAGCGTCGCCTGCGCCTGCAGGACGGCCGACTCGTACTGGCGGCTGTCGATGCGATAGAGCGGCTGCCCCGCCGTCACGTAGTCGCCGCCGTGGAAATATTTCTCGACGACGTTGCCCGAGACCTTGGACTGGACCTTGACCTCGTCGCGGCCGGCGATTTGGCCGGCGTACTGGCTCGCGACCGGCGTATCCTGCTGCAGGACCTTCATGGCCTTGACCTGCGTCGCGCCGGCGGCTTGCTGCTGCTGCTGGCCGCCGCACCCCGTGAAGAGCGCCGAGGCCGCGAGCGCCAGCGCGCCGAGGATCGCGAGCGGTTTCCGTTTTTTCGCAAAAAGCAAAAAAATAACCTCCTTCATCAAAGCCCGCTTGCGCGGGCTCGCTTGTTTGCTACAAGTCCGTGAGAAATAGTAAATAAATGTTTACTATTTATGTCCCATATGGTATCGTATACGCATAGAAAAGTCAAGAAGCGGCGCCTGTTTTCCGCCGCCATCACGAAAATATAATCCTGTTCAACACATCCCACACGCAAAGGAGCTATCGCCATGCAAGGAAACCTGCAAGCGGTGCAAGAGATTCCTCGAACCGTCGACCCATCCACCGGCATCCGCGCGATGTCGTCGAGCTTCATCGAAATGCTCGTGCTCATCCACCGGAAATTTTATCGCGGCATCACGACGCCCGTGCCGCTCAACCAGTTCGCCGTGCTCATGGTGCTGCGCGTCGAAGAGCCGGCTTCGCCGACGCTCATCGGCGACATCCTGCACATCTCGAAGCAGCAGATGACGAGCATCACGGAACGCCTCGTCGACGCCGGCTTCGTCACGCGCGCGACGGATCCCTCCGACCGCCGCCGCCTGCTGCTGTCGCTGACGGACGATGGCGCGCGCGTGCTCGACGACCAGAACGACGTCGTGCGCCGCAAATTCATCGAAAGCCTCGCGGGCCTCACGGACGCGGAGCAAGACGAGCTCGCAAGCTCCATCCGCACGATCTCGCACTACGTCGAAAAGATGCGGAACGCATCGGACGCATAAAACCACGGACAAAAAACGGTGGGACTGTTGCAGTTACTGGAATAATTTCATCGATTGCGATCGTAACTTCATATGCCAGCCTCTCCCTACGGGAGAGGGGGACCGCGAAGCGGTGGAGAGGGTGTCGAAGGTACGATGTAACGAATACAAACAAAAGTTGAGTCGAAGGATGGCAAAACGTCCTTCGACTCAACTTTTTACGTAATAGTTACGCCCTACCTTCGCCACCCTTTCCGTCGCCTACGGCGCCACCTTCCCCGTAGGGGAAGGCTTCTGTATAAGGAACGATTGGCAATAGATGTATGCGGAATCCGTTTAGTAACTGCAACAGCCTCGTATTTTTATCCCTGTGCTCCGAACTGCTCCTGCACGAGCGCGTCAAGCGTGCCTTGCTTCACGAACTCCATGACGTCGAGGTCGACGAAGTTCTTTTGCGAAATCTGCTGCGCGGCTTTGTCGAAGCCGAAGATGTAGGCGATGGCGATGCTATAGATGATATGGCTCGGGGCGAAGCCGTAGACTTGGTGCTCGAGGATGTGGCGGAGGCGCGCGGCGTCATCGGGGTATGCGGCTTTGAGGCCGGCGCTCCGGTAGAGGCGCTTGACGATCTCCGTGATGTAGAGGCCGGACTTCATGTAGAAATCGACGAACGTCTTTTCTGGATCGTCGAAGATGCCAGGGTTCTCCGCTTCGAGCGCGTCGACCATCTGCGTGACGACGTTCTTCGGTGTGAAAATCTGGTTCGTCTTCTGCGGCGGGATGTAGTCGAAAATATCCTCGTCCTGCGTCTCGTCGAAGTAATCGGCCAGCCGCTCCTTCAGCCGCAAAAATTCTTGAATGGATTCGTCGAACACGACCTCGTTGAAGAGGTGGCCGTCGAAATGCTTCGTTTCGCCCGTCTCGGGATCGTCGTAGTCGCCGCCGTCGCGCAGAAAGCGGAACTCCGGCTCCGTGATGCCCGTGACCTCGGCGAAGACGTCATCCGGCGTGTAGTCGTCGAAATTCGCGAGCCGCAGGTCTTTGCCGCCGCCGTGCGCCATTTCGCTGTACGCCATGATGAAGCTCGGGATCGTTCGGGAAAAACCGCGCAGATGCGCGCGGATGTCGTCCTCGACGCCCTTCTTCTTCTTTGCTTCCTGCTGGCGCTCCAGCTCCTCGACGACCGTCTGCTGCGCTTCCCCGAACTTCTTTGTCGCCGTCTCCTGCAAATCCTTCTGGAACGCCTCGGTCGCCTGCTGGATCTTCGCCTGCACGTCGGCGTTGAGCTTCTGGACTTCCTGTTCATCCTTGGCCTGCTGCACGCGCTCCTCGTGCTCGGCAAGGATGATTTTTTTCGCCTGCTCGTGGTCTTCCGCGAGGTGCTGGAACGTCTCTTTGATGTCCTTTTCGACGCGCGTGCTGATCTGCTGCGCCTTGCCTTTCGTGAGGCCGTAGGCATCCTTGATGTCGGTGTCGATGGTCGGCTGGAGGTTCGTGACGAGCGTGTCGGCGACGGCCTCCGCGACCTTCATCGTCTGCGGCGCGTCTTCCTTTACAACCGTGCCGATGATGTCCTGCGTCTCGCGCGTGACGTCCTCATAGACCTTCTTGCCGAAAAATCCCTCGGACTTCTGGACGACGATTGCGTTCGGCACATCGACCTCGCCGTTTTCGTCCACGGAGACCGTTTCCGCGTCGTCCATCGAGAGCTCGTTCTTCTTGTCGGTCGGCTCCTCGGCAGGCGTGAGCTTCTGCAGCACGTCGCGCACGGCGGCCGGCGCGGAGAAGATGTTGCCGATATTCTGGAACAGGAAATTGCTCATGAAGCCGCGCCGGATGACCTCTTTCGCTTTGATCGTGCGCGGGATCGTCAGCACGCTCGCCGCATCGAGCTCGACCATCTTGCCGTCGTCGTCCTCGGCGATGACGGGGAAGAAATTCAGCAGGCGCTTGATGTGCTCCTCGTGCTCTTCCTTCGTCCCGCCGCCGTTCGCCGTCGTGGCGTTCAGATTGTTCGCGAAATCGTCGAAAATCATCAGCGTGCGCTCGGGCGCGAAGTCGAAGACGTAGGCGTTCTCCTTCTGGTAGCGCTTGCCGTCCTCCGTGTACTCGTACGGATTCTGCGCGCGGAACGCGGCCTGCATATACTCGGCGGGGCTCTTCATGTTCGACAGGATGAAGACCGCCGTCCACGGCTTCACCGTGACGCCCGTCGTCAGCTGCCCGACGGACAGCGTGATCGTGCGGTCGTGGTGCGCGATGGCATCGAGCACCTTGTCATAGCTCTTCTTGTTTTCCGTGTCATCCGATTCATCGAGCCGTCCGTCGCCCGCAGCGATGACGACCTCGTACTGCTCGAAGACGGGATGCCGCTTCAAGAGCTTCGCCATCGCTTTCACGCTGTCCACGCGGCTCATTAGCCAGAACGTATGCCGCAGCTCGCGCCGCAGCTCCGGCGTGCTGAACGGGAATTTTTCGTTCGTCGTCAGCATATCGAGGAACTTTTCGACGTCCTTTTCATAGACGAAGCGCCCTTTGTCGACGCGGAAAAATTCATTGAGGTCGAACGCATACTCCGCGTGCTCGTCCTCGGAAAGATCGAGCCCTTTCGCCAGCGTGTCGCGGATCATGTTCGAGAGCTGATAGGTGAACATATTGAGGCGCGGCAGCTTTTCGTAGGGATTCGTCCCCTGCGCAGGATTCCAGTTCGCTTTCGCTTCCTGCTCGTCCTCGTACGACCAGTTGAAAATCTGCTCGGGGCGGAACTTGCTGCTCGCGATGGCCTTGAACGGCGTGCCGGAGAGGTGCAGCGTGAACTTGCGGCGGATGCTGTCGAACGCCTTGTCCGTCTTGTACGTATCGACGCCCTCGTGCGCCTCGTCGATGACGAGCAAATCCCAATCGGTCTCGGCGATCCATTTCAGCTTCTTGAAGCTTCCGCCGAAATAAATCGAGCCCTTCAGCCCCTGCAAACTCTCGAACGCGATGAGCCCGGCGCGGTCGATCTCGTCATCGGAGAGCTTGTCGATGTAGTCCTGATAGGCTGCATAGGAAAGCACCGGCTGATCGGCGAGCGCGTCCGTCTCGCTGACGAACAGGTAGCCCGTCTGCCAGCGGATGAACTGCGCGAAATCCTGATACCACGAGTTCGCGATGCTCGGACGGTTCGTCACGATGAGCACGCGCGCCGCGTCGATGCGCCGCGCGAAATCGTACGTCGTCAGCGTCTTGCCAAAGCGCGGCTTCGCGTTCCAGAGGAACGAGCGCGCGTCGTCGGTGTAATCGTCCTTGTGCGCGGCGTAATAGGCCGCCGTCTGCTCCACGGCGCGCTGCTGCTCCGCGCGCAGCACGTACGGCGTATGCGTCTCGCTGTCCTGCAGATCGCTCGCGTCGCGGTCGCGGAAGTGGTAAAAATAGTTCTTCGACGTCTTGCCGTCGATGCGAAACCACTCCGTCTGCGGCCGACGCTCGATGTGCTTCACGACCGTCAGATAATCATGGAACTCGTGATCGGTGAAATACGCGCCCGACCCGTCCGTATACCGCGCCTCGGACGACCACTCCAGATGCGCCGCGATGTCCGCCGTATGCGTCTGCTGGTAAATGCGATCCTTCACGCTCTGCTTCGCCGTGTAGCCGATCTTCGTCCAGCCGTCGTGATCCGGCACGCCCGGCGTCGTGTAGGCGTAAATCATCGGGACGATGTTGGAGAAGGACTTGATTTTTGTGTTGTCCATGTCCATCAAGCCTCCCCGTTCGCCATCGGCTTAATCATCGACTGGATGAATTGCACCTGTTCATCTGTGATTCCGTATTTACGATACAGTTCTTCGTCTGTCCACGGCTTTGAAAAATCTTGCGTTGGCACAAAATTGAAGACCAGCTTCGATAAACCGATGCCACTCAACGACATCAGAATCAAGAAGCGAACGAACGCCGTCTGCAAATAGGTCATGACGTAGTTCGCCGTCGCTTTGTCGTCGAACGGGCCGACCATGAAATAAGAGTGCGTGCAAACCTCGCCGGGCAGCATTACGCGCAGCGAGGACGGAATCACGCGAAATCTACCATCAGAGCCAGGCTCGCCCGCGTGCTCCGCGCTCGTCTTGCTAATCATCACTTTGTACTTGTCAACGTACTCCAATCCCTTCGTGATTTCGTTGCGGTCGATATAGGTGATGCTGTTCCCGCTTGCATAGAGGGCAAGCTGCTCAGGAGACGTACGCGTTTCTTTCCCGCGATAACTCGTGTTCAGCCCGAACGGCATTAGGCTGCTCATTTGGTCGGCAAGCAACGGCTCATCAAACGAGCGAACCTTGCGAATGATGTCGATTGCTTCATTGTAGCGAACCAACACAGGAAACTCGTTCAGCGGGCGCGTCATTGTTGTCGTTTCTCCGTTGATGACGTTTGAGAACTTGCAATCTCCGTCGTAATTTTTGTTCCATGTGAAGAAACAAACACCGCCGCCGATGCTGTTATCTGGGAAGCAATCTTTTGCATTCGTGTAGTCAACGAGTTTCGAGATGTGCTTATCATTCATGATGTCATTGCGGAACTTGTCGAGCCCCATGCCGCCAGCGAACCATCGAGACGGAATGATGAACGTCATAGCTTCGGGATTCGTCGATTTCACCTGTTCAATAAAGAGATTGTAGATAGGTTTTGCCTGACGGCCTGCACCGTTCGTGTCTTCCTGATACGGGGGATTCCCGATGGCTACGTCGAACTTGAATTTTCCCATTTCGCAGAGCTCCTTTCTCCAGACCTGCATCAGATCCACTTCCCGGTACGCCGGCCGCTGCGGGGCCGGCTCTGCCGCTGCGACAAAACAGCGCGGCTCCCTCCGCACGCGCGTGCGGAAAAGAGCCGCGCTGTTTTTCACAGGCAGTCTTTGAGCAGTTCCGGATGATCGACCGCTTTCACGATCAGACGGCGCAACACGCCCGTATACCCCGCGCCGAGCATCCGCTTCGCCTTGTTGATGGTCTGCTGCGGGACGCGGATCGTGATATTCTGCTTTTTTTGCATGGCAGCGCGACGCCCGCGGGCAAGAGTGGCTGCTCGTGCAATCTGCGCATCTGTCATTTCCGGTGCATCATCAAAATTGATGGGAAACTGTGCCGCACGCTCCGCTTCTGCGATCGCCGATGCTGGCGGCTGATCACCCGCGTGAAGTGTCATTCTGTGAATCGCCATAATAAAGTCGCCTCTCTTTCGCTGTCGCGGGTCGCGCGGAAATCAGTCGGATGGTTTCTCCACGTTCCGTGTAAACAACAAACAGCACCGTCCCGACACGCCCAACCACCTGATATCGGTCTTCGTCATCGCTATGAAGATCATCAAACGCTTCAATACGCTTCGGATCGAGAAACACGTACGACGCTGTCTCAAAACTGACGTGATGCTTCCGCTTGTTGATCTCGTTCTTCTCTTCATCCCATTCGATGTCGAGATCCTGAAGTTCCATGTTCATAACCTTATTATATCCTCTAGAAAAGAAATATGCAATACATCATGTGTTGCATTCTTCCCGCCACACCTGCATCAAATCGACTTCCCTATAGCGCACCGCCATTGTTTCTTCCGCCGCTGCAAAGAGATCGACCTCGCCAGCCGTTTCTTCCTCATGGAACATCGAATCGTACGTGAACGGCACGCGCAAGACTTTGTGCGGATGCTTCGGATTCTGCCGCCATTCGCTGAAGGTGATGAGCTCGCCCGCCGCGTCCTTGTGCGTCAGCGTGTTCCCCTGCACGATGTTCGCCTCGATCACCGCCAGTGCCGAGCGATAGAGGTCTTCGTCGCTAGACAGCAGCCGTCCCGTCTTCGCCTCGTAATTTTCCGCGAACACCAGCAGCATGTTCTCCCGCGCTTCGTGCAGGTTGTCCGGCAAGAGCTCGATGCCGTAGATGCTCATGAGCGCCCAGAGCGTTTCGTATTTCCAGTTGCTCCCGCGCAGATGCTTCGCCGCGTTGACGTGCGCGAGCTTCTGCCGCAGGATTTCCATGAGGAACGCCCCCACGCCCGCCGACGGCTCGAAGAACGTCGCATGGACATCCGCGAGCTTCTCCTTTATCGGCGGATTCGACAGCATCATCTTCACCATCCAGTTCGGCGTGAACACCTCGCCATGCTTCTGCACGCGCTCCTTCGACTTGATCAGCCGCTCCCGCAGCGCCGCATCCTCCGCCGCCGTCTCCCGTTCGTTTTCCAATCTCCCGCCTCCGTTCTTTCGATGCTATTCTTCTACAAGCCGGCGCTTGTCGCACATGAAAAAGGCGCAGCCCTTTCGCATCCATCATGCGAAAAGAGCCGCGCCTGTCCGTCTCATTCCACAACGAGCCCGTTCTTCTTTGCGATGGAGAGAACTTCCTCACTCGTCCCCTTCGAAATCCGAAGGATGCTGTCGAGCGACAAATGCTCGTGCAACATTCCAAGAATCATGCTCGCTCGCTCCGCCGCTGTTGCTTTTTCGATATCCTCTTTTTTCTTTTTCTCCGCATACTTGCGTGCGTCTTCTTCATTCCACCAGAGCGATACCACGTCGATGACCTCCTTTTCATAACGGTCAAGTACCTGCAACAGTATTTTCTGCTTTTTACAGTACATGACAGCCTCATGAATTGCTATATCCGTTGCCATACCAGATTTTCTATTTTTGTCGATAAGATCAATGAAGAAACTGTATTCCTGCAACGGCTCGCATTTTCGCAAGAATCGCTTGCCTCGAGCATATGAAATATCGATGACTTTGCAGACAAGTTCGAGATTCTTGCTCTTCTTGCGAAAGGCATCCGAAAGTCGAAGTACTTTCTTTTTCGGCGGCTTTTCTCCGATATAGAACATATAGAAACTCGGATCAGGCAAGAAAACAAGATCTTGACCGTAAATGGCATCCCGGGACTCGAACATCTTGTCCAAAAGCCGCGATGCGTACGACAACATCCTTTTCGGCATATTCTCGTTCCATGTGCTCTGATGCTCCATGAGCACGACCGCTTCATTCTTCCACTCGAACGACAAATCGTTCTTGATGCTGTCAAAGAGCACATCGTTGAGTGTCGTGATGGTGAGGTCGTCCGGCTGGACGGCTTCGCCACACAATGCTTGATAGAGCTTCGCAAGTTCCACAGGATCGTTGAACAGCATCCGAAAGACCGAATCCTTGTACTGATGGTTCGCCATGCCGCACGTCCTCTCGTTTCCTGCCGCTTCTTGTAATCTCATGATAGCATAAAAATCAAAAATTTAAAAGAGGACGGCACTGCCGTCCTCTTGTTGGTGCTGTTCAGTTTTCCCTCGTGTCAGCCGAGCTCGATCGTCTCGAGGTCATCCGGCACGTAGATGTTGCCGTGATAATACGCTTTTGACTCCGCTGTGTAGTCGGCCTTGCGCGTCGCGATGGTCTTGTCTTCCGTGTGGTAGAGGACGAGGTTCTTCGCGCCGAGCGTTTCGGCGAGCTCGCTCGCTTCTTTGACCGTGCTGTGGTTTTTCTCGTACGGTTTGAAACGGTCGCGGTCTGCGTATTTGCAGAACGCTTCGCTGAGCAGCCAGTCGGCGTGCGCGGCATACGCGGCGTCGTGCTCGTTGTACGGCTCGTCGCCGAGACACGTGAGGCGCAGGCCGTCCGCGTAGTCGAGAACGTAGCCGAACTGCTTCGCCTTCGTCGAGCAGATGTCGAACACCGTGAGCTTCGCGAACGGGAGGTCGATCGTCTCGCCGTCTTTGACTTCGTGCAGCACGAGACCCTCGCCGACGCGCGCGAAGTCTTTTTTCTTCAGCGTCATCTTCGTCATCGTGAGGAGCATGTCCTTGACGACGTCATGGCAGTAGATGTGGAACGTGCCTTCGTACTTGCCCTTGTTCATGAGGTCGGCGACTTTGCGCATGACCCAGATGACGCCGAGCACGTGGTCCGTGTGGCCGTGCGTGACGAACATGTGATGGCAGCGCTGATAGTCAAATCCCGTAAGCTCGAGCTGCCGCAGGATCGTGTTGCCGCCGCCCGCATCCGTGAGGAAGAGGCTCCCGTCGCCGTTCTCGATGAAGAAGCACGTATTGTAGCATTTCGTGACCATGGCACAGCCCGTGCCGAGCATCGTGAGTTTCCGCATGGTTTACTTCCTCCCCTGTTTCGTCAGACGCCCGAGCGCTGCTTTCGCTGCGCCCTGCTCCGCCACTTTCTTTGACGCGCCTTCGCCGCGGCCTTGTTCCTTTCCGTTGACCGTGACGGCGAAGACGTAATGCTTGCAGTGGTCAGGGCCCGTCGCCTCGAGCTCGACGTACTCGATGACGGCCGTCGGGTCTTTCTGGATGAGTTCCTGCAGCGTCGTCTTGTAGTCCTTGATGAGCTCGCCGCGCTGCACGCCGTCGAATTCCGGCGCGAGCTCGCGCATGGCGTAGTCCCGCGCGACGTCCCATCCCTGGTCGAGGTAGACGGCGCCGAGCACGGCTTCGAACGTGTCTTCGAGGTTCGTCGTGCGCGTGCGACCGCCGCTCATTTCCTCGCCATGTCCCAGAAGCAGATAGTCGCCGAGTCCGAGCCGCGCCGCGATCTTCGCGAGCGAGGCCGAGCAGACGATGCTCGCGCGCGTGCGCGTGAGCTCGCCCTCTGGGAGCTTCGGGAAATGCGTATAAAGATAAGTGCTGGAGGCAAGCTCCAGCACAGCATCTCCGAGAAACTCGAGGCGTTCGTTGTTCGCGACGCGCCCCGGCGCTTCATTCGCGTAGGACGTATGGACGAGGGCCGTGTGCAGGAGGCTGATGTCGTGGAACGCGACGCCAAGCCGCTTCGCGAGCACTTGGAGCTCCTGCTTTCGTTTTTCCGTCAATCCATCCATATGTGATTTTACTCCGCGTATTTCTTCAGCAGCAGGCACGCGTTGTGGCCGCCGAAGCCGAACGAGTTCGACATCGCCGCGCGCACCGTCTTCGCCTTCGCCTTGTTCGGGACGTAGTCGAGGTCGAGGCCCTCTTCCGGCGTCTCGTAGTTGATCGTCGGCGGCAGCATGTCGTTCTCGACCGCGAGCGCCGTCGCGATGCACTCGACACCGCCAGCCGCGCCGAGGAGATGGCCCGTCATCGACTTGATGGACGAGACAGAGACGTCTTTCGCCGCATCGCCCCAGACCGCCTTGATGGCTTCCGTCTCGCCCTGGTCGTTCAGGTGCGTCGACGTGCCATGCGCGTTGACGTAGTCGACGTCCGCGGCCTTCATGCCGGCATCGTCGAGCGCGAGCTGCATGCATTTCGCCTGATATTCGCCGTGCGGCGCCGGGCTCGTGATGTGGTACGCATCGGAGTTCGCGCCGTAGCCGGCCATTTCCGCATAGATGTGCGCGCCGCGCGCTTTCGCGTGCTCGAGGCTCTCGAGCACGACGATGCCGCAGCCTTCGCCCATGACGAAGCCGCTACGGTTCGCATCGAACGGACGGGACGCATGCTCCGGATCGTCGTTGTGATCGGTGCAGAGCGCCTTCATCGCGCCGAAGCCCGCGACCGCCGCCTGGCTGATGGCCGCTTCCGTGCCGCCCGCGACCATGACGTCCGCCTCGCCACGCTGGATGACGCGCATGGCATCACCGATGCAGTTCGAGCCGGTCGCGCAAGCCGTGACGACGCACGACGACGGGCCGTGCAGCTTGTACTCGATGGAGACCTGGCCGGCCGCCATGTTCGCGATCATCATCGGGACGAAGAACGGGCTGATGCGCGACGGGCCTTTCGCAAAGTATTTCTCGTACTGCGAATGCATCGTCTCGATGCCGCCGATGCCCGTGCCGACGTACGTGCCGATGCGGTCGAGGTCTTCTTTCTCGAGGTCGAGGCCCGCGTCCTTGATGGCGAGGCCGGCCGTCGCGACCGCGAACTGCGTGTAGCGGTCCATGCGGCGCGCTTCCTTCTTGTCGATGCCGTACGCCGTCGGATCGAAGTCTTTGACCTCGCCGGCGATCTGCGCATGGAAGTCCGTCGGATCGAAACGCGTGATGCGGCCGATGCCGTTCTTGCCCTCCATGAGGGCCTTCCAGAATGCTTCCTTGCCCGAACCGATCGGCGTGATGGCGCCGAGGCCCGTGATGACGACTCTATGTTTCAAGATAAATGTGCTCCTCTCAATCATTTTGTTTCAAAATAGTGCAATCCCATTCATCCGTCTGCGCAAAAAATGCATCGTTTAGTTCGCTGCTTCCGCTTCCGCTTTGAGCTTCGTGATGATGTCGTGCACCGTCTCGATGCTCTGGATCTCCGGCAGGCGCTCGCCCGTGAAGACGAGGCCCGTCTCCGTGTCGCCCTGCTGTGCGCGGATGAGCGAGCGGATGATGCAGAAATTGTGCTTGCATGCCTTGAGGCAGGCATCGCATTTCTTCGGCGGCACCGGCCCTTCGAGGACTTTCGCCGAGAACGGCGTGCGCACGGCGCGGCCCGGCAGGCCGACAGGACTGTGGATGACGACGACGTCCTCCGGTTTCGATTTCAAATAGTATTCCTTCAGCGTCGGCGCGCCGTTCGACTCGGCGCTCGCCGCGAAGCGGGAACCCATCTGGACGCCGTTCGCGCCCATCTTTATGAGATCAACGATGTCCTGGCCCGAGAGCACGCCGCCGGCCGCGATGACCGGGATCTTCACGGCCGCGCGGATGTCGGGGATGAGCTCGCGCACGGAATGCGTCGTGCCGAGGTGGCCGCCGGCCTCCTTGCCCTCGACGACGATGGCCGTCGCGCCAAGACGTTCAGAGATTTTTGCAAGTTTCACGGACGAGACGATCGGGACGATCGGCGTGCCGGACTCTTTGCCGTAGCCGAACATGTCACGGGAAAATCCCGCGCCAGCGACGATGAGGTCGATGCCTGCATCGATGGCCGTCTTGCAGATACCTGCAAAATCGCGGGCTGCCACCATGATGTTGATGCCGATGATGCCGTTCGTCAGCGACCGTGCGAGCTGGATCTCGTAGCGAAGCTCCTCATGGCTCATGCCGGAAGCGGCGATGAGGCCGATGCCGCCCTCATTGGCGACGGCAGCGGCGAGGCGGGCCGTCGAGAGACGGATGGCCATGCCTCCCTGCACGATCGGGGTCTTGGCGACCTTCGTGCCAATCTTCAGCTCTGGAAGCTTCAAGGTTACTCCTCCCATCGATTTCTTGCCTTTAGAAAATCCCGCGAAGAATCTTCACGGGATTTAGAAAAGGTAAGACGCTCAAACTTATTTGTTCTGGTCGATATAGGTGACGACGTCCTGCACCGTCTTGATCTTCTCAGCGGCCTCATCCGGAATCTCGATGTTGAATTCCTCTTCAAAAGCCATGATCAGCTCGACAATGTCAAGGGAGTCAGCACCGAGGTCATCGATGAACGTGGATTCGATGGAAACCTCATCCGGCTCCACACCGAGCTGCTCCACGACGATGTCGCGGACCTTCTCGAAGGTCTTGTCTGCATCTGCCATGTCTTTCACCTCCTTATCTTGGTGTACAGTATAGTTATATCACATAACCATGCCGCCGTCTACCTTGACGACCTGGCCAGTAACGTAAGAAGCGAGATCCGACGCGAGGAAGCCGACGACGTTCGCGACGTCTTCCGGCGTGCCCATGCGCTTCAAGGGAATCGCCGTCAGCGTGGCCTCTTTCGCCTTGTCCGTCATCGCGGCCGTCATGTCCGTCGCGATGAAGCCCGGCGCCACGGCGTTGACCGTGATGCCGCGCGCGGCAAACTCTTTCGCGCAGGCTTTCGTGAAGCCGATGACGCCGGCTTTTGCCGCCGCGTAGTTCGCCTGGCCGGCGTTGCCCATGATGCCGACGACAGAGGCCATGTTCACGATGCGGCCTGCGCGTTTCTTCATCATGAGTTTCGACACGGCCTTCGTGACATGGAACATGCCCTTGAGGTTCGTGTTCACGACCGCGTCGAAGTCTTCCTCTTTCATGCGCATGAGGAGTCCGTCGCGCGTGATGCCGGCGTTGTTGACGAGGATGTCGATGCCGCCGAATTTCTCTGTGACGGCTTTCACCATTTCGTCAACGGCTGCCGCGTCCGAGACATCCGCCTGGAAGATCTCGGCCTTGCCGCCCATCGCTTCGATAGCGGCTTTCGTCTCTTCGGCCTTCGCCGTGTTGCCTGCGTAGTTGATGGCGACCTGCGCGCCCATGCCGGCGAGGCACAGCGCGATGGCACGGCCGATGCCGCGGGATGCGCCCGTGACGAGCGCCGTCTTCCCATCTAAATGCATATTAGCGAACCTCCTTGAAATAGTCAAGGGTTTTTTCGAGCGTTTCGAGATTTTCGACGTTCATGCTCGTGAGGCTGCGGTCGATGCGGCGGTTGAAGCCGCAGAGCGTCTTGCCGGGGCCTGCTTCGACGAACGTGTCGGCGCCAAATTCCTGCATGGCTTTGACGCAGGCGATCCACTTCACCGGATGGTCGGCCTGCGCGACGAGGTTCGCCTTGATCTCGTCGGCCTTCTGCTCGAGTGCGCCCGTATAGTTCGAAACAACGGGGATCTTCGCATCGCGGATCGTGACCTTGTCGAGCTCGGCGGCGAGCTTCACGGCTGCCGGCTGCATGAGCGTGGAATGGAATGGCGCGGAAACCGGCAGGATGACGGCTTTCTTCGCACCGGCCGCCTTCAGCGTCTCGACCGCAGCCTCGACGCCTTTCGTCGAACCGGCGATGACCGTCTGGCCCGGGCAGTTGAAGTTGACGGGCTGCACGACGCCCGCCTCTTTTTCCGCTTTCGCGCACGCATCGGCAATCACGTCGTCACCGAGGCCGATGATGGCCGCCATGCCGCCTTCGCCGACGGGGACGGCTTCCTGCATGTACTGTCCGCGCTTGTGCACGAGCGAGACCGCGTCCTGGAAATCAAGGACGTCCGCCGCGACGAGCGCCGAGTATTCGCCGAGGCTATGGCCGCCGACGATTTCCGGCTCGATGCCATGTTCCTTCAGGATGGCGTACGAGATGACGCTCATCGTCAGGATGGCCGGCTGCGTGTTCGCCGTGAGCTTCAGCTCCTCCGCAGGGCCTTCGAAGCACATCTGCTGGATGGAGTAGCCGAGCGCCTCGTCCGCCTCTTTGAACAGGCGTTTCGCAACATCATATTTTTCGCAGAAATCCTTGCCCATGCCGACAGCCTGAGCGCCCTGACCCGGAAATACGAATGCAAGTTTGTTCAACGTGATAACCTTCCTTTCCCATAGTGGTTCCCCAAAAGCATGTTCATTCAGTTCTATCTATTATTTCAGATCCTGCTGGATCGTCTCAATCGTGGATGGCAGGCCCGCGACGATGTCGTCGATGATCTGCTGGACGGGCTTGATGTCGTCGAGCATGCCAGAGATCTCGCCGATCATGACGGAACCGTTCTGCACGTCGCCTTCATGCGTCGCGCGATGGAGCGAGCCGACGCCGAGCGCTTCGAGTTCCTCGGCCGGTGCGCCGTTCGCTTCCATTTCGAGATACTTGCGCGTGAGCTTGTTGTGGA
>NZ_JALFCU010000116.1 GCF_022771645.1 Selenomonas sp.
GAGGTTGAGTTATATGACGCTCGAAATGAAATTGCGCGATGTGCGCAAAGATGGCCTGGATGAAGGCAAGGCACTCATGATGCGTATCTGGAAGCTCTTGCAAGCAAAGACACCCTTCGCGGATATTGCAGAGGAAACGCACGTCTCGATTGATGAGGTGCGTCAGATTGCGCAAGACTACGGCATCGTTTATTGAGCATCACAAAAGAGTGATTTCCCACGGCTGCGGCTGTGGGATTTTTCACATCGGAGGAGGCGCCTGGAGACGATGGACGGCGAGAAGAAAGTGACGTTCGACCAGTATCTTCGGATGCGCGACCGGAACACAGACTATGCACGTGCGCTTGCACGGACGAATCTGGCCATCCGCTGCTGGGAGAAGGCAGGAGGGAAGGTCTGGTATCTCCCGCTCATGTGGATGCTCGACAACCATATCGTGCAGGCCTTTTACAAGCGCTCGGGCATCGACGTGCAGCCGGAGTCCGTAGGCGGGATGTACGGCTACGGCAGGACGGTCGGCGTGTTTCCCGAAAGCTGCCGAGGGGTCAAAAAGCCACGGATGCTCGGACGCATTTCGACCGGGTCGAGCGCTGCATGGAATCCAAAAATACAAAAAGCCATCTCCATGGTGGACGCACTCGAACACGGCGAGAATCCCATCGGCACGATCGAACGAGCGGCGCTCGCGGCCGTCGGCGGCTGGCCGTCCCGTTGCACGAAAACGGGATGCCAGCACCAGAAAGATGCGGAGGTCTATCTCACGATTTTTCAGATCGTGACACTCTACGTCGTGATGGGACAATCGGAAAGCACGCCAGCAGCGGGCGTACCAATCCTCGGCACAGAGCTCCGAAGCTCTCCGGACTGGGACAGGGCGAACCATCCGCTGCATCAGGCAGGGTTCTTGAAAAACAGGGAATTCAGCTACGACTGGTTCGATGTCATGGACGTTTGGATTCACCGCCGGACAGGCACGCTCGTGTGTTTCGAGCATGGCAGCACGCGCACGATTCCGTATGCCGACTGGTGCAGCGGAAGCGTGGAAAAAGGCCTGCGATGGCTGCTGAAGCGGAAGGAATGAGACTGCACACCCCCTCTCGAAAATGCACCCTAGGGGTGTGCAAATACGGACGCATCGTTACATTGTATCGCTGATAGGCACTTGTTCGATCCTGCGTGCGGCAGCGGGAATTTCCTCACGGAAAGTTATCAAAAAGGCGAATACCCCTTTAATTTCAAGGGCTTTCGCCTTTTTATATGCTTGAAAAGTTCTAAAAAAGTTCTATTCTGACAGAAACCGCGCGAGATTAGCCTGCTGATTCTTGTAGAGGTGGGAGTAAACATCAAGCGTCACTTTGATGGACGCATGGCCTAGGCGCTCTTGTATCACTTTTGGCGGGATCCCTTTATTTATCAGCATGGAGGCGTGAGAGTGGCGCAGGTCGTGGATGCGGATGCGCGGCAGACCTACTTTTCCCGCGTGACGATAGAAGCGCCGATACAGGTTATTATTCCCTTGCTCAAATAGTGCTTCATTCCCTCGCGCGTCGGTGCGCTTTATCCAGTCTTCGAGAATCATAGCGGCGAACGTGGGGAGCGTGACGTCACGGCGCGAGGCAGCAGTCTTGGGCGGCGTGGTGTACGTCCTGCCGTCTCGACGGTGCGCCGTCTTCGCGATGTGGATCAGCTTCCCCTCGGAATCGTAGTCGTTCGGGGTGAGTGCGAGAAGTTCCCCAACACGGCATCCAGTCCAGAACAGCAAAGAGAAAATAGCAATATACTTTGGCGGGAGGCCGCTTGTAATGAATTTGTCGAACTGCTCGCGCGTCCAATAATGCAGCTCGGCGCTCGCTTCCCCGCTCGAACCTATGCCGCCCGCGAGAGCTGCCGGATTCGAGCGCAGGCCGCAAAACTTCATAGCGAAATGGAAAAGCGTGCTCAACCTTTTATGATACGTGGCAAGCGTTGACGGCTTCAGCGTGTTTTCGGCCTTCAACGCGTTTTGCCATTTGCGGACGATTTGCGGCGTGATCTCATTGATGGGCATAGAACCGAACGCGGGAAGGAGGCGCGAATTTACAACGGACACAAAATCTATATAGGTCGTTCTCCGCGCGTGCAGCTTG
>NZ_JALFCU010000009.1 GCF_022771645.1 Selenomonas sp.
CGCAGCCTCGTCCATCCACCTGCAGAAATTCTCCATGACGTCAGCGAAATCCAGATGTCCGACGCGCACGAGACTTTCCAGCAATGCGATCGTCATGCTCGTATCATCCGACCATGAACCAGCAGGAACGGGATACGTCCCGAAACCGCGCATCTCATGCACGGGATTTGCCTGAAGCTCTGTTCGACTCTGGAACTCCACCGGCACGCCGAGCGCACCTCCAACGGCATGACCGAAAATCAATGCCCCGATTTGCTTTTCGTCCATCCGCATCATCTCCCCTGTTTTTGAAAACTTCCGTCCGCAAGCATCGTCCATGTTTCTTCTGCCGCTACGGAATCACAGAGAACACGCTCGACGTTCGGGCCGTCACTCGCTGCATAAAACGCCGTCGCTGCTTCTCTTGTCGCGCCGCCCTTCATCTTGCGTCCGATCAACCGCTCCTTCAGATTTTTGGCATCCGCTCGCAGAAACAGCGTCGCATCGGCAAGCTCCCTTGCAGCTTTCCACGGCGCATCAGAGAGCAAGAGCCAGTTGCCCTCGATGAGGATGATATCGCCGGTCACACAGAGTGCGTCTTCCCTCACGTTATGCTGCTGCCGGTCGTAGACAGGCCAGAGCGTATCGCCTTTCGTGAGTTCGCGCAATTTTTCTGTGAAATGACGCACATCGAACGTTTCGGGACACCCCTTGACGCTCTGCATCAAAACCTGCTTCCCATCCCGCTCGACGGTATGGTTTTTGAGATAGTCGCTGTGATAATGGAATCCATCCAGCCCGATCGCCTGGATGGGCTGAAGCCCTTCGCGTTCCCGCGAGAGTCTTTCGAGGAACGCCACGAGCGTCGATTTCCCGACGGCAGGCGGTGCTGCTACGAAAGCGATGATGCGCCGCCCCAATCGCTCGCGAAGGAGTGCCAGCCGATGCAGGAACGGCACGAAAAGTTCCTCGATATTTTCTTCCGTATAGCGGGCGGGATACGTGAATCCGTTGATGGTGAGTTCCACCGTGCGCCAATGCTTTTCTCCCATGTGCTCCACCTCAAATCAAAAAAGTGAGAACTCTTCGACCGCCTGAATGCGTTCCAGCGGAACTTCGCTTTCGAGCAAATCCTTTGTGCGACTGGCATCCAAGAGCCATGCATCGATATCTTCCTCCCGCACCATGACGGGCATACGATCGTGAACGGGCTGCATGATATCGTTCGCCGGCTTCGTCAGGATCACAAAATGCGGAACGTCCTCGTCCATGCGGTAGAGCCCGCAAAGGTAAAGCAATCCACCTGCGGGCGGCTGGAACGTAACTTTCTGCTTTTCAGTATCCCATTCGTAGAACCGTTCTGCAGGAAGGACGCACCGTCGGCTCCTGAGGCTCGCTGAAAACATCGGCTTCGCGGCCGCCGTTTCCTCCCGTGCATTGATGACAAGCGCTCCCGTCTTCGGATTCTTCATCCCCCAGCGCATCGGAACAACCAAAAGATTCCTGCCACGTGCCGAAAGGACTGGCGCATAATCCTGCGGACGCACGTCACCGACGGAAAGCGACTGATTCCATCCATACCGAGCCAGCCAGCGCCTCACGTTTTTCCCAATGTTATATCTGCTGCACATCCCTAAACCTCAATGCTTACGGTTCCTGATTCCATGAATATCGCCGAACGTTCTTTTTCTTTGATTATTCGTCATTCCTGCTGCGTTTTCCTGCCTTCGGCCTCCCCACAAGCGTGCGGAGGCCGTTTATTTATGCCGAGAAATCTTTCCCCATTTCGCAGATTTTATAACAGCAATGGAATGGGAATGCGTTTTTTTGGTATAGAAAAAGCACCGGCCGCCGCAATCTCTGCGACGGCCGATGCTTCAGCCTGCGATGGTATTCTGCTGTTCGATGAGCGCTTCCGTGTCCGCTACGACATCCGCCAGCGTCATCTGCGCCATCTTCTGTTCCATGGCGTCCTGGATCTCCTCAAGCCGTCCGTCCATGACGTGATGGATGTTGCGGCCGACGGGACATGCGGCGTTCGGATTCTCATGAAAGTGGAACAGCTGCCCGTCCGCGACGCTATCGACGGCGCGGTAGACATCAAAGAGCGTGATGTCCTCGAGCTTCCGCGCGAGCTTCACGCCGCCGTTGCCGCCGCGCTGCACGACGATGAGCCCCGCTTTCTTCAGCTGGCGGAAAATGTTGCGCACGACGACGGGATTCACGCCGACGCTGCCGGCGATCGTCTCGCTGTTCAGCAGCATCTGCCCATCCAGCACATGGACGCACGTCAGGACATGGACGGCGATGGTGAAACGACTAGAAATCTGCATGATGAAATACGCCCCTTTTTGTTGTATCTATAGATGTTACGCATATGATAGCATGACAAGATGTTGATGTCAACCAGAAACACACACCAAAATGAGATACATTTTTCAAACGCCATCCATCGCAGACGGCCACTCCGGAATCAAGCAAGAAGATGCGGCAACGCTGCGACAGATTGATGCAGCCAATCGATATATTGCCTCTCGCGCTCGATGGCGTGCGCCAGCAATGTGGCGTGTCCGTAGTGTCCTTGCTGTTCCGCTTTGTGCGAGAACAATGTTTCCCAACGCGTTTTGAGATAGCTGAGCTTTTCCTCATGACGGGCGAGTTCCTCATCGAACAGCCGCGCGACCTCCGGATCATGTGCATCATCCATCAAGTACAATTTCATCGCAAACTCATCTTTCGATGGCAGCAGAGGCCCGAGCGGCTCCTGCTGCCATTCTTTGAGTGCGCATCGCCCCGCCTCCGCGATCTGATAAAACCGCTTTTCGAGTTTCGTGCCGACGATTTCCGTGCGCGATGTGATGAGGCCGGCATCTTCCATCTTCTTGAGCTCCGGATAAATTTGGCTGTGGTTCGACGACCAGAAATCCCCGATCTCGCCCTCGAACAATTTCTTGATGTCATAGCCCGCGCATTCCTGTTTCGACAGGAGCCCGAGGATGACGTAGCGCAACACATTTTTTTGTGCCATAAAAAATCTCCATTTCCTCTTGACTTTCTCCTGATGTCAGTATACCATAACAGGCAAAGGAAAACATGTATTAAATGACATGTATGTAAATAAATCATTTTAGGAGGCCATCCACCATGGAATTCAAAGAACTCGACGATTTTCTCGGCACGCACTTCATCTACACATACGACAACGGTTGGGAGTACGAGTGGTATGCGAAGAACGATCACACGTGTTGCTACCGCATCCACTGCGGCATGGTCGCCGGTCGCTGGGTCACGGATCAGGAAGCGTACATCGTCAAGATCGCGGACGGCATCTACAAAGTCTCGTGGACGGAGCCGACAGGCACGGATGTCGCACTCGACTTCATGCCGAACGAGAAAAAAGTCAACGGCGTCATCTTCTTCCCGAAATGGGTGAAGGAGCATCCAGAAATCACGGTCTGCTACCAGAACGAGCACATCGACCTCATGCACGAATCCCGCGAGAAGTACGAGACGTACCCGAAATACGTCGTCCCCGAGTTCGCGACGATCTCCTATATCGGCAAGGCCGGGCAGAACAACGACGACGTCATCGCCGAAGCACCGTACAAAGGCATGACGGACGACATCCGCGCGGGCAAATATTACGATGCAGAATACCATCGCTTGAAAAAATAAGACGAAAACGAACAATGCGTGGGGAAACGTACAGATTCCACACGCAAAGAAACACCATGGAAAGCAGTTTTCTGGCTGCTCCCCGTGGTGTTTTGTTCTAATCCGCGTCATCCTGCTCCGCCAGCTCAATCATGAGCTTCGCGAGCAGCGCCTCTGTCGTGCGGCGGCCACCAGGCTCGACACCGAGCTGCTGCGCGCGGACGCCGATTTCGTAGTGGTCCATGTCGACCCCATCGTACGTGCACTGCGTCGTGCAGACGAGACGGCAGCCGTGCTCTTTCGCGTACGTGAACGCGGGCAGGAAATTCGCGGGCGACGCCTGGTCCGGGATGCCGCCGAGGCCGTAGCCCTCGAGGATGATGGCGCGGCAGCCTGCATCAACGAAGAGCTCCAGCATCTTCGGCTGGAGGCCCGGCACGATCTTCAGCACAGCAACGTGCGGGTCAAGCTGGTCGTGCAGGTGGAACGCTCCTGTGACATTCGAAGCTTCTGTAAGCCACGTCAAATGACCGCCAGCGAACCTCCCCGCCAGCGGACGGTTGATGTTGCCGAACGCTGTGAGCTGCATCGTGCAGAGCTTCCGTGCGTCGTCGCCGAAGATGATCTTCCCGCCGAACGCGATGTAGACGCCCGCGCGTCCGCCGAGCGCCGCATGGAACGCCGTCAAAAGATTCTGCTCCGCATCTGTCCCCGACACGCCCGCAGGCAGCTGCGAGCCCGTGAAGACCACGGGGCAATCGATATTTTCCAGCATCGCGGAGAGCGCCGCCGCGCTGTAAGCCATCGTATCCGTGCCATGCGTGATGAGGAACGCATCGTACTCTGTGCGCCGCTCGGCAACCGCGCGCGCCATCGTAATCCAGTGCTCCGGCTGGATGTTCGTCGAATCGAGCTGGCAGAGCTGCACGCAATCGACATCGCATATCTCTTGGAACTCCGGCACGGCCGCGAGCAGATCCTCGCCCGTCAGCGCCGGCATGAGCCCGTTCGGTGTCGGCCGCGAAGCAATCGTTCCGCCAGTCGCCAGCACACAAATCCGTTTCTTCTTCATATCCTATTTCACTCCTTCAATTTTATCCGAACTTCCTTTTTCTTTAGCATAGCAGGAAGCAGCGATATCGTCAAAACAGGCTTGACGAAGCCAGAAATATCAGTTACGATTTATTAAATCGTAACTTACTAAAATAATGGAGTTGATTCCATGTTCATCGGACGGACACGCGAACGCGCTGAACTGCAACGGCGCTACGAACGAGACGGATTTGAGTGCATCGTTTTGTATGGACGCCGCCGTGTCGGAAAGACGGCGCTGATCCGCGAATTCTGCAAGAACAAGCGCACGATCTTTTTTACGGGACTCGAAACAACGGCGAAAGAAAACCTCCAGAATTTCAGCCAGTGCATCTATGCAGCGCAGGGCGGCGAAGGCGATGCACCGGTCTATGCGGATTTCAAAGCCGCGCTTTCTGCTGTCACAACGCTCGCGCGCAGGGAAAAACTCATCCTCGTCATTGACGAATACCCGTATCTAGCAAAATCGTATCCAGGCATTTTTTCTCTCTTGCAAATCTTCCTCGACCGCGATTGGCAAGCGTTGGATTTTTTCGTAATCCTCTGCGGGTCATCCATGAATTTCATGGAGCGCCAAGTCCTCGGCCACGAAAGCCCGCTCTTTGGGCGGCGCACGGCGCAGCTGAAACTAGAGCCATTTACCATTTTTGAGACGCGAGCTTACCTCCCCGAGATGCCGCTGGAAGATGTGGCTGTCCTCTACGGCGCTACGGGCGGCATCCCGTTTTATCTCGCGCAGATGGAAGGAAACGCATCCCTGAAAGAAAACCTCACGCGAACATTTTTTGATCCGCTCGGATATTTGCTGGAAGAACCGTCCAATCTTTTGAAGCAAGAGCTTCGCGAGCCTGCAACGTACAACGCCATCTTGCAAGCCATCGCCGGTGGCCGGACGAAAGTCAGCCAGATTGCCACGACCGTCGGCATCGAAGTCAGCGCTTGCGCAGGCTATCTGAAGAATCTCATCGCGCTCGGCATCGTGAAACGGGAAACGCCGCTTGGAGAAAAACAATCGAAACGCAGCATTTACCTGCTGAAAGACCACATATTCCGTTTCTGGTACCGTTTCGTTCCGAATCATTATTCGATGATCCAGAACGGCATGGGCGAAACCGTCTATCAGCGCATCGAAAAAGACCTGCCGGATTTCATGGGACAGGTCTTCGAACAAATCTGCATGGAATGGCTCTGGCGGGAGAACCGAAACGGCCATCTGCCCTTCCTTTTTGAAGAGGCCGGCCGCTGGTGGGGAAATGACGCACGAAAGAAGCAGCCGACGGAAATCGACATCATCGCCCAAAACGCAGACAAAGAGATGCTGTTCTGCGAATGCAAGTGGCGGAATGAACCGCTGGACGGCAACGTGCTGGATTTGCTCATCGAACGAAGCATGCTCTTTTCCGCGACGAAAAAGCATTACATTGCATTCTCGAAGCGGACGTTTTCCGAACGCTGCGTGAGAAACGCCAGCGCTTTGCAAAACGTCCAACTCGTATCGTTTTCTGAGATGCTATCCGAAGCAACACCTCAGAAATGATGTTTATAAGAAAGGACGTCCTCGCTTGTCCATCTGGAAGCGTTATCTCATCTTCACCATCGGCATCCTCGTGCAATCGGCCGGCATCGCGCTCGTCGTCAAGAGCCTCCTCGGCACGTCGCCGATTTCGAGCCTGCCTTATGTATTGAGCCTTGCCTACCCGTTCACGCTCGGGCAGACGACGTTCGTCGTCAACATGGCGTTCCTCGTCGGCCAAATCGCGCTCCTCCGGCACCGTTTCAACTCCGTCCAGCTGTTCCAGATTCCCGTGACACTCGTCTTTGCATTCTTCATCGATGTCTCCATGGCGCTGCTGGAAAATGTCATCCCCGAGCTGTATCTGGCGAAAATGGCCGTCTTGCTCCTCGGCGCTGCGTTCGTCGCGCTCGGCGTTTCCCTGCAAGTCATCGCACACGTACTCATGCTCGCCGGCGAGGCCATCGTCCAGGCCATCTCACAGGTGTTCCATTTTGAATTCGGCTGGGTCAAAACGGCCTTCGACTGCACGCTCGTCGCATCGGCTGCTTTGTTTTCCTTCACGCAGCTCGGCACCATCGAGGGCATCCGCGAAGGCACGCTGATTTCCGCCCTCATCACAGGCTCCATCGCGCGTTTCTTCATCCATCACCTGAGCCGTGTCGATGCGCACGGCGCACTTGTATTCGCGCCGCATATCTGACAGGTCACGTCACAACAATGATTCGTATCACAATAAAGATGCAATGGCACATGATATTTCTTTGCGATGCGCTCGATCTCCAGTATGACGGGACAGGCATCAGCATCCACAAAAATCTGAAGCGACATCCTCATCATCCTTCCATCTGATGCTATTTCAGCTTGTTGGTGATCGCCGCATCAATGGCTCCATCGTTCGCCTGGAACATTTCGAGCGTCAGGCCGTCCGGCAGCTGCACCCATTTCTCAGGCTTTCCTGCGATGCCATGCACACCCGGCACCGACTTCAGCGCCGCAAGCGCGGCGGGCAGATCATCTACAA
>NZ_JALFCU010000016.1 GCF_022771645.1 Selenomonas sp.
TACGAACGCTGCCATTCGGCGATCGGCGACATCCCGCCAGCCGAAGCATACTTCCCAGCCATGTTGCTGGATGCAGCGAAAGCAGCCGCCTGATTCACTATAAAATCATCGGATTTTTGTCTTGACAAGCGTGCCATTATAAGCCGTCTGATTGCATCTTATTTTGCGGAATTCGAAAGCAGGTCGGCAGAAAAAGGATACGATATAGAGAAAAAGAAAAAATCCATCAATGGAAAGCTGAACCGCATGAAAGAGCTTTACATTGATGGAATGATAGAGAAAACGGAGTTCCTCAGCCGTGCCGCAGATTACCAGAATCAGCTTGATGAGTTGTCGATACAGCAAGACAGATGCCGAACGCCGTCACAGGCCGCGCAAGAGATTCGCGGGAAAATAGACAGTTTTCAAGAAGGATACAAGAATCTTGATCGCAAACATCGACAAGAACTCTGGCAACGGCTGATACTTCGCATTGAAATCGAAGGCAGGCCGAGGCCGAACAGCGGCGAATCATACTCCAACTTCAAAGTAACGTTTGCCTAAAGGGATACCTGTCATCGACCTGTACGCCCTCTCTTTGTCATAGCGATGCCCTTTTTGCAGAGCGGGCACTCTTCCGGACGGTACGTCTCGACATCGAGGTGCAGCAGCGCCGTGCACGGCACGTCGCCGAAATCAACTTTGCCCCCGCTGCGGTCGACGAGCATGCTGACGGCGACAGGGATGCCACCGTGCTCTTTCACGACGTCGATGACTTCTTTGATCGAGCCGCCGGTCGTGACGATGTCTTCGACGATGAGGCAGCGCTCGCCCGGGTGCAGCGTGAAGCCGCGGCGGAATGTCATCTTGCCGTTCTCGCGCTCTGTGAAGATCGCGCGCGTGCCGAGCGCCTTGCCTGTCTCATGGGCGAGCAGGATGCCGCCCGTGACGGGGCCGACGACGGTCTCGATGTTCGCGTCTTTGAATTTTTCAGCCATGGCCTCGCAGAGCTGCTGCGTGTACTGTGGGTGCTGCAGGACGTTGAATTTCTCGACGTAGTGCGGGCTGTGAAGGCCGCTCGTCAAGAGGAAATGGCCATCCATAATCGCGTTTGTTTTGACCAGAAGTTCCTTGACTTCTGCTTCTGTCATTGGCATGGAGATTTCACGCTCCTTGTTCTTTCTTCGATGTGAATTTTATTTTGGTTCAGAGGGCGTACCTTCGCCACACCCACCACCGCTTCGCGGTCCCCCACCCTCGGAGAGGGAGGCTTAGTTTGAGGAAGCCATTTCTTTTATGATAGAAATAGCGGCTTCCCTTGGATTCTCTGCGGCGCGGATGGGGCGGCCGACGACGAGGTGGGTTGCGCCATTCTTGAGCGCCTGCGCCGGCGTGGCGATGCGGCTCTGGTCGTCGATGCTCGCGCCTGCCGGGCGCACGCCGGGCGTGACGATGAGGAAGTCCTCGCCGCAGGCTGCACGGATGGACGCGGCTTCACGCGGCGAGGCGACGACGCCGTCGAGGCCGGCTGATTTCGTGAGTTTTGCAAGACGTGTGACGCGGTCAGCTATGGGCTCGGTTTCGCCGAGCTTCGCCCAATCGTCATCGTTCATGCTCGTGAGCACGGTGATGGCGATGATCTTCGGGCACGGGACGCCCTGCTCTGCCGCGGCCGCATGCAAACGTTCAGCGGCGGTCTTCATCATCGTATAGCCGCCGCTCGCATGGACGTTGACGATGTCTGCGCCGAGCGTCATGAGCGAGGTCAGGCCGCCCGCGACGGTGTTCGGGATGTCGTGGAGCTTCAGGTCGAGGAAGACGTGCTTGCCCTGCTGTTTCAGGTAGCGGACGACGTCAGGGCCGACACTGTAGAAGAGCTCCATGCCGACTTTGTAGTATGATACAGTGTCGCCAAGAGTTGTGACGAGTTGCTGGACATCGGCCATCGTGTGAACGTCGAGCGCGACAATCAAACGGTCATCATGCAAGGTCGTCCCCTCCTCCGACATAATCCTGCAGCGCGAGGCTGTAGACGAGGCGGCGTTCGCGCATGAACGAGAGGACGCGCATGACTTCCCACGCCGTGTCGAGCGACGTGAGGCAGGCGACGCCGTGCTCGACCGTCGCGCGGCGGATGCGGAAGCCGTCGTTCATGGAGTGCTTGCCCTGCGTCAGCGTGTTGATGACCATGTGAATCTTGCCCGTTTTGATCATCTCGATGATGTCGGACTTTCTTTCATGGACTTTGCCGACGACGTCGACGTCGATGCCCATGGAGGCGATAGCGCGCGCCGTGCCTTCCGTCGCGCAGAGCGTGAAGCCGAGGTCGGAGAATGCTTTCGCTAGCTGCTTCATTTCGGCTTTGTCCTTGTCGGCGACCGTGAAGAGGATGCAGCCTTCCGTCGGGACGTGGATGCCGGAGCCGACGATGGCCTTGTAGAGCGCGCGGGCGTAGTGGTAATCGATGCCCATGACTTCGCCCGTCGATTTCATCTCCGGGCCGAGCGCGATGTCAACGTCCGTCATCTTCGCAAACGAGAACACGGGCGCCTTGACGGCAACGTACGGCTTCGGCGGCACGAGGCCGGACTTGTAGCCGAGCTCTTTCACCGTCGCGCCGAGCGCGATGCGCGTCGCGAGGTTCACCATCTTGATGTCCGTGACCTTGGACAAAAACGGCACCGTGCGCGACGAGCGCGGGTTCACTTCGATGATGTAGACTTCGTCGTTCTTGACGACGAACTGGATGTTCAGCAGGCCTTTGACGTGCAGCGCGCGGCCGAGGCGCTCCGTGTAGTCGATGATCGTGTAGATGACTTTCGCGGAGAGCGTCTGCGGCGGGTAAACGGCGATGGAGTCGCCGGAATGGACGCCGGCGCGCTCGACGTGCTCCATGATGCCCGGGATGACGACGTCGATGCCGTCGCTGATGCCGTCGACCTCGACCTCCGTGCCTTCCATGTAGCGGTCGCAGAGCACGGGGTGATCGGGCGTGACCTTGACGGCGCGGCTCATGTAGTCGCGGAGTTCCGTCTCGTTATAAACGATTTCCATCGCACGGCCGCCGAGCACATACGACGGGCGCACCATGACGGGGTAGCCGATGCGGGCCGCGCCATCGATGGCGTCCTGGAGATTCGTGACGCTGATGCCCTCGGGACGCGGGATCTTCGTCTGCGTGAGGACTTCGTCGAAGCGCTCGCGGTCCTCGGCGCGGTCGATGTCGTCGACGCTCGTGCCAAAGACCTTGACGCCGGCTTTCTGCAGCGAGGCCGCGAGGTTGATGGCCGTCTGGCCGCCAAACTGCACGATGACGCCTTCCGGCTTTTCCTTGTCGATGATGTTCAGCACGTCTTCCGTCGTCAGCGGCTCGAAATACAGGCGGTCGCTGATGTCGAAGTCCGTCGAGACCGTCTCCGGGTTGTTGTTGATGATGATGGCCTCGATGCCCATCTCGCGGAGCGCCCAGACGGAGTGGACGGAGCAGTAGTCAAACTCGACGCCCTGCCCGATGCGGATGGGCCCAGAGCCGAGGACGACGACCTTGCGGGCATTCGACACCTGCACTTCGTCTTCCTGTGCGTGGAACGTCGAGTAGTAGTACGGCGTCGCGGCTTCGAACTCGGCCGCGCACGTATCGACCATCTTGTAGCACGGCAAGATTCCGTGAGAGATGCGCTCCGTGCGGATTTCGTCCTGCGCCTTGCCCGTGATCTCGGCAATCGAGCGGTCAGCGAGGCCGACGTCTTTCGCACGGTGCAGCAGCTTCGGCGTGAGCGGCTCGTTCTTCAGGCGCGTCTCGACGTCCGTGATGTTCTGGATCTTGTAAAGAAACCACGTATCGATCTTTGTGATATCGTGAATCTCGTCAATGGTCGCAATGCCGCGGCGCAGCGCTTCGGCGATGACGAAAATGCGCTCGTCGTTGATGCGCGCGAGGTTCTTCTTGACGCGCGCGTCGTCCCAGGCGTCCATCTTGTCCATGTGGAGGCGGTGCACGCCGATCTCGAGCGAGCGCACAGCTTTCAGCAGCGCGCCTTCGAAGTTGCGGTCGATGCTCATGACTTCGCCCGTCGCTTTCATCTGCGTGCCGAGCGTGCGGTCAGCGTAGACGAATTTGTCGAACGGCCAGCGCGGGAACTTCACGACGCAGTAGTCGAGCGCCGGCTCGAAGCAGGCCTTCGTCTTCTGCGTGACGGCGTTCGTGATTTCGTCGAGCGTGTAGCCGATGGCAATCTTCGCCGAGACTTTCGCAATCGGGTAGCCCGTCGCTTTCGAGGCGAGCGCCGACGAGCGCGACACGCGCGGATTGACCTCGATGACGTAATATTTGTTGCTGTTCGGGTCGAGCGCGTACTGCGCGTTGCAGCCGCCCTCGATGCCAAGCTCGCGGATGATGCGGAGCGAGGCGCTGCGGAGCATCTGGTACTCGTGATCCGTCAGCGTCTGGCTCGGCGCGACGACGATGGAGTCGCCCGTGTGGACGCCGACGGGGTCGAAGTTTTCCATGTTGCAGACGGTGATGCAGTTGTCGTGGCCGTCGCGCATGACTTCGTATTCGATTTCCTTCCAGCCCGCAACGCTGCGCTCGATGAGCACCTGGCCGATCATGGAGTAGTTCAGGCCCTTGATGACGATCTCGATGAGCTCTTCCTCGTTCTCCGCGATGCCGCCGCCCGTTCCGCCCATCGTGTACGCGGGGCGCACGATGACCGGGTAGCCGATCTCGTTCGCGAAGGCGACAGCACTCGGCACATCTTCGACGATCGTGCTCTCGGGAATCGGCTCGCCGAGCTTCTGCATCGTCTCTTTGAAAAGCTCGCGGTCTTCCGCGCGCTCGATGGCTTTGAGCGGCGTGCCGAGGAGCTCGACGTTGTATTTTTCCAAAATGCCGTGTTCGGCGAGCTGCACGGCGAGGTTCAAGCCGGCCTGTCCGCCGAGCGTCGCGAGCAGGCCGTCCGGACGCTCTTTTTCGATGATCTCGGTGCAGAAATCGACGGTCAGCGGCTCGATGTAGACGCGGTCGGCGATGTGCGTGTCCGTCATGATTGTCGCGGGGTTCGAGTTCACGAGGACGACTTCGAGCCCTTCCTCTTTCAGCGCGCGGCAGGCCTGGCTGCCTGCATAGTCGAACTCGGCCGCCTGGCCGATGATGATGGGGCCGGAGCCGATGACCATGACTTTCTTGAGGTTTTCTTTCTTTGGCACGGCTTATTCCCCTTTCTTCAGCAGCGACCAGAACTCGTCGAACAGGTACATATTGTCGTCCGGCCCCGGCGCGGCCTCCGGATGGTATTGCACAGAAAAGAGCGGCAGCTCCGTGTGGCGCATGCCCTCGACCGTGCCGTCATTCACGTTGATGTGCGTGACTTCGAGCGGCAGGCCCTTGAGAGACTCCGCGTCTACGGCGTAGCCGTGATTCTGCGACGAGATCATGACGCGGCCGGTGCGCAGGTCCTTGACCGGCTGGTTCGTGCCGCGATGGCCGAACTTCAGCTTGTACGTTTTCGCGCCGAGCGCGCGGGCGATGAGCTGATGGCCGAGGCAGATGCCGAACATCGGTTTCTTGCCGATGAGTTTCTTGATTTCTTCCACACAATCTGGAACGTCCGCCGGATCGCCGGGGCCGTTCGACAGGAAGATGCCATCGGGATTCAACGCCAAGATGTCTTCCGCTTTCGTGTCCGCCGGCACGACCGTGAGCTTGCAGCCTTTGTCGTGCATCGATTTCAAGATATTGCGCTTCACGCCGAAGTCCATGGCGACGACGTACGGCGCTTTTTTCTTGTCGCTTTCGATCGTGTACGCCTCGGGCGTCGTGACCTCGGCGACGACCGCCGTCTTGAGCGGCACGGCGAACAAGTCATCCTGTTGCTTCTTCGTCGCATCGTCGGGGACGATGATGCCTTTCATCGTGCCGGCATTGCGGATTTTCCGTGTGACGGCGCGCGTGTCGACATTGTAGAGGCACGGGACGTTCTGCTCCGTCAGGAACTCTGCGAGACTTTTTTCGTAGTGCCAGTTGCTGCCGTGCGCCGCGAGCTCGCCGATGATGAAGCCATGCACGAATGACTTGCGCGACTGCATAAAGACGTCGGCGATGCCGTAGTTGCCGACGAGCGGATACGTCAGCGTCAAAATCTGGCCGCAGTACGACGGGTCGGTCAGGCTTTCCTGATAGCCGGCCATGCCCGTATTGAACACGACTTCGCCCGTGGCCGTCGTTTCATTCAAGAGATTCCCCGTGAAGACGCTGCCGTCTTCGAGGATGAGTTTTCCTTTTAATGCCATAACGGCACTCCTTTCACTCGACGATACCGTCTTTCATCGCGACTTCGCCGTCAACAAGCGTCAAAACCGCCTTGCCTTTCATCTGCTTGCCGACGAACGGCGAATGCGAGCCCTTCGTGTAGAATTTCGCTGCGTCGACCGTCCATTCGAAGTCTGGGTCTATCACAACGACGTCAGCGGCCGCGCCCTTCGCGAGCGTGCCGCACGCGAGGCCGAAGCAGTGAGCGGGTTCGACGGTCATCTTCGAGATGATCGTCGGCAGGTCGAGCTTGCCCGTGTGGTAAAGGTCAGTCAGCATGACGCCGAGCGAGGTCTCGAGCCCTGGGAAGCCGCTCGGGGCGTAGATGTATTCGCGGTCTTTCTCTTCGACGGCGTGCGGCGAATGGTCCGTGACGATGGCGTCGATCGTGCCGTCTTTCAGGCCGGCGAGCAGCGCGTCGCAATCTGCCTGTGAGCGCAGCGGCGGGTTGATTTTCGTCGAGGTGTCGGAGAGCGTGACGCATTCGTCCGTCATCGTGAGGTGCTGCGGCGTGCATTCCGCCGTGACGCGAACGCCGCGCTTCTTCGCCTCCCGCACGATGTCGACGGCGCGCGCCGAGCTCATGTGCGCGACGTGGACGCGCGCGCCGGCGTATTCGGCGAGCAGGACGTCGCGGGCGACGGCAATGTCTTCCGCGACGGTCGGGCGGCCTTTCATGCCGAGCATGGCACTGCGGTGGCCTTCGTTCATGACGCCGTCTTCGACGAGCGACGTTTCTTCCTCGTGGTTCACGATGACCTTGTCGAACGTGTGGAGGTAGTCATAGGCGTTGAGCAGCACTTTCGCCGTCGGGTCGAAATGGCCGTCATCCGAGAACGCGACGGCGCCGGCCTCGATCATGTCGCCGAGCTCGGCGAGCTCCTTGCCTTCCTGGTTCTTCGTGACAGCGCCGATGATTTCGATGTGGCAGCGGCCGACATCCTCCGCGCGTTTTTCGAGCGCGCGCACGAGCGCCGCCGTGTCGACGACCGGCTTCGTGTTCGGCATGGTCGCGACGGTCGTGAAGCCGCCAGCGACGGCCGCTTTCGAGCCGCTTTCAAAATCTTCTTTCGCTTCCTGTCCTGGCTCACGGAAATGGACGTGGAGGTCGACGAGGCCGGGCGCGACGACCTTGTTCGTTGCGTCATAAATTTCTGCGTCATCGGCAGAGAGCCCTTGACCGACGGCAGCAATCTTGCCATTTTCAATCAACACATCAGCGACGCCATCAAACTTCGATGCTGGGTCGATGACGCGGCCGCCTTTCAAAATGAGTTTTGTCATGCCTGTTTCCCTCCCGTGAGCACCAAGGTGTAGAGCGCCATGCGCACGGCGACGCCGTTCTGCACTTCTTCCTGGATCGCCGAATTGTCTCCGTACGCGACGGACGGCGCGATTTCCCAGCCCTTATTCATCGGGCCCGGATGGAGGATCAGCACGTCGTCGTTCGCGAGGCGCAAGCGGCGGTCGTTCAGGCCGAAGATGCGGGCGTATTCGCGCGTCGTCGGGAACAGCCCGCCTTTCATGCGCTCGAGCTGGATGCGCAGGACTTCGATGACGTCGGCGTCCTTGATCGCATCCTCGATGCGCTCGTGGACGACAATGCCCGGTTCTTCGAAGAGGTAACGCGGCAGCAGCGTCTTCGGCCCTGCGATGTGGACTTCCATGCCCATCGTGCGCATGCCGTAGATGTCGGAGCGTGCCACGCGGCTGTGCAACACATCACCGAGGATCGCGACTTTCAGCCCCGCGAGGCGGCCTTTGTGCTGCTGGATTGTGAACAGGTTCAGGAGTCCTTGCGACGGATGCGCGTGCGCGCCGTCGCCGGCGTTCAGGATGACGGGCGAGACGACCTTCGATGCGTATTCCGCCGCGCCCTCGGCCTTGTGGCGCATGACGATGGCATCAACGCCCATGGCCTCGACGGTGTAAAGCGTGTCGCGCAGGCTCTCGCCCTTTACGATGCTCGACGTGCCGGCCGTGATGTTCACAACATCGGCGCCGAGGTATTTCGCCGCGAGCTCGAACGACGTGCGCGTGCGTGTCGACGGCTCATAGAAGAGCGTGACGATCGACTTGCCGCGCAGCGCCGGCACTTTCTTGATGTCGCGGTGGATGATGTTCTTCATTTCCTTCGCGGTCTCGAGGACGAGCTTGATCTCGTCCTGAGAAAAATCCGCAAGGCCGAGGATGTTCTTCCCCCGCATGGAAACGGTGTTCTTTTCCAAAAACAGCCACTCCTTTCGAATGGGCACAAGAATGTTCGCATCGCGAAACGGCATGAAAAAAGAGCTCTCCTATGCGTCGGCATAAGAGAGCTCTGGGCTTCCAGAAACTACACTTCGGGTAAGATATGCGTGCAGGACTCCTTTATGCGCCTCGCAGGACACATGTTAAAAGGCGGTATGTGCTTTTTCGGTTATCATACCATAAAGATGCGGGGATTGCAAGCCATGTAATCGCGTAGCAATCATTCACAGTTTGCTGAGGATCAACTCGCCTTTGCCTTTCAGCGTGTATTTCCCGAGGCCGGCGGGCAGAAAGGCCGTCTCGCCCTTGTGGAACGTGACCTCGTAATCCCCCGCCTCGGCCTTGACGCTGCCCGCGAGGACCGTGAAGCTCTGGAAACTGTCCTCGCCGCAGAAAAGATACGCCTTGCCGTCGACATCGAGATGATACGTCGTGAAGTATTCGCACGACGCGAGCAGGCGCGCGTCCGCGCCCGCGAAGATATCCATATCCGTCTTCATGGCCGGATGCGCTTTCGCCGGCGCGAGCGTCGTGACGTCGAGCGCCTTCGCGACGTGGAGCTCGCGCGGCTTGCCGTCCTTGCCGACGCGGCCATAGTCGTAGATGCGGTACGTCGTGTTCGAGTTCTGCTGGATCTCGCAGATCAGGATGCCTTTGCCAATGGCGTGCAGCGTGCCGCTGTCGATGAAGAACACATCGCCCTTGTGCACAGGCACACGATTGCAGACGTCGAGCAACGTGTTATCCTGGATGCGGCGCTCGAATTCTTCTTTCGTGATCTCGCTCTTGAAGCCGTACAGCAAGCTCGCGCCCGGCTCGCAGTCGACGATGTACCACATCTCCGTCTTGCCGTACTCGCCCTCGACGCGCTGCGCGTACTCGTTGTCCGGATGCACCTGCACGGAGAGGTTGCCGCGCGCGTCGATGAGCTTGATGAGCAGCGGGAAATACGGGAATTTCGCGACGTGCGCGCCGAGCATGTCGTCTTTCTGCTCCGCAAGCCACGCCTCAAGCGTCATGCCCGAAGCCTCCCCATTCGCGATCACGCTCTTGCCATCCTTGTGGCAGGCGAGCTCCCAGCTCTCGGCGACGATGTCGAGGTCCGTCTTCTTGCCGTACTCGTCCTTCAGGCGCGTGCCGCCCCAGAGGTAATCTTTCAGCGGAGCGATGAGTTTCATCGGGTAACGTTTCATAGGGATCGTCCTTTCTGTTGGGGATGAAAAATTATGCGAGGGACAATTTGTCGAGCAGGTTGCGCGCGGCGCCGAGGAGGTTCGCATCGTTGCCGTGCTGCGCCGGGACGACGACGGGACGGATGCGGGCGATGCCGACATCGGCGAGGATCTTGTCGACATGGCGCATGATATCGTCGTCGAAGCCCGCGCCCGTGATGCCGTACTTCGGTACGAACGATTGCTTGATTTCCCCGAGCAACGCAAAGAAGCCGTCCCTCGTCTCCGGGGTCGGCTTCTTTGATTTTTCGAGGATTGCGCCCGCTTCGTCGACGACGGCGTACTTCACGCTGCTGCCGCCGATGTCACACGCGAGGATTGCCATGGTATCAGCCCTTTTTTAAAAAGAATATATCTTTTGACTGTTACCATTATATACGATTCCCGCGTGTTTCGCAAGGCGATTCTCCGCATATGGAACAGCGTTCCACGCCAGCGTTTGCGAGACGGATGCGGATCAGAGCTTGAACTTCTGCACGTTCGCCTGGAGCTCCGTCGCCATCTTGGCGAGGCTGTGGCTCGCGTTCGCGATTTCCTGCACGGAGGCCGTCTGCTCTTCCGTGGCCGCCGAGACGGACTCGGCTTCTTCCGCCGCCTTGCTGCTCTCGACGCTGATCGTGTCGACGTGGTGGACGATGGCTTTCGTGCCGGCGTCCATGCTCGCGATGACTTCGCTGATGTTCTGCACCTGGTTCGAGACTTCTTCGACGATCTCGATGATCTTGCGGAACGATTCGTCCATGGCGAGGATCTTCTGCGCGCCGACCTTGACTTCTTCGCTGCCCTGCTGCATGCCGTCGACGGCGTCCTGCGTTTCCTTCGTCGTGACCGTGATGAGGTCGGAAATCTCCTGCGCGGCCTGCTGGCTCGACTCCGCGAGCTTGCGGACCTCGTCAGCGACGACAGCGAAGCCGCGGCCGTGCTCGCCGGCGCGCGCGGCCTCGATGGCAGCGTTGAGCGCTAGTAAATTTGTTTGCTCGGCGATGCCGCTGATCGTGCCGACGATCTCGCCGATCTTCTTCGAGCGCTCGCCGAGCGACGTGACCGTCTCGGCCGACTGGCTCGTCGTCGTCTCGATGTGGCGGATCTGCTCGAGCGCTTCGTCGAGCGTCTTGCCGCTGCCGCGCGCGATATCGGCAGCTTCACGGCCATGATTCGCTGCTGCGCTCGCGTCGTTCGACGCCGACTGCACCATCGAGCTGAGCTCGTGCACGGCCTGCTTCGTCGCGTCGACGGCGCGGAGCTGTTCGTTCGTACCCTCGGCGACACGGACGATGCTGTTCGCGACCTGGTTCGACGCCTGCGCCGACTGGTCCGTCGAGGCGTTGAGCTCCTCAGACGATGCTGCGAGCGTCTCGCTGCTCTCGCTGACTTTCGTGATCGTCTCCGCCATGCTCTTGCGCATGTCGCGCATCGCTGCAGCGAGCTGTCCGAGCTCGTTGTCGGACGTGACGCGGTTCGGACGGTTGCGGAAGTCGCCGCCCGCCATGAGGTGCATCTCGTCCATCATGGCTGCGAGCGGACGCATGATGCGGTTGACCGTCAGGATGACGCCAACCGTGATGAGGATGAGGATGAGAAGCGAAATGCCGATCATGATCTTCAGCGTGTTGCCGACCGGTGCGAAGACTTCGTCCTGATAGTCGACGACGGCGACGCCCCAGCCGGATGCATCGACCGTGCTATAGAAGGCAATCATGTCCTTGCCTTCCTCATTCTGGAATTTGAAGACGCCCGTCTCGCCCGACGTCATCTTTTCGCCGAGCTCGCGCAGGCCGGCATTCTGCTCGTCCGAAATTTTCGCCTTCATGATCTTCGACTCGTCCGGGTTCACGATGTACGTGCCGTCTTTTGCCGTCATGAGGCTGTAGCTGTTCTCGCCGATACGGAGCTGCTGGACCTCCTCCTGCAGGGCATCGACGTTGATGGCCGCGAGGATCATGCCGATGTTCTTGCCTGCATCATCCTTGACGAGCGAGATGCTGTTGAAAATGACTTTGCCCGACGCCTGCGACACGACCGGCGAGCTCATCCACGTATCGTGCGCGCCCGTCATCGTATCCTTGTACCAGGCCTTGTCCTGGTTGTGCATCTCCTTTGCGCCCGAAGCCGCCCAGCCGTGCAGGTCGCCCGAGCCGTCGAACGGGCCCCAGCTCACGCTGTCGTAGACGCCCGGATAATCCTGCTTCATTTCCTCGTAGCGGTAGCGCGTCTCGAGGTTCATGGCCTCGGCCGACATCGAGCGCGCCGTGAGGTTGTTCGCCTCGATGCGCGTCTCGAGCATGCGCGCGTCCAGCCACTCGGAAATGACGTTCGTCGTCTCCTTGACCGTCTCCGTCTGACTGCGCGTGATCTCGTCGTCAAAGCTCGTCGCGACGTACTTGAAGATGACGCCCGACATGATGACGAGGCCGACGATGACGATGGGTAGCACGAACATCAAGATTTCCGTCTTGACGCTGCGCGCCCGCGCCAGCCCCTGCATATTTGGCATATGATTTTCTGTTGCCACGAAAATGCCCCCTTGCATCCCGCCGCCTTCCCATAGCACGCGGGTGTGAAACATGTTTTCCAAACTGGTTTTGTCTTTTTATTCTCCATTTCCCGCGCGTTTTCCTCTAAAAATTCCGTGGGAAACGGATTTTTTTGCGTGAACTAAAAAAGCTGCCCGCCCTGCGACAGGAACGGACAGCTTGATTGGCAAAACAGAGCTCAATGCACGACAGCCTTCGTCGCGATGGCCTTGCGGCGCCAAGCGCGGAGCTTGTACCAGCACATCGGCAGCAGCAGCATCGGCACGCCGGCGTAGAGTGCCTCCTGCAGGTCGGGCGTGAACGCCATGACGACGAGGCAGAACACCTGCGCCCAGATGCCGAAGAGCGTCACGTACGGAAAGAGCGGCGTACGGAATTTCAACCGCCGGTCGGCGCCTGTCGCCATCATCATCTTGCGGCGGCGGTACTGGCTCCAGCAAATGGAGATCCAGGCGATCGCGCCCGTGAATCCCGAGACGGCCAAGAGATACGTGTAGACGGCGGAATCCGGGTCGATGCTGTAGAGCAGGATGACGGCCCAGCATGCGCAGATGGAAAGCATGATGGCCTTCGACGGCATGCCGTTCTTGTTGATCTCGCCGAGGAAGCGCGGCGCCATGTCGAGGCGTGCGAGCGAGTGCATCGCGCGCGCCGCGCCGTAAAGGCCGGAATTCGAGCACGAGATGGCCGCCGTCAGGATGACGAACGCGAAGAACGATGCGACGCCCGTCATGCCGTAGTTCGCAAGCGCCATGGCAAAGACGCTCTCGTCGAGGCCGGCCTGATTCCACGGCAGGATGGAAATCAAGAGAGAAATCGGGATGATGTAGAGCGCGATGATGCGCCACGTCACGTTGCGCACGGCGATGGGAATGCTCTTCTCCGGCTCTTTGCATTCACCGGCCGCGAGACCGATGATCTCCGTGCCCTGGAAGTTGACAAGGATGATGACCATCGTGAGGATGATCGACCAGTAGCCGTTCGGCGCGAAGCCGCCGCTGCCGAGGAGCACCGTCGTGCCGAGGTAGCCCTGGTCACCGATGAGGCCGAGGCAGATGAGCCCGGCCACGATGGAGAACGCCACGAGCGCAACAATCTTGAACAGGGCGAGCCAGAACTCGCTTTCGCCGAACTTGTCGACGTGGAAGAGGTTGATGGCCGTCACAAGCAGGCCGAACAGCACGGCCCACCAGAGCTGGCTGATGGCCGGGACGAAGTTCGACATGATGATGCCGGCGGCGATCATTTCCGACGGCACGTAGGCGACCCACGTGATCCAATACGCCCAGCCGACGCCGCACGCCCATGTCGAGGAAATGTTTTCCTTTGCATACGTGACGAACGAGCCGGAAATCGGCTTTTCGACGGCGAGCTCCGCGAGGCAGAGCATGACGCACAGCACGATGACGCCGCCGAGGAGATACGCGAGAATGGCGGCCGGGCCCGCTTTTTCGAGCACATAGCCCGTGCCGAGGAAGTAACCGCTGCCGATGACGCCCCCGAGGGAGATCAGCTGCAGGTGTCGATTCTTCAGTCCCCTGTTCATCTTGTTTTCGCTCATAGCTCTCGTAACACAACCTTCCCGCATGATGCATGTAATTCCCCTAAAGGATACTACAAACGGCGAGAAAATACTAGATAGCAAGAGAAAAAATTTGCGCCATCGCCCGCGATTCCCTATAATGAAGGAAATCAGCGAAAGGACGGGGAAATTTCCTCATGAAACCATACAAGACCACGACCGGCGAAAGCACGGCATCTTACGAAATCCAGCGGTCACGATTCATCACGCACACGCAGCACGTCGAAAGCGAGGACGAGGCGCGCGCGTACATCCTCGCGCAGAAAAAAGCGTACTTCGACGCGCGGCACAACTGCTCAGCCTACGTGCTCGGCCCGGACGGCGCGAAGCAGAAATCGAACGACGACGGTGAGCCGGGCGGCACGGCCGGCAATCCCATTCTCGAAGCCATCAAGAAAAAAGAGCTCACGAACGTCGTCGTCGTCGTCACGCGCTATTTCGGCGGCATCAAGCTCGGCGCGGGCGGCCTCATCCGCGCGTACAGCCACAGCGCGGTGCTCGGCCTCGATGCCGCGGACGTCGTCACGATGACGCCGCTCGCCGTCGTGCACGTGCAAATCGGCTACGACCTGCTCGCGAACGTCGAGAATTTTTTGCGGCAAAAAAATATCCGCACAGGCGAGAAAGCCTATGCGGAAGATGTGTCGATTGAAATTTTATTGCAGGAAACGGAAAAGGAAACGCTCCTCGCCGCGCTGACCGACCTCACGAGCGGTCGCGCGCGGTTCGCCGACGGCGGCATGCAGGTGATCGCCGTCCCCGTTACGCCCGCACCTTCTGCCCGCGGCAATCAATCGTGACGCGGCGGCTGCCCATGCGCACGGCTGTGCGTGCCATTTATCATAAGTGGTCACAACGATAAATATCAACGGTTGTCCGAAGAAAATTTTTGCTTTTCATTTTTCCCGCACGAGCGTAAAATAGTAAGGAATTGTGTAATCTTGTAACCGCATCGGAGGCATCAGCATGAAACAACTCGGATTCATCGGCATGGGAAATATGGCGCAGGCGCTCGCACACGGCTTCATCGAGTCGGGGAGCATCACAAAGGACTGCGTCTTCGCCTACGCGCCGCATCAGGACAAGCTGCGGAAAAATGCCAAGGCCATCGGCTTCACGCCGTGCGCGAGCCTGAAAGAGCTCGCGAAAAACTGCGACACGCTCGTCATGGCCTGCAAGCCGTACCAGATCGAGGACGTTATCGCCGAGCTCAAGGCTGAGCTGCCCGGCAAGGCGCTCGTTTCCATCGCGGCCGGCTGGGATTTTGCGCGATACGCGAAAGCGCTGCCCGAGGGCGTGCGTGTGCAGTTCGTCATGCCGAACACGCCGGCGATGGTCGGCGAAGGCGTGCTGCTGTTCGAGGAGACGAACTCTCTCCTCGCGGACGAGCGCAAAGCAATCTGGGCGCTCTTCTCCGCCGTCGGCCTCACGGTCGAGCTGCCGTCGTCCCTCATGGGCATCGGCGGCACGGTCACGGGCTGCGGGCCGGCGTTCGTCGATCTCTTCATCGAGGCGTATGGCGACGCGGCCGTGAAATACGGCATGAAGCGCGCCGACGCCTATCGCCTCATCAGCCAGATGGTTCTCGGCAGCGCGAAGCTCCAGCTCGCGACCGGTCAGCACCCCGGCGTGCTGAAAGACAACGTCTGCTCGCCGGCCGGCACGACGATTCGCGGCGTAGCGGCACTTGAGGAGCACGGCCTCCGCAACGCCTGCATCCAATCCATCGACGCCATCATGCATCCGTGACCGCAAAGCCATCCGCATAACATCCTCCCATAGAAAAACGCTGCTGCAACGACGACTGCAACAGCGTTTTTTCTTTGTGCTTATCACGTTGTGACGAGCCCGAGATTTTTCAGAACCTCTTCGACTTTCGCCGTGTCGATGGGCTTCGATGCGTACGCATCGCAGCCGAGGTCGAACGCCTGGTCGACGTATTCGACATCGGCGAGCGCTGTCATCATGATGATCTTTGCGCGCGGAAGGTCGTGCTGACTTTCCATGGCGCGCACGACCTTCAGCACCTTCAGCCCGTCGACGCGCGGCATCATGATGTCAAGGCACAGAAGGTCGTACGGCGCGTTCGCCTTGACGGCGTCCATGTAGAGGTCGAGCGCCTCCATGCCGTCGACGGCGATGTCGCACGATCCGTACGACGACATGAATTTCTGGAAGAACGAGCGGCTGATGCGGTCGTCTTCGGCAATCAAAATCTTCATTCGCTATCCCCTCCATCGTGTTTTGGTGACTCCGGTGCTTTTGGTGCGTCCGCTGCGCCCGTCAGTTTCTCTTCGCAGAGCGCAAGCAGGTCGGCGATATCGGCATCGTCCGCCGGTTCTTTCGGCCGCGTCGGGTTCAGGAACACGGTCTGCTTTGAGGTCTCCGGCTCGGCCGCCGCGGCCTCCGTGAACGGAATCCAGAACGAGAACGCGCTGCCGCGCCCCGTCACGGACTGGACGTCGATGCCGCCGCCCATGCGGCTGACGAGCTCCTTGACGATGGCGAGGCCGAGCCCCGTGCCGCCGAAGCGCCGCGTCGTCGAGCCGTCGAGCTGGCGGAACGGCTGGAACAGCTGCCGCTGCTTGTCCTCCGGGATGCCGATGCCCGTGTCGCGCACCGTGATCTCGAGGAGCTGCGTCGTGCCCTGCTGCCCGATGGCCGCCTTGACGGAAATGAATCCCTTGGACGTGAACTTCAACGCATTGTTCAGCAAGTTGTTGAGGATCTGCCGCAAGCGCAGCGGATCGCCGACGATGAACTGCGGCACGAGCGCAAGCTCCAGAGGCGTGAACGCAAGGCCCTTGCGCGTCGCCATTTTTTCGTAGAGGCCGCAGATGCTCGTGAGCGTCTCGTGCAGGTCAAAGCCGATCTGCTCGAGCTGCATGTGGCCGCTGTCGAGCTTCGCGAAATCGAGAATATCGCTGACAATGCGCAGGAGGTCGGTCGAACATTGTTTTGCGTTCTCGAGATTTTCGCGTTGCTCCGCCGTCAGCGCCGTGCGCAGCGTGAGGTCGATCATGCCGTTCATGCCGTTGATCGGCGTGCGAATCTCGTGGCTCATGTTCGCGAGGAACTCGCCTTTCGCGTGCGCGGCGGCCTCAGCGCGGCGACGAGCGTCGTCGAGCGCCTGCTCGCGCTGCTTGCGCGCCGAGATGTCGATCATCGCAAGGATGATCTGCCGTTCGCCGTCGCCTGGCGTCTGCGAGAGGAAAATCTGCAGCCAGACCGGGTCTTCGAGACCGAGGCGGTGCATCGTGACCGTGAACTCGCTCGCGTACGATTCGTTCTTGATGGCCGCTTCGAGATTGCGCCGCACGGGGCAGCGCGGACAGAGCGTGCCATGGCCGCAGCCGTGCTCGAAACTGTTCTCGCAGCGGAACGCATCGCCGAACTGCATGCCGGCGATGGCCTGATACGGCCGCTCCATGATCACGATGGCCGCTTCGTTCATGTCGGCGACGGCGGCCTTCTCGTCGAGCACGCAAAGGCCGACTTTCGCCGCCGTGAACACGGAGCGCATGTAGTCGTGATCGCGCTGCACTTTGCGCTCGAGTCGCCGCATGCGCGTGACGTCGCGCAGGATGACGGAGCAGCCGTAGACGCTGCCGTCCGGGTGGACGATGGGCGAGCACGTCGCCGAGAGGAACACGGGCTCGTCTCCGCGATAGATGCCGATGTCGCGCGAGAGGCCGACGGACGAACGGCCTTCCATCGCTTTTTTCAGCGGGTCTTTGTACAGGCGTCCCGTGTCGAGCTTCACGAACGGGCAGACCGCCATGCAATGCATGCCGCGCACGTCCTCGCCCTCGCAGCCGAGGATGCGCGCCGCCGCCGGATTGAGGAACGTGACGCGCTCGTCACGATCCGTGAGGATGATGCCGTCACCGATGTTGCCGAGGAGGCCTTGCAAGACTTCCGGCGTCAAGAGCTTGCGTCCCGTCCGCATGTCTCTCAATTCTCTCATTCCATCACTTCATTTCTGTTGCACAGGTTATGCGTGTCCGGCGAGCGCAAGAATCGCGCCCGGGATGGCATCGAGCGGCAGCTGGCGCTCGACGGCGCCGAGCTCATACGCTGCGCGCGGCATGCCGTAGACGACGCACGACCGCTCGTCCTGCCCGATCGTGTGCGCGCCGGCCTCGCGCATGAGGCGGAGGCCCTCCGCGCCGTCCGCGCCCATGCCCGTGAAGATCGCGCCGAGCGCGTGACTGCCCACTTGCTCGGCAACGGAACGGAACAGCACATCGACGGACGGACAATGGCCGTTGACGCGCGCGCCTTTCGCGCAGGCGGCCGTGAGGCGGCCGCCCGCCGCCCGCACGCGCAAGTGCTGGTCGCCCGGCGCGACGTAGATGTGATCCGCCTCGAGCACATCGCCGTCCTGCGCCTCCTTCGCGTGGAGCGCGGATTCACGGTCGAGGCGTTTCGCGAACATATAGGAAAAGCCGGGCGGGATATGCTGTACGATGACGATGGGCGGCAACGGCGGCACGAGGCTGTGGATCACGGTCGCGAGCGCTTCCGTCCCGCCGGTCGACGCGCCGAGCGCGATGAGCGTGATACGCCGATTTTTCGCAGGCACTTGCGATGACGGCGGCGGCGCAATATTGCCCGCATTCGCCTGCATCACGATGCGCTCGATGCGCCGCGCGAGCTCCGTGAAAAACAGTTGTGGCGAGCAGCCGACCGGCTTTTGCAGAAACTCCCGTGCGCCCGCCGCGCGCGCGAGCGGCTCGTAGCGCGCATCGCCCGTCACGACGATGGTCGGCTGGTCGTACTGCGCGAGGAGCTTCGTGAGGAATTCGATGCCGTCCATGCGCGGCATCTCGACGTCAAGGATCATGACGTCCGGCACGAACCGCAGGATGGCATCGCGCGCCTCGAAGGGATCGCCGGCCGTTTCGAGCCGGCTGCCCGGCGGCAGGACGCGCCCGAGCTCCCGCTCCATGAGCGAGCGGAAGAAGAGCGAATCGTCCACGAGGAGGACGCGAACAGGCTGCATGGGAATCCCTCTTTTACAACAATTTCTTGCGGTAGACGGACGGCATGACATAGTCGAAGTCCGGCGCCGCCTGCCGGTCGATGACCTCGGAATGACCAAGAAACAGATAGCCGCCCGGCACGAGGAAATCGGCAAATTTCGCTGCGAGCTGCTGCCGCGTCGGCGCGTCGAAATAAATCATGACGTTGCGGCAGAAGATGACATGGAACGAGCGACGGAACGGGAACACGGGCGTCATGAGGTTGAACGGGCGATAGAGCACCTGCCGCCGCACGGCATCGATGACTTGCACATGCGTATCGTCAACGCGGTGGAAATAGCCGCGCCGCCATGCGTCGGGCAGGACGTCGACCGTCGCGGACGGATAGACGCCGCGCTGCGCGAACGCGAGCACGTCGCGCGAGAGGTCGGTCGCGAGCAACGTCTTTTCCCACATCGGCCCACGCAGGCCGAAGCGGTCCTCGAGGAGCATCGCGAGCGTATACGACTCCTGCCCCGTCGAGCACGCCGCGCACCACGTGCGGATGTCGCCGTCGCGCACCGTGCGCTCGATCCACGGCAGCACCTCGTCGCGGTAATAGGCGAAATGATCTGCCTCGCGCAGGAAAAACGTGTGATGCGTCGTGATGGCCTCAGACAGCAGCTTGAGGTAGCGCCCCGTATGGTCTTGCCGCAGGGCGCGCAGGAAGCCGGCCGCCGTGCCGCACGCTTCCGCCGCCCCGCCCTCTTTCAACAGGCGGTAAAGACGCGACTCGAGGAGCGCCTGCTTCGACGGCGGCAGCTGGATGCCGAACTCCCGCGCCACGACCGCCGCGAATCCCTGGAACGTCTCGGGGCTCAATACTTGCCGAACCCTTCTTCTTCCGTCAGCGCGATGTGCGTCGGACGCTGTTTCGCACCGGCGTGTGGCGCCGGCGGCAGCTGCGGCTTTTTGATGGCGCTTTGCGGTGCCGGCCTATGGTCAACCGATACGAACGACGTGTCAAGGCGGAACTGGCCGGCCGTTTCCTTCAGGCGCTCGGCCTGCGCGCTGAGCTCTTCGCTCGCCGATGCGGCCTGCTCGCTCGTCGCAGAGTTCGACTGCACGACCTGCGAGACCTGCGTGACGCCCTGATCGATCTGCGCAAGCGCGAGCTTCTGCTCGTTCGACGCCTTCGCGATGGCCCCGACGATGTCCGCCGTCTCCGTGACATGCTTCATGATGGCTTGCAGCGCGTCGGCCGTCTTCGTCGCGATCGTGCGGCCGTTTTCGACCTTCGCGATGGAATCCTCGATCATGTCAGTCGTTTCCTTCGCGGCCTTCGCGCTGCGCGCCGCAAGGTTGCGGACTTCCTCGGCGACGACGGCGAAGCCTTTGCCGTGCTGGCCGGCGCGCGCAGCCTCGACAGCGGCGTTGAGCGCGAGGATATTCGTCTGGAACGCGATTTCGTCAATGACCTTGATGATTTTCGAGATGTTCGTCGACGAGACGTTGATGGCATCCATGGCTGCGAGCATTTCTTTCATATCACCATCGCCGACGTTCGCCTGCTCGCGCGCTTTTTCCGTGAGCTCGTGCGCTTGCTCGGCGTTCTCGGCGTTGCTCGCCGTCTGCGACGAGATTTCCGAAATGGACGACGACAGTTCCTCGACAGACGATGCCTGTTCCGCCGCGCCCTGCGACAGCGACACGCTCGCGTCCGAGACGTTGCGCGCGCCGGCCGCGACCTGGTCGGCCGCCATGTGGATCTCGTTCATGGACTTCTGGAGGTTCTTGCGCATCTCTTCGAGCGCGGCTGCGAGACAGCCGATCTCGTCATCGGCGAGCACCTGGACTGGCTGCGTGAGGTCGCCGCCCGCGACGGCCGCCGCGCGCTCCTGCAGGCGCGAGAGGCGCGTCGAAATCATGCGCGCGAGCCAGAGGCCGATGAGCATGGCGATGACGATGACGACGAGCGAAACAGCGAACATGACGATGCGGTTCTGCGAGATGCTGTCACCGAGCGTCGCCGTCTCTTGCGCCGCGCCGCTCACGCCGAGGTTCGCGATCGTCTCGAAATCCGTCGCGAGCTCGCCGCCGAGGTCATGCACGGGCTTGAGTTCCGGCAGTGCGTCGACGGGCGAGCCCGGCACGGTCTGCGCCGCCATGAGCGCCGCGCGTGCCGTGCGATAGCTGCTCAGGTCTTTCTGCAGCTTCGCCATGGCCGCTTTCGCCGCATCGCTCTCGATGGTGGGCGCGAGAGCCGCGATTGCTTCGTCGATGCGCTTGTCCTGCGCCGCCATTTCGCCAGCGATCTTCTGCCGCTCGACCGGGTCGATGCGGAACAGGTAGCGCGTCAGGCTGCCGCGCGCCTCGCTGAACGATTTGCCGGCCTGCACGGCGTTCAGCGCCGCCTGCGTGTCGTATTTGTCAATGCGCTGATACGCGCTGTTGATGCTTTCGACCGTGCTCTGCGTCAGGAACACGGAAACGAGCATGAGCGCGCCCATGAACGCCACGAGCGCGACGAGTTTCGTCCCGACCTTGATATCCTTGAAACCTTTCATTTGTCCGTCCCTCCGTTTTCCGTGCCCTGCGGCGCTTCGTCCTCATCCGCCATGCTTTCGAAAAGTTCATTTTCTTCCTTCGAAAACAGCTTTTCCCAATCGAGCAGCAGCACGACCTTGCTGCCTTCGTCCAGCCGCCCGACGCCCTTGATGTAGCGGTTCTGCGCCGCTTTGAGCTTCGGCGGCGGCACGACTTGTGCCTCGGGGATGTCGCGCACCTCGCTGACGCCGTCGATGATGAGGCCGACGAGCACGCCGTCCGCCTCGATGACGATGACGCACGTGCGGTCCGTGTACACGCGCGGCGCGCGGTGGAAGCGCAGCCGCATGTCGACGACCGGGATGATCTTGCCGCGCAGGTTGATGATGCCTTTCACGTATTCCGGCACTTCCGGGACGGCCGTGATCGGCAGGATGCCGATGATCTCGATCACGACCTTGATGTCGATGCCATAGAGCTCGTCCTCGAGCGTGAATGTCAGGTACTTGTCCCGCTGCGTATCTTCTTCCGCTTGGAGTTCTTCGTCCAAAACAATCCCTCCATTTCCTTCTCTGGAGTGAACAATTTTATGAGAACCGCCGTCATGCGTAGATGAGGCGGGCGGTTTTCTCCGGGTCGATGATGAGGCTGATGCCGCCGTCTCCAAGGAGCGTGCAACCTGTAATGCCCGTGCGCTCCGTCATGCCGCGGATGTATGTTGGCACGGGCTTCACGACGATCTGCTGCACGCCGAGGAGTTCGTCGGCCGCTAAGAGAAACGGCTTGCCGTCCGCCTCGACGAGCAGCAGGATGGCCTGCGTGAGGTCGTCCTGCGCATCCTCGATGCCATAGAGCCGCGCGAGGCGCAGCACGGGACAGCATCGCCCGGCGTCCATGCACATCTCGTGCCCTTCCGCATCGAGGAAGACCTGCCCCTCGGCGGGGCGGAACGAGCGACGGATGGAACGGATGGGCAGCGTGTAGCGCGCGCCGCCGACCGAGAGCACCATGCCGTCGACGATGGCGAGCGTCAACGGGATGCGGATTGTCGTGACCGTGCCCTGCCCCTCCACGCTGTCGACGGCGACGCTGCCGCCGAGGCTGCGGATGTTCGAGACGACGACGTCCATGCCGACGCCGCGCCCCGAGTACTCCGTGACCTCGTCATTCGTCGAAAAGCCCGGCGCGAAGATGAAGCCGAAGACCTCCTGATCCGTATAATCGTCCTCCGGTTTCGTCAGCAAGCCTTTTTCGCGCGCCTTCTCCATGATCTTCTCGCGGTTCATGCCGCCACCATCGTCGCGGATCGTGATGACGACTTCGCCGCCTTCGTTCTGCGCCGCAAGCGTAATCGTGCCTTGTTCCGGTTTGCCGGCCGCTTTGCGTTCCTCCGGCAGCTCGATGCCGTGATCCATGGAGTTGCGTACGATGTGCATGAGCGGGTCGCCGATGTGCTCCGTGATGTTCTTGTCGACCTCCGTCTCTTCGCCTTCGAGCACGAGCCGCGCTTTCTTGCCGAGGTTCTTCGTCATGTCGCGCACAATGCGGTTCATTTTCTTGAACGTGCCTCCGATCGGCACCATGCGCAGCGACATCACACCGTCCTGCAATTCTTCATTGAGCTTGTGCAGCTGGCGCGCCGCCTTGGAGAAATTCGCGAGCTCGAGCCCCGCGAGGTCCGGGTTCTGCGTCACCATCGACTCGGCGATGACGAGCTCGCCGACGAGGTCCATGAGGCGGTCGAGCTTGTCGACGCGCACGGAAATCATCTGCGATTCGTGCTCGCCCGATGCTGCGCGCTTCGGCGCCGGGCGTGGCTTGCGCTCGGGCGGCGGTGGCACGACAGGCGTCGCCGCCTCCGAGGCCTCGATCACGGCCTGCTGCTGCGGCGTCGGCCAATACTCGCACTCTGCCGTGCTCGCGAGCTCTTGGAACTCCAGCTTGTCGAGGAAAATCGTCTCTTCGAGGAACGCGCGCGCCGCATCGGCGTTCATGTCGGTCTGGAACCAGATGCGGAAGCCGACGTCCTTGATCGTGTCGACAGCCTGAGGGTCTTCGAGGATTTTTTCCGGCAGGGAATGGAACTCCGGCGAGATATCCTTCATGCGGTTCAGCACGCCGAACGCGCGGACTTCCTCCATGCCGCAGTCCGCCTCGAAATGGAGCGTCGCCGCGTAGACGTGCAGGCCGCCCACCTGCTCGGGCTCCAGCTTCGCCGCCGGGATGAAATACTGCTGCGGCTTTTCCTTCGGCGGCTCGGGCGGCGCGGCCGGCGTCGCTGCGCCTGCGGCCGTTTGCTGCGGCTTCGCCTTGCGCAGGTCGACGTCCGGGTCGTCGCCGTTGTCGATCTTGAACTGCCGCAAGAACGCGTGCGTGCGCTCGCGCATGTCCGCGCTCGAGCCGTCCGTCGCCTCGCCTGCGTCGAGCTTGTCGACCTCGCCGTTCATGAAGTCGACGGCCGTCAGCACGATGTCCGTGATGGCCGAGACGTCGACGATCTTCGGATGCAGCTCGCGGATATAAAAGAAGATGTCTTCCACGGCATGCGCCAGCTTCGAAATCTCTTCGAGCATCATCATGGCCGCCGAGCCCTTGATCGCATGCATGGCGCGGAAGATTTCGTTGACATCATCCGGCGCGAAGCTCCCCTCGGACTCGCTCGCGAGCGCGAGCTGCTCGAGCTGCTCGAGGAACTGCCGCGTCTCGTAGATGAAGACTTCTACCATCGGCTCATGTTCCGCCACCGCGCATCCCTCCTTACTTCCTAGAATAACATTTTTTCCATTCGTATTATTCCATGACCGCGCGAAAAAATCCTGCCGCCAATTGCGCTTTTCTCGTTACGTTCACGTAAAAAATCCATCAAAAAAGACTGCAACGAAGCTCGTCTGCTTCGTTGCAGCCTTCTTGCTGCGGTCTATCATCAGCCGATCGGCTGCAAGCTCCATCCGCCGTCGCCCGTGAGATGGAGTTCTTCGTCGTGCTGTGCGTAGAGCGTCGAACGGTGGCCGACGCTGACGATGCTGAGCTCCGGCAGACGCGTCTTGATGAGTTCGTACATCGCCTGTTCGCGCGGCTCGTCGAGCGCGCTCGTCGCCTCGTCGAGAAACACCCACTGCGGCTTCACGAGCAGCACGCGCGCGAATGCGAGACGCTGCTGCTCGCCGAGCGACAGGATGCGGCTCCAATCATCTACCGTGTCGAGCTTGCTGATGAGCTGCCCGAGGCCGACGCCATTGAGCGCCGCCGCGAGCTCCGCATCCGTCCCCGTCGCCGCCTTCGGATACGCGAGTGCGCGGCGCAGGCTGCCGAGCGGCAGGTACGGACGCTGCGGCAGGAACAGCACGCGGCTGCCTTTCCCGATCGTCACGCGGCCGCTGCCATACGGCCAGATGCCGGCGAGCGTGCGCAGGAGCGTCGACTTGCCCGCGCCCGACGCCCCCGTCACGAGGATGCGGCTGCCGGCCGGCAGCGTCACCGTGCAATCGCGCATGAGGCGGCGGCCGTCCGGCAGTGCGACATCGAGGCTAACAATCGTGAGCGCCTCTTCACCTGATGCGGCGGCTGTTTCATGCGCCACGCCGTCCGGGAGCGACTGCGCCGTTTCCATATGTTCCGTGAACGTCGAAAGTCGGCGCACGACGGCGGCGAGCTGCGCGATCGTGTCGTACGACTCGACGAAGTACGACAGCGCATCCTGCACGCGGCCGAACGCGCTGACTGTCTGCATGAGGCCGCCGAGCTGCATGGCGCCGCCGAAATACCGCGGCGCCGCGAGCACGAGCGGCACGATGATCGCGAGCTGCGCATAACCGTTGACGTAGAAATTGAGGAGCTTCGTCTGGCGCATGAGCTGCCAGTAATTCGATATCACATGTGCGAAGCGCTCTTTGAAGCCGACGGTCTCCGCGCTTTCGCCGCGATAAAACGCGACGCTCTCGCTGTTCTCGCGCACGCGCATCATGTTGAAACGGAAATCCGCCTCGTAGCGCTGCTGGTCGAAATTCAGCCCAATGAGCCGCCGCCCGACGAGGTGCGCGCCGATCGTGCCGAGGATGGAATAGACGAGCGAGAACCAGAACATATAGCCGTAGATGACGAACTCATGGCTGCCGAGCGGCACGGTAAATGCGCCCGAGAGATTCCAGAGCACGACGCCGAACGCGCCGAGCGTCGTCAGCTGCTTCAGGAATCCAAGAAGCAATTGCAGCGTCAGCGTCACGAACTGGTTGATGTCCTCGCTGATACGCTGATCCGGGTTGTCCGTGTCGCTGCCGAGCACCTGCAAGCGGTAATAGACCTGGTGCTTCATCCAGCCCGCAAGATACGTGTCCGTCATCCACGTACGCCAGCGGATCTGGAGCATCTGCCGCAGGTAGATCGCGTAGACGGCGATGATGATGTAGAGGAACGCGAGCGCCGTGAACTCGCCGACGAGCGGCCAGAAGCTTTCTTGCGCGTATTGTTGCAACGCGTTGTAAAACTCATTGTACCAGCTGTTGATGCGCACGAGAAGGTATACGGACGCGAAATTCAGCCCGATGACGAACGCCAAGAGCCCCCGCGCCTTCCATTTATGTTCACTGTTCCAGTATCCGCGGAACAGATGCCAGAACATGCGGAACGCTAGTTTCTTCATGAAGATCACACCCTTCCCAATCCAAGAATGCCTCTATTATAATCATTTCTCGCGCGAGCTTCAAGAAAACTTCCTGCGCACGGCAAATGCGCTGCGTTTTCCTCTCACATCGTTGTGATTGGGTCGATGTCGATGGCGACATCCGTATCGAGATGCAATTTTTGTTCGCGCAAAAATGCTTGCACATCGGAAAGCTGCACCGCTTTGATGAGGACAACGAAACGATACACCCCGCGGAATCTCGCAATGACGGCCGGTGCCGGGCCGATGGCGACGTTCGTCGGCGGCGGCGCGCCGAGCGGTGCGCCCGCAGCGAGCGGAAAACGCTGCTGGAACGCTTGCACGAACGACGATGCCGCCTGCTTTGCCGCCGCTTCGTCCGCGTTCTGGAACAACAGCTTCACGAGCCGCGTGAACGGCGGATAGCCGAGCGCCTGGCGCATCGCGATCTCGTGCCGGTAAAAGCCTTCGTAATCCTGCGCGATGCCGCACTGCACGGCGTAGTGCTCCGTGTTGTACGTCTGCACGAGCACGTGGCCGCGCTCGCCCGTTTCCCTGTGTTCGATATGGCGTCCCGCGCGCCCGGCCGTCTGCGTGATGAGCATGAAGCAGCGCTCAGCGGCGCGGAAGTCCGGCATGTTGAGGCACGAATCGGCGCTGATGATGCCAACGGCCGTGACATTCGGGATGTCGTGGCCTTTCGCGACCATCTGCGTGCCGAGCAGGATGTCGAACTCGCCGCGACGGAAGCGGCCGAGGATTTCCTGGTGCGCGAACTTGCCGCCCGTCGTGTCGCGATCCATGCGCACGACGCGCGCCTGCGGCACGAGCGCGCGTAGTTCCTGTTCGAGCTTCTCCGTGCCCGAACCGAAATATTTGATGTAGCGGCTGCCGCAGCTCGGGCACACGTCCGGCACGGGCTGGCGGATGTCGCAGTGATGGCACAGCAGGAGCTTGCTGCCGCGCGCTTCGTGATAGACGAGCGGCAAGCCGCAGTCCGGGCACTTGATGACCTCGCCGCATGCGCGGCACATGACGAACGTCGAAAAGCCCCTGCGGTTCAGCATGATGATGAGCTGCTCGTGCTGTGCGATCGTGCGCTGGATGAGCGCTTCGAGCGGGCGCGAGATGATGTGGCGGTTGCCCATGCGCAGTTCCTTGCGCATGTCGACGCACGCGACGTCAGGAAGCGGGATGTCGCCGACGCGATGTTGCATCGTGAGCATCGTGAGCTCGCCCGTCCGCGCACGGTGATATGTTTCGAGCGACGGCGTCGCGCTGCCGAGCACGAGCGCAGCGCCATGCAATCGCGCGAGCTCTTCCGCGACGACGCGCGCATGATAGCGCGGCGACTCGTCCTGCTTGTAGCTCGCGTCCTGCTCCTCGTCAAGGATGATGAGGCCGACGTCGTCCGCTGGCGTGAAGAGCGCCGAGCGCGCGCCGATGATGATGCCTGCCTCCCCGCGCCGCACGCGCAGCACGGCATCGTTGCGCTCCGCGAGCGTCAGGCGGCTGTGCATGACGATGATGTCACCCGCGAAATACGACTGGAACGCGCGCACGAGTTGTCCCGTCAGCGCGATCTCCGGCACGAGCACAATAGCCTTTCGCCCCGCGTCGCGCACGAGGCGCGCGAGCTCGATGTAGACCTGCGTCTTGCCGCTGCCCGTGACGCCGTAAAGCAGGAATCCATGATATGATTTCTCCGCGAGCGCAGGACGGATCGCATCGACCGCGACGCGCTGCTCCTCCGTCAGCGTGCGCGGCGCGTGACCGCGTGCGCCGTCCGCGTAGCTGTCGCGCAGCACGCGGCGGCGGCGGATCGCGACGATGCCCTGCTCCGCGAGCTTTTTCACCGTCGCAGCAGTCATGCCCTCGGCCTCGATCTCCTTCATCGACGCCGTCCCGTCATGCGCCGCGAGATAGCGCCACAGTGCACATTGCGCCTTCTTGTGCTTCGCAAAATCCGCTTCCCGTTCCGGCGTGAGCGCTTCGCGCAGGACAACGTACCGCTCATAGAGCGCCTGGTCGCGCCGCTCCGCAGCATATTCTTTCGTGAGGATGTGGAGCGATGTCAGTTTCTCGAGCATCGCGGAGAGTTCGTCCGCGAGCTCCGGCAACGCTTTGCGCAGCGCCGCGCGCGGCACAGGTCCGTTTTCGGCGACGTAGTCGTAGAGCCTGCGATACGCCGGCACGCCGAGCTGCGCATGCGTCTCCTTTGCTTCGTCCGCGACGTACTCCACCGTGATCTTCAGTCCGCTCTTGCCCGGCATGAACAACCGCATCATTTCCGCGAATGAGCAGAGATAAAACTCGGACAGCCACCGCGCCGCCTGCAGCAGCACGGGCGTGAACCACGCCTCTTCATCGACGAGCGCGAGGATGTCCTTGATGGCAAACGGCGATGCTGCGAGCTCGCGCTCCGTCTTCTCGCCGACGGCGATGACGAACCCTTCGACCTTCCGCCCGCTGAACGGCACAAAAACGCGCCAGCCGACGTCCGCCTGGGCGAGCGCGTCTGGCACGCGATACGTAAACGATTGTGCAATGCTCTTGACAGGGATGTTAACGAACACGTCCGCCGTCTTCACGAGCTGTTCCTTCTGTTCTTCCAACCGAATCTCCTGTATGGTTTTCATTCGAGGCTCAGGCCGACGTCGTTGCGCAGCTTGATGGCCTCGGCGACCTCGCGCGGGCCGATGGCGCCGCCGCCCGCGAGGTCGGCGATTGTGCGCGCGACCTTGATGATGCGGTCATACGAGCGCGCGGAAAGATGCATCTTCTCGAACGCCGCTTGCAAGAGCGCCTGCGCGGCCGGTTCGAGCGGACAGAGCTGCTGGATCATCGCGTGATTCATCTGCGCATTCGAGAAAATGCCGTACGCTTTCAGCCGCTCATGCTGGATGGCACGCGCCGCCTCGACGCGCGCGCGGATGGCCGCGGACGGCTCGGCTTTTTCCCGTGACGCGAGCTCCTTGTACTCGACGCGCGGCACGCGGATGTGGATGTCGATGCGGTCGAGGAGCGGCCCAGAAATCTTCCGCGTGTAGCGCTTGATCTCGCTCGGCGAGCACTCGCACGGATGGCCGCCCGACTCGTCACCCGCGTAACCGCACGGGCACGGGTTCATCGCCGCGATCAGCATGAAAGACGACGGAAAACGGAGCGATGCATGCACGCGGCTCACGAGGATCTCACGGTCTTCGAGCGGCTGCCGGAGCACTTCGAGCGTCGACTTGCCGAACTCTGGCAGCTCGTCGAGGAACAGCACGCCATGATGCGCGAGCGTGACCTCGCCCGGGCGCGGGATGCTGCCGCCGCCGATCATCGCCGTCATACTCGTCGTATGGTGCGGCGCACGGAACGGCCGCTCCGTCACGAGGCCGCCGTCATGCGGCAGGAGGCCGGCGATGCTGTAGATTTTCGTGACCTCGAGCGCTTCCTCGGACGTCATGGCCGGCAGGATGGAATTCATGCGCCGCGCGAGCATCGTCTTGCCGCTGCCCGGCACGCCGACCATCAGCACGTTGTGGCCGCCGGCCGCCGCGATCTCAAGCGCGCGCTTCGCGGCGTACTGCCCCTGCACGTCCGCAAAATCATCCATCCACGTCGTTTGTCCGCCCGAATGTTCCTCGGGTACGGCTGGCTGAAGTTCCGTCTCGCCGCGCAGGAATGCGACAAGCGCGGCGAGCGTCGGCACGACGAACACCTGGATGCCTTGCACGAGCAAAGCCTCGTTCGCATTCCCCGGCGCGACGAACATCGCATGGAAGCCTTTTTCCTTCGCCGTGATCGCCATCGGCAGCACGCCGCGGATGGGGCGGCATTCTCCTTCGAGCGAGAGCTCGGCGGCGAACAGGCAGCCTTCGATTTTCGACAATGGGAACAAACTATGTGCCGCCAGCAGGCCGACGGCGATCGGCAGGTCGAGGCCCGGGCTGTCCTTGCGGATGTCCGCCGGCGCGAGGTTGACCGTGATCTTTTCCTGCTGAAGCTTGAGCCCCGAGTTCTTGATGGCTGTGCGCACGCGCTCCTTGCTCTCGCGCACCGCCGTGTCCGGCAGGCCGACGATGTCGAACGACGGCATGCCGTAGCCCGCATCGATCTCGACATCGATGAGGATGCCGTCGACGCCCATCGTCGTCGCGCCATACGATTTTGCAAACAAAGGGCTTCCTCCCCTTCCCGTTTCCGCTGACAGAAAAACGACGGCGTACCTGCGGCCGTCGTTTTTTCACGTTTCAAATGCGCCCTCAATCTGGCGGCATTCCCATGCGCCGCCCGCCATCGCGTAGACTTCGATGACGTCAAAGCGGCAATAACACGTCCCCTGGAGATGCTTTTCCATCAGATACCATTGCGCCGTGCGGATGATGTTCCTGCGCTTGTAGTAGTTCACGGCCTCGGCCGGCTTGCCGTATTGCAAGCCCGTGCGCGTCTTGACTTCGACGAAGACAAGCGTCTTCGCATCCTGCCAGGCGATGATGTCGAGCTCGCCGACCTTCGCGCGGTAGTTCCGCGCCGCGATGACGTAGCCCTTGCGCTTGAGGTATGCCGCCGCCTCGTCCTCGCCCGCCTTGCCGAGCGCCTTATTCCTGCCGCTCATGGCTCTTCCTTCTTCCGCTCGCCGCGCGCGCGGTCCATGCGGTAGACATAGGCCATGACCTCGGCAATCGTATGGTAGAGTTCCGGTGGGATCTCGCGGTCGAGCTCGAGCGCCATGAGCATGTTGACGAGCGTCTTGTTCTGATAGACCGGCACGGTGCTTTTCTGCGCAGCCGCGAGAATGTTTTCCGCGACATAGCCACGCCCCTTTGCCGTCACGCGCGGCGCACGGTCACGCTCCTGGTCATAACGGAGCGCGACCGCTTTCTTTTCCGCTGCCGGATCCGTTTCCGGCTCGATTGGCGGAGCCTTGCGGTCTCCTCTCATTCCCTTTCACCTGCCAAGCGGGCATCCCTGTCCTTGTTTGTCCTCATTATATCGACTGCCAGAAAGTGCGTCAAGGTGTGCACTCCCTCACGTGTCGTGCGCCCAGAGCAGTTTCTGCGGAACAGTCACCGCATGCGCGTACGCCAATGCCATCTTCTTGGCCTGGCGCAGTTGCCGCAGCGCGCGGATGTCATTCATTTCAATCTCGTGAATCGTCTGCGAAAGGGAGCTATATGCTTTCTTCGCCATCAGCCATTCCCGCTGCGCCAGCTTCGTGCCCACGACGCTGCCGACCATGCCGCCGAGGATGGAGCCCGCGATCGGGCCGACGACGGGGATGATGGCCAAGCTGGCCGCCCCGAGGGCGGCGCCCTGCGTGGAAAAGCCGATGCACAGGACGATGGACAGCGAGTTTCGCCCCATGCGGTCAGCAGCCTGCAGGCGCGTGATCTCCCCCTGGAGGCAGCTGTGCATGACGCGCGTCCCCTCGATGCCGAGGCTCGCGACCCCGACGTAGATGACGGCAGGCGTCCGCGTGCCGAGTAATGTGACCAGTCGGCGCTCCGTGCAGACACGCAAAGCGCCAGACACCGCGATTTTCAAGCCGGCCGTCTGGCCGTTCTTCCATGATTTCATCAGCGTCTCCGAGACGCTAAACCGGCCTTTCCGAATGTCCTGCAAGGCCATGAGCCCCGAGGCGATGGCGAGGCCGCCGCCCCCGGCGAGAGCCGCATTCTTGCTGAGGCTCGACACGATGTCCCCGAACGCGTATTGGTCCAGCGCGTTCTCGACGAGGTCGTCCTGCAGGTTCATGAGGCCGAAATCGTGCTGCATCGTATGCTGGTATTCCATCTGCAGCGACTGCGTCAATCCGCCGTAGACTTCCGTCCCCTGCAACGGGGGCGTCATGGCATCGAGCCCTGCGACGCCCGTCGCCGTAAAGCCGGACGCCACGGCCGCCCCGTGCCTGCGGTCATCGTCTTTTGACGGCCGCTGCCAAGCGGACTGGAACGCGTCATTCATTTGGGTCAGCCGACCGAAAACATCCGCATCGCCCCACTCGGGCTTGTCCCGCTGTTCCGAAACTTGACGGCGCAACCAGTCATCGATCGTCTCGCCCTTGTCCACGCCGTTCTGCGCCCGGCGCTCCGCCCGTTCCGCGAGATCGACGGCCTCACACAGTTCGCTGGCCGCCCGCGCGGCATCCTCCGTGGACATCACCGCCCCACCTTCCAGCTGCTGCGCGAGCCACACCTCGTCGCTCATATCCGCCGGCTTTCGCTCATACGCTTCGAGGAACGCTTCGATGATATCTGCGGCTTCGGCCATCGTGCGGCCATCTTTCAAGAGTCCCTGTACATCTGCCATCCGTAGCCCCTCCTGCCTTCATTTGTTCTTCGAGGCGTTGCGGAACTTGCGTTCCTGATAAAGCTTCTGCATCCGCTCGATCGGTTCCTTCATGATTTCTTTCAGAGGATGCGTGTTGTGGATGACGTTCTCAATATCATCCGTCGTCAGATGTTCCTTGTCTTCCGCAAAGGCGTTTTCCACACTCTCGCTGACGACGCCCTCGATGCCGGCGCCGCTGAAACCGTCTGCCTTTAAAGCAAGCTTCCGCAGATCAATCTTGTCGAGATCCTTCAGCCGGCGCTTCGCGATGTGGATGCGGAAAATCTTCTCCCGTTCTTCGAGGCCGGGCAAGTCGATATAGAAAATATCGTCAAAACGTCCCTTGCGGAGCAGTTCCGGCGGCATCTTCGTGATATCATTCGCCGTCGCCACGACGAACACCGTGCTCTTGTTCTCCTGCAGCCAGGTGAGGAACGCGCCGAACAAGCGGATGACAACGTCGCTGCTCGCCCCGGCATTCCCGAGGCCTGAGAACGCCTTCTCCATTTCATCCACCCACAGCACACATGGCGCGATCGCTTCGGAGAGGTTCAGCGCCCGCCGCATGTTCGCTTCGGACTCGCCGACGAACTTCCCCATGACCTTGCCCATGTCCAGCCGGATCAACGGCATATCGAACGATGCCGCCGTGACTTTCGCGCACAGGGATTTGCCACAACCTGGCATCCCAACGATGAGCACGCCTTTCGGAATGTCCACGCCGAACTCTGTTGCCTTCTTGATGTTCTTGAAGACTTTCGCCTTCCGTTCCAGCCAATCTTGCAATGTCGCCAGGCCGCCGATGTCTTCCTTCTTTTCCCGTACCTCAACCATTTCCAGGATGCCGGACTTCTGGATCATCTGCCGCTTCTGCTCGCGGATCAGCGCGAGGTCGTCGCGGTTGATTTCGCCGTTGCTTGAGAGGGCCAGCGCCAGGATGTTGCCGATCTCAAACTCGGAAAGCCCCTTGAAGGCCTGCACCATGTCGTTGAGCAATTGCTCATCCAATTCGCCCTGCCAATGTTCCGTCTGCTTACCTTCCTCTCCAGCATCCTCCTCCGCGTTCTCGCAATAGATGTTCTGTCCTTTGCAAAAATCCTGTATGATCTTGCGAATTTCCCGCGACGACAAGTGTTCCATATGCACGAGCGTCAAATAATTTTCCAGTTCGTGCGGAATGACGGTGATGGGCGATACGATGACGACATTCGTGTCTTCCAGCTTGCCAGCATTGATGAGCTGTGCGAACTTCTTCAGGCGCGCGACCACCAACGGGTCTTTCAATAGGTCATGCGCATCCTTGAGGACGATGACGCTCCGGCAGGCATCGCCCTGATTGCGGATCAGGTACAGCAGCGTGTCCGAGAGCGACCAGCCGTCCTTTCGGATGGCGTTCTTTTTATCGCTCAGGCCCTGCGCGCTCCATTCCAAGATGTTGCGGCCGCCGGCGACAGACTCGAGGATGACACCCACCTTGTCTTCCTCGAACGTTTCAAGGTAGATGATGGGAAATCCCGCATCGAGGTAGCGGACGAGCTGGTTCTTCACCGTGCTGACGCTGTCTTTCTCTTTGCGCATCTGGACGTTCCTGCCCCTGCTGCCGTCCAGATGAACCTTGTCTTTCTCCTTCTGGACATCGCCCCTGTGCATGAGGCTGTTGGGAACCTCGCTGACCTTTTGGACGAACTTCTTCGCCAGGGACAGGCCGTCCGCGCCGCCGTCGTCCTGGATGCCATCGAGCGCGCTGTGGATATGTTCCAGGCGGATGCCCTGCTTCTCGACAGCCGTCTTGAGCTGCGAGCCTTCTCCCATCGGGTCAAACGTCACATATGTATCCTCGATGCCGATGAACGTCCGATGCCCCGCACGCGCCAAAGGAATCACATAGGTGATCAGCGTTTTTCCCTCACCTTTCCCGAGCAGGTAAATGGGCGTCACACCCTGCGCTAACAACAGCTCAAGATCCCGCTGGTTGCAGGCCAGTGCATCCAGATGTGCCTTCGCCAGTGGGTTGCGCGTTCGTTGGGACACTTTGTCTTCCTTTTTAATCCGCGCATCGATGGCCGGGATGTCCAATGGTTCGGGGTATTCTACTTTTACCCCCAACGCCGTGCACAGCTTTTCGCCGAGGTCTGGATCGTCCTTCTTCAGATTCTCCTTCAGCTTCTCGATCTCGTTTGCGGTCTCTTCATAATGGCGGTCGCGCAGCCATTCGACCAATTTACCATCCAGAAAATAGCCTGCAACCTGCGGAAGATTGAAATGCTTCCTCAAATCCTCGATCGTCCGGACATCCGTCCCGTCGCGCATCTGCAGTGCGTATTTGATTTTTCGCCCCATCATGTCCATCATCGGCGACACCTCCGCGTCCTGTCTGGAAGTCTTTGTCCTTTTTTATTCGACATGCTTCCCCGTGTTTCCTGCCACGGTGCAGGGGAAATCGTCCCATCTGCCGCAAAAGATGAGCACATCAACGTTTTTCCCGAACCGCCTGCCGCCGCTTCTCCCGCCGCTCGCGAAAAAAGCGCTTCATGATGGCCGCGCATTCGTCCTGCAGCACGCCCGCCGTCATCGCGGGCGCATGGTTGAGCGCGGGATGCCCCGGGATGTTGAACAGCGATTCGCACGCGCCGGCTTTCGCGTCCGTGCTGCCGTAGACGACGCGGTCGACGCGGCTCATGACGATCGCGCCCGCGCACATCGGGCACGGCTCGATCGTCACGTAGAGCGTGAGCCCCGTGAGCCGCCAGTGGCCGAGCGCTTCGCATGCTGCGCGGATGGCGATCATCTCGGCGTGCGCCGTCGCGTCGTGCGCCGTCTCGCGCAGGTTGTGGCCGCGCGCGACGATCTGTCCCGCCTCGTCGACGAGCACGGCGCCGATCGGCACCTCGCCGATGTCGTAGGCAGCCTGTGCTTCTTTCAAAGCCTCGCGCATGAAATCCTCGTCCGTCATGTGCATCTCTCCTTTTCATCAGGATAAAAAGAAGCCTCCCTCGATGGGGAGGGAGGCTTCTTTCAAGAAAGAACTGATAACGAAGTTACCAGTAGAGCGAACAAAAATCAGAGGACGTTGAGCTTCGCGTTCGTGTTGCGAGCCGCCTGGACGGACTCGTCGAACTTCGCTTTCTCGTCGCCGTCGAGCTTGTACTCGACGATCTTCTCAACGCCGTTCTTGCCGAGGAGGACCGGCACGCCGATGCAGAGGTCTTTCTCACCATACTCGCCATCGAGATAGACGCAGCACGGGATGAGCTTCTTCGCATCGAGAGCGATCGCCTCGACCATGGCCGCAGCAGCAGCGCCCGGAGCGTACCAAGCGGACGTGCCGAGGAGCTTCGTCAGCGTCGCGCCGCCGACCTTCGTGGACTCGACAGCTTCCGTGAGCTGCTCGTCCGTGAGGAGCTGCTTCACGGGGATGCCGCGATACGTGGCGACGCTCGTCAGAGGCACCATCGTCTTGTCGCTGTGGCCGCCGATGACCATGCCGTCGATGTCCGTCGGCGTGGCAGGATAGCCGGCCTTCTGGAGGGCTTTGCTGAGGAAATAACGGAAACGGCTGCTGTCGAGCATGCCGCCCTGGCCGATGACGCGGTTGCGCGGGAGCTTGCTGTCTTTGAGCGTGAGGAACGTCATCGCATCCATCGGGTTCGAGATGATGATGAAGATCGCATCCGGAGAATACTGGAGAGCCTGGTCGACAACGCTCTTGACGATCTTCTGGTTGACGCCGATGAGGTCTTCGCGGCTCATGCCCGGCTTGCGCGGCATGCCGGACGTGACGACGACGACGTCGGAGCCAGCCGTCGGAGCATAGCCCTCTTTGTCATCCACATGCGCCGTGACGCCCGTGACTGTCGTGTCGAAGTTCAGCAGATGTGCCGTCTGCATGATATCCATGGCCTTGCCTTCTGCAACGCCATCTTTGATATCGACGAGCACGACTTCGCTGGCGAAGTTCTTCTGCGCGAGAACGTTCGCAACCGTAGCACCGACGTTACCTGCACCAACAACTGTTACTTTCATGATTTAAGCAACCTCCTTAAGAACTCGATGACGCCCCATTCGACGGAACGCATCTCTTCCATCACGGTGATCTTGCACATTGCATTCACAGAAACTCCGCACAAAATCCCTATGATTTTTCCACGTCCTAGTATAGCAAACCATGGTCAAAAAATCAATGGAAAAGTATCGAAATTTTATTCTATCATTAGCCGGGCTTATCGTTGCGAAAACCGGTCAGACGCAGGCCGGCACGAGCGCATGGCGCACGCGGCTCGCGACGCCTGTGAAAATGCGGCTCGGGATAGAGAGCTCCGCCGCGAGGCCGCTGCCGAGGTCGATCTCCGGGCGGTTCGTGCCATGGAAATCGGTACCTGCGGTCGGCAGCAGGTCATAACGCTCGATCATCTGCGCGGCGAAGGCGCGGTCATCCGCCGTGTAGTTCGGATACCAGCACTCCATGCCGTCGAGGCCGAGCGCGTGGAGCTCGCCGATGAGCTCCGCCTGCCGCTCGCGCGTCTCGCCCTTCAGGCCGATGCGCTTGTGGAAATGCGCGAGCGACGTGATGCCGCCCGCCGCGTGGATGACCGGCAGCGCTTCCGCAGGCTCGACGATGGCATCGAGGCCGAGGAGATGAACGGCGGGGTCGAGGTAGTTGTCCCAGAGCGGCTGCGCGTGGTCGTAGAGATGGAGCGCGACGAGGCAACGCATGATGGCGTAGCGGTCCGGCACGCCGTAAGCATGCGCCCGCACGTCATCCATCGTGATATCGATGCCCTTGTCACGGACGTAGTCGACAATCTCGGGAATCTTCGCTTCCTTCACGGCGCGCACCTTGCGATAGAGCGCTTGGAACGCCGGATGCGCCGCGTCAAAGCCGAGGCAGACGATGTGGATCTTGTGGCCTTGGAATTGCGCGGAAAGCTCCATGCCCGGGACGAAGCCGAGGCCGAACCCGCGTGCCGCTTCCTCAGCTTCTGCATTGCCCGAAATATTATCATGATCCGTCAGCGCGAACGCTGCGAGCCCGCGCTGTTTCGCGTAGGCCGCGATCTCGCGCGGCGTCATGCTGCCGTCCGAGACGAGCGAATGGACGTGGAGGTCTGTGTATCCATTCATTCTATGTTTTCCCCTTTCAATTCCCGCTGTGCTTCGAAAAATTGATAGACGGCTTCGGCGGCCGGCCGGTTCATGCCCGGCGCGGCCGCGAGCTCGTCGACGCTCGCGGCCTTGATCTTCGCCATCGTGCCGAACGTGCTCCAGAGCGCCTTGCGGCGCGTCGGGCCGATGCCGACGATATGGTCGAGCACGGAGACAAGATTGCGCTTGCCGCGCAGATTCCGATGGTATGTGATGGCGAAGCGGTGCGCCTCATCGCGGATGCGCTGGATGAGATAAAGCGCCTGGCTGTGGCGTGGCAGCACGACGGGGTCGCTCTCGCCCTCGCGGAACACGAGCTCGAACTGCTTCGCGAGGCCGACGACCGGCACGTCTTTATGCCCTGCGCCGCGGATGATCTCGAGCGCGGATGACAGCTGCCCCTTGCCGCCGTCGATGACGATGAGGTCCGGCAGCTCGTCCTCCGGCAGGTCGCCGTAGCGACGCTGCGTGACCTCGCGCATCGAGAGGAAGTCGTCGGGCTTTCCCTCGGTGGATTGTATCTTGAAGCGGCGGTAATCCGATTTCTTCGGCAGGCCGCCTTCGAACACGACCATCGACGCGACGGTCTCCGAGCCCTGGATATGCGAGATATCGAAGCACTCCATGCGATTCGGCAGCTTCTTGAGCCCGAGATATTTCCCGAGCTCTTCGACGGCGCCGAGCGTCTGCGCGTTCGCCTGCTGGATCTTCGCCGCTTCGTCCGCGAGGAATTTCTCCGCGTTGCTCGCGGCCATGGCGACGATGTCGTGCTTCGTGCCACGCTGCGGGACTTCGATGAGGACTTTCGCGTGTTTCTTTTCCGCGAGCCACGTTTCGAGGAGTTCCCTTTCCCCAATGTCCATCGGCAGCAGGATTTCGCGCGGGATGAACGTCGCGCGATGATAATACTGCTGGAGGAACGCCGCGAGCAGCGCCTCATCCGACTCGTCCTCGCTGCCGCGCAGGAGGAAGTGCTCGCGCCCGATCATCTTGCCCGAGCGGATGAAGAACACCTGCACGCAGACGCCTGCCGCTGCGCGCGCCATGCCGATGGCGTCCTGGTCGCCCGCGCCCGTCACGATGTTCTGCTTTTCCGCGACTTTCCGCACGGCCGCGAGCTGGTCGCGCAGCCGTGCCGCGAGCTCGAACCGGTAGTCCTCCGCCGCCGCTTTCATGCGCGCGTCGAGTTCCCGCTCGACCGTCTCCGTGCGGCCTTCGAGGAACAGCAGCACGGACTGAATCATCGCGTCGTATTCCTCTTTTGCGACCTTGCCGGCACACGGCGCGAGGCAGCGCTTGATGTGAAACTCGAGGCACGGGCGGTCCTGCAGCGTCTTGCAGTTGCGCAGCGGGAACAGCCGCCGCAGGAGCTTCAGACTTTCGTGCACAGCCGTGACGTTCGTGTACGGGCCGAAGTAGCGCGCGCCGTCCTTTGCGATGCGATGCGTCAGGAACACGCGCGGATAGTCGTCCTGCAGCGTGACTTTCACATACGGATACGACTTGTCGTCTTTCAAGCTGATGTTGTAGCGCGGCCGATGCTTCTTGATGAGGTTGCATTCGAGGATCAGCGCCTCGACCTCGCTCGTCGTCATGATGGTCTCGAAGTCCGCGACGTTCGCGACCATGGCGCGGACTTTCGGCGTGTGGTTGCGCTGACTCTGGAAATATTGCCGTACGCGGTTCTTCAGCACGACGGCCTTGCCGACGTAGATGATCTTGCCCGCCGCGTCCTTCATGAGGTAGACGCCGGGATTTTCGGGCAGGAGCTTCAGCTTCTCGCGCACGCGCTCCGGAATGACTCTTTCTTCCATAACATCACTCGTAACTGCACAAAAAACGGCCCGTCCTGCGACGAGCCGATACGAATCGTTTTGGTGCGGATGAAGGGGGTCGAACCCATACGCCTTGCGGCACTGGATCCTAAATCCAGCGCGTCTGCCAGTTCCGCCACATCCGCAGGAACGGTGCTATTATATCGGAAAAAATGAGGTACGTCAATGTTTTCACAAACGCGGCAGCAACCAGCCGAACACGCTGACGAACGCCGAGCCGACGGAAAAGCCCTGCTCCGCTTGTTCGGCGAGGAGGTCGACCGAGCCGACGGATTTGCCGTCGTAGCGCAGGATGATCTTGCCGACCGGCGTGCCGGCCGCGACAGGCGCTTCGAGCACTTTCGGCAGGTCGTACGTCACCGTGTAGCGCTTCGGATCTTCGCCCTTGATGATCGGGTAGTTCACATCCGTCGCGGGATGCACGGCGACGGTCGCCTGCTTCGCGCCCTTGACCCAGACGGATTTTTTCAGGCGGTCACGCTGGATGCCTTTCTTCAGCCGCGTCTGCGCGAAGCCGTAGTCGAGGAGCTTGCGCGCGTCGTCAAAGCGCACGTGCGGGTCGGGCGCTTTCATGACGATAGCAATGAGTTCGAGTCCGTTGCGCCGCGCCGAAGCCGCGAGGCAGCCGCCCGCGTCCTGCGTCCAACCCGTCTTGATGCCCGTCATGCCATCGTAATGGCCGAGCAGCTCGTTCGAATTCTCGACCATCTTGACTTTATTGCGCGGCAGCTCCCATCGGATCGGCGCTTTCTCGATGCTGACGATGTCGCGGAAGTCCTTGCGCGTCATCGCGTGCCGCGCGAGCTTCGCCATGTCGCGCGCCGTCGAATAATGCGCGGCGTTCGTGAGGCCGTTCGGATTCGCGAAATGCGTGTCCGTCATGCCGAGCGCCTTCGCTTCGTCGTTCATCTTGTCGACGAATTTCGCAACCGAGCCTGATGCCGTCTCCGCGAGCGCGACGGCCGCGCCGTTGTCCGAAACGAGCATCATGCCGCGCAGGAGCTCGTCGGCCGTGAAGAGATCACCCGCAGAAAATTCCAATGGGCAGTCCTCCGTCTGATACGCATTCTGCGAAATCATGATGTTCTGGTGGCGGCCGAGGAGGTTGAGCGCGAGAAGGCATGTCATGATTTTCGTCATGCTCGCGGGCGAACGCTGCGCGTCCGCATCTTTTTCATAGACGACGCGCCCTGTCGACGCCTCGATGACGATGGCCGACTGCGCGGAAATCGTCGGTACACCGTCCGCCTCTGCCGCAAGCACGGTTTCCATCGGCATGAGCCACGCGCAGAGCGCGAGCAAAAAAATCAAACACTTCCGCAAAGTTGTGTCCTTTCTTCCAGATTCCAAACGCCCTCCATTATACAAGAAGCGCCGCACTCTTTTCAAGTACGGCGCAACGTTATATAATGGCGGTATCCGTTTTTCCTGCGAAAGGAGTTTTTATGTCCCTCCGTCCTTACCGCACGTCGATCTTGCTCGGCGTGACGTTCACAGTCCTCTTGTCGACGTTCTGGTTCTTGCCGCAGCTCGCGTTCATCATTTTCATCTCGCTCCTCTTGCAGCTGCTCCTCACACCGCTCGTCGACCGCATGACAAAACGCATGCCGCGCGCGCTCGCGTGCGGCTTCGCCCTCATCTTTTTGCTCGTCATCATCTTCGGCATCCTCACGATCGTCACGAGCACGCTCATCCCGACGTTCACGCGCTTCGTCACAGATTTTCCTGAGCTCTCAGAAAAAATCGAGCAGATGCCGTTCATCCACAACTCGACCGTGCTCGCCGACAGCCTCGACAGCCTCTGGGTCGAGCTGAAAAACACGAGCGTCGACGCGCTGAAGGGCTCGCTCGATGTCATCGTCGCGCTGTTCGGCAAAGTCATCGACTTCGTCATCATCCTCTTCGTGACGTTTTATCTGCTGAAAGACGGCGACGTTATCAAGGCATATCTCGCGAGCCGCTTCCCGCGCCGCGATTACACGCGCGTGCTGAACCTCTTCAATAACATCCTGCACGCCCTGCGCATCTACATCGTCAGCCAGCTCATCATCTGCTGCATCACGGCAACCGTCGTGTTCCTTTATTACACCGTGCGCGGCCTGCCGTATGCGTCCGTCTTCGCCGTTGTCTCGGGGCTCTGCGAGTTCATCCCCGTGCTCGGCCCGACCGTCGCGTCGGCGTTCGGCGTGATCCTGACGGCGACCGTCTCACCGATGATCGCGCTGCAGACGATCCTCTTTTATCTCTGCCTCACGCAAGTCAACCACAACGTCGTCACGCCGACGCTCATCGGCAAGACGCTGAACCTCCACCCCATCGCCATCATCCTCGGCATCATCCTCGGCGGCGAGCTCCTCGCCGCGCCCGGCATGTTCCTCGCCGTGCCGTTCATCGTCATCTGCAAGCTCGTCATCGAAGACATCTACCGCGACCGCCTAGAGACGAAAGACAAATTGAAGCGCTCGCGGTGGCTGAACCACAAAAGCACAAACGATTAAAAATGCGTGACTCCTCGCGAGCCACGCATTTTTTATCTCAACGGGATATTCGATTTCACGACGCGTTCGGCCGCGTCCTTGACGCCGAGTTCGCGCAGGCAGCGCGTGAAGGCGACTTCGATGACGTCGGCATACTGGCTCGGGCCGATGATGATCTGCTCGAGCGTGTCGGCAATCGGGAGGCCGGTGCCCTGCTCGCCGACGGCGCGCCACGGCAGCTTGTAGATGACCTGCGGGATGCCGTCGACGCTGACGAGGTCGTAGGCGAGCTTGTCGACCATCGCGTCTTGGTAGATGAAGCGCCACTCGCGTTCCTCGACGAAGCCGGGATTCTTGATGGAAAAAATCGACGTCAGCATCATGTTGATGAACGCCTCGAGCATCGTCGCGGGCTCGCCGGATTTCAGCTCGTCGATGTGGTCTTCGACGTTGTTCATCATGCGGTCGAAGCCGCGCGTGAACTGCTCGCCCGTCAGGTATTCGACGGGCGCGATGCGGAGCGCCAGTTCCTTCGTTGAGGCGATGACAGCGGCCGGATGCAGGATGAACGCGACGCCCGTCTTGCGGCCGTACGCGCGCCACATCGAGAGCCGCCCTTTTGCATCCGCTTCGTAGTCGTGCTCCGAGACGCAGGCGAGATACGTGTGCGTCGTGAATTTCCGCTCGTTGCGGTTGAGGTCGGCGAGGATGCTGCCGATCATGTTCTCGCCCCAGCCGAGCGACGTCGCGATGCGCTTCATCTGCGCCTGCCGCCGCGCCGACCCCTGCACGGCCGTGTTGATGAGCTGGATGCCGTAGTCGATCTCACGGTAATCGTTCATGCACGCGGCCGAGCGCATCCAGAGCGAGCGCCCGCGCAAGATGTTCAGCCCCGTCGTCGCACTCGTGTAGTACGCGAAATGCATCCTGGAAAAATCCGCCCGCTCGAGCCTCCGCGCATAAATCGGGCGGAAGATTTTCAGGAAATCGAATTCGTTCATCGTCCTGCCGTCCCTCTTTTCCTAATGAAAAAACGAGGCATCTCCGAGGCGCTGTCGCCTGCGAAGATGCCTCGTCTTCGTGTGCATGAAACGGATTCACTTGATGACCATGACCGGGATCGGCGATTCCTCGACGACCTTCTGGCTCACGGAGCCGATGAGTGCGCCTTTGAACAGGCCGAGGCCGCGGCTGCCCATGATGATCATGTCGCTGTGCTCCTGCGCCGCGACGCGCAGGATGGCCTTCGGGATGTTGCCCGTCTCGACATGCTTCGACGCCTTGAGATCATCCGGCAGCTTCTCCCAGATACGGTCAAAGACGATGTGGCTCGGGATATCCTTGTTGATGTTGCTCGCCACATAGACGAAATCGAGATCCGCCTTGCACTTCTCAGCAAAGAAGATTGCCTCATCCGTCGCCTTGCAGCCGTTCACCGATCCATCGACCGGAACGAGGATTTTATTGATTCTTCCCATGATGCCAACCTCCTCACGATACCACTTATGCAAACGTGCAAAACGAAGAAACCCCGCCCGCACGTCCTTCTTTGTTCTTTCACTAAGAGTATTCGCGATAAAATCAGAAAATCCTCTCGCCACAGAAATTTTTTTCAGAAAACAAGCCGCTGAAAACAGGAACACGCTCTCTCAGTCATTGCAGGGGCATTCGCGCTTGTCGAAATACTTATGGATGATCTCGACCGCACAGTAGTCGCCACACATCGAGCAAGCGCCCTCGTCCTGCGGATTGCGCGCGCCGCGCTTCTCGCGCGCAAGCTCCGGATCGATGGCGAGGTCAAGCTGCGCCTGCCAGTCGAGCTCCTTGCGCGCCTGCGCCATCTTGAGATCCCATTCCCGCGCGCCCGGCACGCCCTTGACGAGATCCGCCGCGTGCGCGGCGATGCGCGCCGTGATGACGCCCGTATGCACATCGTCGATATCCGGCAGCGCGAGATGCTCCGCAGGCGTCACATAGCAGAGGAAATCCGCGCCCGAGACAGCGGCGAGCGTGCCGCCGATGGCCGACGTGATATGGTCATAGCCCGGCGCAATATCCGTCACGAGCGGGCCGAGCACATAGAAGGGCGCGTTGCGGCAGAGGCGCTTCTCAAGCTTCATATTCGCTGCGATCTGGTCATACGGCACATGGCCCGGCCCCTCGACCATGACCTGCACGCCGCGCTTCCAGGCGCGGTCGACAAGATTCCCGAGCGTGATGAGCTCCGTGAGCTGCGCGCGGTCCGTCGCGTCCGCCGTGCAGCCGGGACGCATGCCGTCGCCGAGGCTGATGGTCACATCGTATTTCTCGCAGATATCGAGAATATCATCGTAGCGCTCATAGAGCGGATTCTCCTGCTCATTGTGGAGCATCCAGCCCGCGATAAACGAGCCGCCGCGGCTCACGATGTCCATGACGCGCCCCTGCGCGCGCATGTGCTCGATGGCCGCGCGCGTGACGCCGCAATGGAGCGTCATGAAATCCGCGCCATCCTTTGCCTGCGCCTCGATTGTCTCCAGGAGGTCATCATCCGTCATCTCTACGACCGCGCCATGCTCCTTGATGGAACGCACCGTCGCTTGATAGAGCGGCACCGTGCCGACCATGATGGGCGAATGCTCGATGATGCGCTTGCGCGAAAGATCGATATTGTTCCCCGTCGAGAGATCCATGACAGCATCCGCGCCGCATCTCACCGCCTCATCGAGCTTCTTGAGCTCCGGCTCGATATCGGGGAACGTGCTCGACGTGCCGATGTTTGCGTTCACCTTCGTCCGCAGTCCCTCGCCCACGCCGCGCGGCGTGAGATTCTCGTGATTGACATTCGCGCAGATGGCGATGCTGCCTCTCGCCACACGCTCCCGGATTGTCTCCGCCGGGATGCGCTCTTCCTCCGCCACGCGCTTCATCGCGTCCGTGACCTTGCCCTCGCGGGCCAGCTGCATTTGCGTTGCCATGGAAAGACCTCCTAAAAATAAAAATCGCCAGACGGTGGTAACCCCCGTCTGACGTCAAACGTGTGCCACTTCCCTACGCAGGTATTACCCCGACAGGTTCCAAGGGTCGGCCC
>NZ_JALFCU010000018.1 GCF_022771645.1 Selenomonas sp.
TGCCAGCCCGTATCCGGCTGTGCAGAGCGGAGGCATCAGAGCGGTAGCGATGGCTACGCCGGGGATGACATTGCTCTTTTCCTGACGCGTATTGCCGACGGCCCCTGCAATGCCGCCGCACAGGGCGACGATGACATCCCAGATGGTAGGCGAGGTGCGTGCCAGAAGCTCGTCCGTCGAGTAGGCCAGCGGCGAGATGGCGAAGTAGAGGGAGGCCGTCAGGATGGCGAATCCCACCTGGAAGGCGAGCTTGATCATGGACTGACGGATGAAGTGCACATCGTATGTGGCCATGCCGTACCCGATGGCCACGATCCCACCCATGAGCGGGGAGATCAGCATGGCGCCGATGATGACGGCGACGCTGTTCATGTTCAGGCCGACACAGGCAATCATGATGGCCATGACGAGGACGATGAGATTCGTCCCCGATACCGTCGCATCCGCAAGGATGCGCTGGTTGATTTCTTGGATGGAGGCGGCGCCTCCCTTTAGATTGAATAGATCACGCCACATCATTTTCTCACATCACCTTTCACAGGAGAGATTACGTCTCATCGTTCTTCTTATCGAATAGGTACAGATTATGCTTGCTGTTGGCAATCATGCGGATATAGCGCTCGTACTGGCGCAGGACATCGGTCAGCAGTTCCAGTAGGCCGTGCTCTTGGAGAGATTCCGGCTGAAATACGAGTCATCTACCCAGAGGCCGCGCAGCGGGCAGAAGGCCATGACGACCATGATGAGGGAGAACGGCAGTGCCATGAATTCGCGGATCGTGCGCCCGCGGGAAATCTTGGCGATGAACAGGCCGAAGAACGGTGCCCAGGAAATCCACCAGGCCCAGTACACGATGGTCCCGCTCGTGAACCACTCTTCCTTGGTGCTCTTATAGGCAAAAGTGCGGAAGGATAGCTCTACGATGTGCGTCAAGTAGTAGCCGATGTTCTCGGTAAAAGAAGGCCATGCTGAGGATGTAGATCCAGATGAAGGAGTTGAACAGTTCCTGATTGAGGAAGGTCAGGACGGCCTTCGCGCCCTCAGGCACCACGATGCATCCCAGTGCAAAATTTGTCCGATACAATAAAAAGCCCCCTTATAAAGAAATAGACGGAGCCTGTCGGTGAACAGACTCCGCCTTGTAATCCAATATGTTTTCTTTATTATATCAGATTTACAGTTTAAATGCAAATTTCCACATCCATCGGATACACTGTACTGGTTTGATGTCTTGGTTTTTTATCCCCGATGTGATAGACTTCGGTATGAGATAGATCCAAGTGATCGTATTTTGGGAGGGTGACGATGAAAAAGGTGCGGATTACGGTGATGCGCAAGGCCTGCTATGAGGATCTTATGGCGAAGTACGAGAATCCGATGGAGGATGCCTGCGCGATGGAGGAAGGGCAGGTGTTCATCGCGAACGGTTGGCAGCGGCCAAAAGGGCTCTGCGAGAGTGCCTGGGAGACGATGTCGCCGTTCGTCATGGGTCTCGCGCACGGTGCGGAAGATTTCTATGAGGGATGGATGAAGAATCCTCACTCCGCGATGCTTTCGTGCAACGATGGCTTTCGCCCGGTGAGCTTCCTGTTGGAAGCATTGGATGAAGAGGCAGAGAAATGAGGGATGGGAGGGAACATTTTGAATGGCCGGATGGCAGGCAGCGCTGCTTCTGGGCTAATCCGAAGAATGAGTGCTACGTGCGCTATCACGATGAGGAATGGGGCAGGCCTGTGCATGACGACGGCAAGCTCTTTGAGATGCTGCTCTTAGAATGCTTCCAGGCCGGTCTTTCGTGGGAATGCGTGCTCAACAAGCGCGAGGGGTTCCGGCGCGCTTTCGCAGACTTCCATCTGGAAAAGGTCTGTGCATTTACGGAAGCGGATGTCGAGCGGCTGATGCAGGATGATGCCATCATCCGCCATCGCCGCAAGATCGAGGCGGCCGTAGGGAATGCGCGTGTCTTCAGGGATATCCAGCGGGAGTATGGCAGCTTTGACTGCTATCTCTGGCGGTGGACGGAAGGAAAAACTGTGCACGAGTGCGGCCTGACTACCTCTCCGCTATCTGATGCCTTGGCCAAAGACCTAAAGAAGCGCGGCATGAAGTTCGTCGGCTCGACCACGATCTACTCGTACCTGCAGGCCATCGGCGTCATCGAGTCACATGAACCCGGCTGCTTTCTTTCCGGAACCTGTCTTTCGGTATGAGCTGCATGACGGGGAGAGAATTTTGCATGAGGATGGAAATTGTTCTCCGGGTGTGGGAGAATCTATAGGTAATCCATACAATGTCATGTATTTGTGAAGGGGAATCATCATGAAGAAAATCAGTACATGCTTACTGGCACTGTTCCTGCTGGTGGCCTCGATCTCGGTCACGCAGGCGGCGGGGCTCAACGAATTGACGGAGACGAAGGTGCAGCTGGAGGACAGCCTGGATGCGGATGGCTTTGCTGCGGCCTACAACAAGATCAGTGCCTACCCGATCGCGGGCGACTTGACGAAGCGCGTGCAGGGGAACTACATCTCGTACTTTGCCGGGATCGATGCGGGCACGGTCATGATCATCAATGCGAACCAGGTCGGCCGCCTCTCGAACATCGTCATCGCGCATCACGGTGCCATCGATGCGGCGGAGCAGGAGAAGCTGCGCGTCGTCTTCGACTGCACGCTGACAGCACTGGGCCTCAAGGCCGACGAGAACAACCTCTTCTTTGCAAATCAGGCCTTCGACCGCCTCGCCCTGACGAATGACACACTGCTGGCTGCCCGTCTGCCGCGCGAGGAGACGAAGCGCACGTGGACCTTCCTCAAGGCAGTCAATCTGGAGAAGCAGGTCACGACCATCTTGATTGAAGCCGTCGTGGATAACAACAAGTGAGTGCGGTGAAGATGGGAAAAGAAACGATAGAGGTGGACTGGTCCCACTTCACGCTGGCCGACTTCCTGGAGCTGCGCTGGCGCTTACTGAACGATTGGCAGGCTGTCCTTCCGGGCGGTGAGTACTTCGGCCAGGTGCGCATCGGCGATGTCTGCTACGATATCCAGATCGAGTGGCTGACTGAAGATGAGCCGGCTACAGGCGATGCATCGGGTGATAAAGCAGTGGGCAGCCCTGAGCAAGACGATAATACTGAGGAAGCGGATATCGACGATCTGGAGGACTGGAATGACCTCGACGATAGCGTCGACGGCATGGAGCTCATGGTCACGATGAGCCCGTTCTTCCCGCATGATGAAGGTGAGGCTGAACCGCCCTACGATGAGCTCGTACCCGGCATGCCCTACGACACGCAGCACGGCGCGAGCCTTATCGACAGCCGCAGGCATTTCCTGCAGCTGACCTACGAGAGCTTCGTCGAGCTTGCCGAGCGCAGCATACTGGAGATTATCGCCCGCTTCCCGCGCCTCCAAGCCGCGGCCATGCAGCAGACCGGCTTCTGGGACCGCCATGACGCCATCCTCTGCAAGCTGCGGGACCGCGATGAAGAAGGGCGGTGAGGCGTCTTGAACGGGAATCACCTGTCTGAATGGCTGCGCTCTATCGTCACGGAGGCCCGTTTTGCGCAGGGCCTCTTTTGGTGGCTCTGCCTGACGAATGTGACGCAGCTCGTCCAGCTTTATCTGTATGAAGGGAAGTCGCTGCCGGTGGAGGCCGTGGCGCTGCTGCTCATGGAGGGACTGTTGCGCGTGGCGGGGCTCTCGCTCCTGCTGGCGCTTCTCTGCTCGCTTTTGCCGCGCTTTGTGCGGCGCGGGGTCGCTGCGCTCAGCGGCCTGCTCTTTCTGGTCGACGTCTTCTCGCTGACACATTACCACAGCGTGCTCGATGCGGGTCTTCTGCAGGTCATCCTTGCGACGAACCCGCAGGAGGCGGTCGAGTACATGGTGACGCAGGGCGGCGATATCCTGCCGCTTCTGGCCGTGGCGTTGCTCTTGGCGGGGGCTTTGCTGCTGTATCGGCGAAGAGGTGCTGAGAGGCAGGGACACTTTGGGACGTGCCTGTCCCGGCCGCAGAGACGGGCGTTCTTTGCAGGGCGCGGGACGAGGGTGCTCTCGCTCGTTTTACTGACACTGTTCGTGGGCTCCGTTTGTCATGCGTTCGCCGATCCGGAAGACAGCCCGGAGAAGCTGCCGTGCAGTCTCTCGGTCGGCCGCCTGGCGGCCAATCTCAAGCAGTCGTACGACGAGAACCGCTCGACGGCCTACATCGACTACGCACTCGCGAGTCAGCCCGTCGAGATCCTCGAAGACCGCCATGACATCCCCAAGGTCATCTTCGTCCTCGGCGAATCGACGAGCCGTCATCACATGCAGCTTTACGGCTATGATTTGCCGACGACGCCGAACCTCTCGCGGCGCGAGCAGGCGGGGGAGCTCACGGCATTCTCGTCGGTGACGAGCCCGCATGCGGGGACGATGGCCGTCATGCGGACGCTGTTCAGCTTCTACGATAAAGATGCCGCGGGCATGTGGTATGACTACGGCAATCTCTTCGACATCCTGCGGGCGGCCGGGATCCACACGGCCTGGCTCTCGAATCAGGAGAGTTCAGGCTTCTATGGCAGCATTGGCCGAACGCTCGCTTCGCGCTGCGACGAGCAGGCGTTCACGAGCCATCTCTCGCACACGATCGATCTGTCGGAGCGCTGCGATGAAGAGGTGCTGCCGCTGCTCGACGATGCCTTGGCTGGTGATGGGCGCCTGGATCTGGCGCCGCAGTCGGATTTCTTTGTCGTGCACCTGATGGGGGCACACGAGGATTTCAAGCGGCGCTATCCCGCTTCGTTTGCGCACTTTACTGCGGCAGATGAGACGGGCGGGGCCAAGGAGGATGCTGCCTCCCGGCAGATCCGGGCGGAGTACGACAATGCCGTGCGCTACGATGACTACATCGTCGACGCCATCATCCGGCGCGTCGAGGACCAGGATGCCGTCGTCATCTTCCTGTCCGACCACGGCGAGGAAGTCAACGACGTGCGCGAACTCGTCGGCCACGGCGATGAGAGCAGTGCCTGGCAGCACGACATCCCGATGGTCATCTGGACGTCCGCCAAGTTCCGCGCCGAGCATCCCGAAGACGTTCGCCGCATCCAGGCTGCCAGGGACCATGCCTGGCAGAGCGACGAAATGATCCACACGGTGCTGGACCTCCTGAAGATCCGCGTGCCACAGTACGAAAAAGAAAAGAGCCTGCTGCTCGACTGATGCAGCAGACAAAAAAGCTCCCGGTCAGATGCCGGGAGCTTTTTGATTGGGAAAGAGTCAGAGTGAGAACAGGAGAAACAAGGATCAGGCGAAGGGGTTCTCGCTCGGGTAGAGCATACCTTTCGGCTGGTTGAAGGAGACATCGCCGACACCGAGGTACTTGAGGATGGAGAAGATCGTCTTGCCGAAGTGGCCGAAGGCGACGGCACCGTGATGCGGGAAGCGCTTCTCGATGAGGACGTGGCGGTAGAAGCGGCCCATCTCCGGGATGGCGAAGATGCCGATGCCGCCGAAGGAATTCGTGGCAGCTGGCAGGACTTCGCCCTCGGCGATGTAGGCGCGCAGCTGGCCGTCAGCCGTGCTCTGCAGGCGGAAGAAGGTGATGTCGCCGTCGGCGATGTCGCCCTCGAGCGTGCCGCGCGTGATGTCCGGCGTATTGCCGTCCTCGAGCAGGCGGTTCTGGATCAGCTGGTACTTGACGCCGCCCTTGCGGAGCTTGCAGAGCGGGGTGTTGCCGCAGTGGAAACCCATGAAGGTATCCTGGAGCGTGTAGTCCTTCGTACCCTTGATGTTTGCTTCGAAGAGATCTTTCGGCACGGAGTTGTTGATGTCGAGCAGCGTGACGGCATCCTGCGAGACGCAGAGCCCGATGTACTCGGAGAGGGCACCGTAGATGTCGACTTCGCAGGCGACGGGGATGCCGCGCGAGACGAGGCGGCTGTTGACGTAGCACGGCTCGAAGCCGAACTCGCTCGGGAACGCCGGCCAGCATTTGTTCGCGAACGCGACATATTTGCGTGCGCCTTTGTGCGCTTCCATCCAGTCGAGCAGCGTGAGCTCGTACTGCGCCATGCGCGGCAGGAGATCGGGGTACGGATTGCCTTCCTTGCCGAGTTCTTTCGCCATATCGGCTGCAACGTCCTGGATGCGCGGGTCGTCCTTGTGCGCGCGGTACGAGACGAGCAGGTCGAGCTCGGAGTTTTCCTCAACTTCGACGCCGAGATCATACAGCGGCGCGATCGGCGCGTTGCACGCGAAGAAATCCTGCGGGCGCGGGCCGAACGTGATGATCTTGAGCCCCTGCAGGCCGAGCAGCGTGCGCGCGACGGGCTGGAACTCCGCGATCATGTCCGCGAGCTCTGCCGCCGTGCCGACGGGGTACGCGGGGATGAAGCCTTTGAGGTGGCGCAGGCCGAGGTTGTACGAGCAGTTCAGCATGCCGCAGAACGCATCGCCACGCCCATTGATGAGGTTCTTGCCCGTTTCCTCGGCAGCCGCGACGTACATGACGGGGCCGTCGAAATATTTCGCGACGAGCGTCTCCGGCGTCTCGGGGCCGAAGTTGCCGAGGAAGACGACGAGCGCGTTGCAGCCGGCGTCTTTCGCTTCCTGCACGGCGGCGAGCATGTCCGTCTCGTTTTCGACGGTCTTCTGTACTTCATAGAGGTCGCCGTACTTCTTGTAGGCTTCGACGATCGCCTTGCGGCGGTTCTCCGACAGGGAGATGATGAAACAGTCGCGACTCACGGACAAGATGCCGCATTTGACTTCGGGGATGTTGCTCATAGCCATTTCGTAAGCACTCCTTTGATGATGGAACGTGTGTGCATTTTATGCGTGCATAAGCACGCTTGATTGATTCAAAGAATAGCACGCACTTGCACGCATGTCAAGCGGGTTTTGTATCGATGACAAAATATTTTTATCACATAATGCCGCGATTTTTTGAAAAATATCCAATAACTGAAAGGAAAAAACGTTCGATTTAAAATTTTTTATACGTGAAATTTCCTGTTGACGCGCAATTCAACGTGTGCTATATATTAAAGCCAATCGAAAGCGTGCTTGAGCACGCAAAACACATTGCGTACGTTGCACGCAAACTGGATATGGAAACCACAGGAGGAACATATGAAATATGTGATCGGTGTCGATCTCGGCACATCGGCGACGAAAACCGTGCTGTTTGACGAGCAGCTGCACGTGAAGGCGTCAGCCGCGAAAGCGTATCCGCTGTCGCAGCCGGAGAACGGCTGGGCGGAGCAGCGGCCGGAAGATTGGTATGAAGCGACGGCGGAGACGATCCGCACGGTGCTCGAGCAGTCGGGCGTCGACGCGCACGATGTCGCGGGCGTCGGCCTCTCGGGGCAGATGCACGGCCTCGTGATGCTCGACGGTCAGAACAACGTGTTGCGGCCGGCCATCATCTGGTGCGACCAGCGCACGGGCAAGGAATGCGAGGAAATCACGGAGCGCGTCGGCCGCGAGCGCCTCATCGCCATCACGGCGAACCCGGCGCTCACGGGCTTCACGGCGTCGAAGATCCTCTGGGTGCGCAACCACGAGCCAGACACCTACAAAGCATGCCGCCACATCCTGCTGCCGAAAGATTACGTGCGCTTCATGATGACAGGCGTGTATGCGACGGAGGTCTCGGACGCGAGCGGCATGCAGCTTCTCGACGTGCCACACCGCTGCTGGTCGAAAGAGTTGTTGAAGCTCCTCGACATCGACGAGTCGCTGCTCGCGAAGGTCTATGAGTCGCCGGACATCACGGGCACGGTGCACGCAGCATTCGCCGCGAAGAGCGGCCTCGCCGTCGGCACGCCGGTTGTCGGCGGCGCGGGCGATAATGCGGCGGCGGCCGTCGGCACGGGCATCGTCGAGGACGGCAAGGCGTTCACGACGATCGGCACGAGCGGCGTCGTCTTCGCGCACACGAGCGCGCCGCGCATCGACCCGAAAGGGCGCGTGCACACGTTCTGCTGCGCCGTGCCGGGCTGCTGGCACGTCATGGGCGTGACGCAGGCGGCAGGCCTCTCACTGAAATGGGCGAAGGACCAGCTCGCGGACGGCTACCGCCTGCGCGCGAAAGAGCAGGGCGTCGACGTCTACGATCTCATCAACAAAGATGTGGCGGACGTGCCGCGCGGCAGCCGCCGCCTGCTCTATCTCCCGTATCTCATGGGCGAGCGCACGCCGCATCTCGATCCCGATTGCCGCGGTGTGTTCTTCGGCCTGTCGGCCATCCACACGCAGGCGGATCTCCTGCGCGCCGTCATGGAGGGCGTGAGCTATTCGCTGACGGACTGTCTGCAGGTGCTCTGCGAGATGCACGTCGGCATCGATGAGATGATGGCGTGCGGCGGCGCGAAGAGCCCGGTCTGGCGGCAGATGCTCGCCGACATGTTCGGCTGCAACGTCTCGACAATCACGAGCGACGAAGGGCCGGCACTCGGCGTCGCCATCCTCGCGGGCGTCGGCACGGGACTATGGAGAAGAAGCTGAAGGAACAGGGCTATGACGTCGACCTGCAGTTCGCGGAGAACAAGATCGAGACGCAGGTCTCGCAGATCGAGAACATGGTCACGAAGGGCTGCAAGGTCATCGTTGTCGGCGCGATCGACGGCGGCAGCCTCTCGTCCGTCCTCGACGAGGCGAAGGCCGCCGGCTGCCAGGTCATCTCGTACGACCGCCTCATCATGAACACGGATGCCGTCTCGTACTATGCGACGTTCGACAACTACGGCGTCGGCAAGATCCAAGGCCAGTACATTGAGGAAAAGCTCGGCCTGAAAGAAGGCAAAGGCCCGTACAACTTCGAGATTACGACGGGTCCGCTCGATGACAACAATGTTGTGTTCTTCTTCAAGGGTGCGATGGATGTCCTGCAGCCGTACATCGACAAAGGTCAGCTCGTCGTGAAGAGCGGCCAGACGACGCGCGAGCAGTGCGCGACGCCGAACTGGGATGAGGCGAAAGCGCAGGAGCGCATGGACAACATCCTCACGACGTACTACACGGATGCGAAAGTCGACGCCGTCCTCTGCTCGAATGACTCCACGTCGCTCGGCGTGCAGTCCGCGCTGAAGTCCGCTGGCTACAGTGCCGGCCATATGCCGATTGTCACGGGCCAGGATTCGAACCTGCCGAACGTCAAAGCCATCATCGGCGGCGAGCAGTCCATGTCCGTCTTCAAGGATACGCGCGCTTGCAGACCAGGTCGTGAAGATGGTCAACGCCATCATCGCGGGAGAGACGCCGGAAGTCAACGATACGTCGAGCTACAACAACGGCGTGAAAGTCGTGCCGTCGTACCTCCTGCAGCCGCAGTTCGTCGACAAGAGCAACTACAAGCAGCTCCTGATTGACTCGGGCTACTATGAGGAATCGCAGCTCCAGTAAGGAGGTGCAAGACCTAACATTCCATTGTTACTTTTTATGATGCTGCTGGGCGGCGCAGTCAGCCTGCGCCGCTTTGCGGTATCCGGAAGAAGGTGCAGGTATGGCAAAGAACCTTCTGGAAATGAAGGACATCATCAAGGAATTCCCGGGCGGCGTGCGCGCGCTCGACCATGTCGACCTCCAGGTGGAGGAAGGCTCGATCCATGCGCTCTGCGGCGAGAACGGCGCCGGCAAATCGACGCTCATGAACGTGCTGTCGGGCATTTACCCGTACGGGACGTATGAGGGCGACATCATTTATGACGGCCAGCCGTGCAAGTTCCAGACGATCCGTGACAGCGAAAAGAAAGGCATCGTCATCATCCATCAGGAGCTCGCGCTCGTGCCGTATCTCTCTGTTATGGAGAACATGTTCCTCGGCAGCGAATGCCAGAGCCACGGGCTCGTGAATTGGGAAGAGTGCCACCAGAAAGCCGTCGACCTCATGAAGCGTATCGGCCTCGACGTTTCGCCGGGCATCCCGGTCAACAAGCTCGGCGTCGGCCAGCAGCAGCTCATCGAGATCGCGAAAGCGCTCGCGAAGGACGTGCGGCTGCTCATCCTCGATGAGCCGACGGCGTCGCTCAACGACGAGGACAGCGAAAAGCTGCTGAACCTCATCCTCGAGTTGCGGAAGAATCTGAAGATTACGGCGATCATCATTTCGCACAAGCTCAATGAGATCACGAAAGTCGCGGACCGCATCACGATCATCCGCGATGGCCGGACGATCGAGACGCTGACGAAAGGCGTGGACGACATCTCGGAAGACCGCATCATCAAGGGCATGGTCGGCCGCGAGATCACGAACCGCTATCCGGAGCGCCTGCCGGGGACGACAATCGGCGATACGTGCTTCGAGGTGAAGGACTGGACGGTCTGGTCGCCGTATGTCGCCGGGAAGCTCGTGGTGGATCACGTGAACTTCCATGTGCGGCGCGGCGAGGTCGTCGGCATCGCCGGCCTCATGGGTGCGGGACGCACGGAGCTCGCCATGAGCTTGTTCGGCCGCGCGTACGGCCGGAACATCAGCGGGCAGATTTTCAAAGACGGCAAAGAGCTCCATCTGAAGAGCGTGGTCGACGCGATTGAAGCCGGCCTCGCCTACGCGACGGAAGACCGCAAGGGTAACGGTCTCGTGCTCATGGAGAGCATCCGCGAGAACATCACGCTGCCGACGATCGGCCGCCTCGCGAAAGGCGGCGTCATTGACGAAAACCAGGAAGTCTGCGTCGCGGAAGATTATATGAAGCGGCTGAAGATCAAGGCGCCGGGCATTTTCCAGAAGACGCGCAACCTCTCGGGCGGCAACCAGCAGAAAGTCATGCTGGCGCGCTGGATTTATGCCGACCCGGACATCCTGATCCTCGACGAGCCGACGCGCGGCATCGACGTCGGCGCGAAGTACGAAATCTACTGCATCATCAACGAGCTCGCGAAGAAGGGGAAGTCCGTCATCGTCATCTCGTCGGAGATGCCGGAGGTGCTCGGTGTGTCCGACCGCATCTACGTCATGAACGAAGGGCGTTTCGTCGGCGAGTTGACGCGCGAGCAAGCCTCGCAGGAAGCCATCATGAAATACATCATGGACGCGAACGCGGGAGAAACGCCGCGTAAGGCCAGCTGAATCACATTTACCACCCATAGGAGGGCTCATCATGGAACATCAGATGACGGCGGACAGCCTCAAGGGTTCGCCGCTCTTAAACAAGGCGTCCGTCGCGGGTTTCGTCCAGAAATACGCGATGTTCGTCGCCGCTCATCTTCATCGCGATTCTCTTCCAGTTCCTCACGGACGGCGTGCTGCTCGCACCGATGAACGTCTCGAAGCTCATCATGCAGAACAGCTACATCCTCATCCTCGCCATCGGCATGCTGCCGTGCATTCTGACGGGCGACATCGACCTCTCCGTCGGCTCGGTGCTCGCCGTCGTCGGCGCGATCTCGGCGACGATGATCGTGAGCTACGGCATGTCCGTGCCGCTGACCGTCGCCGTCTGCCTCGCATTCGGCCTGCTCGTCGGCGCCTGGCAGGGCTTCTGGATCGCGTTCGTGCGCGTGCCGTCGTTCATCGTCACGCTCGCGGGCATGCTGATTTTCCGCGGCATGACGATGGTCATCCTCGACGGCAACACGCTGTCGCCGTTCCCCGACTCGTATCAGTTCATCGCGCAGAAATTCCTCGTCGACATTCCGCTCTTTGCGGCCATCCCGGGCAGCACGATGATCGTCGGCGCGCTCGTTGCGGCGCTCGGCGCGTACATGTTCATCCATAACTATCGCCAGAAGGTCAAATACGGCCTGCCGGCCGGCACGAAGACGATGCTCATGGTGCGCGTCGCGATCGTCGTCGCCGTCACGCTGTTCGCTGCGTACTGGTTTACGCAGTTCAAGGGTCTGCCGCTCATCCTCATCCTGCTGGCGGCGCTCATTGCGATTTACTCGTTCATCACGAACCGCATGGTCATCGGCCGCCATATCTATGCGCTCGGCGGCAACGAGGCGGCGACGCGCCTCTCGGGCATCAAGACGAAATGGGTGCGCTTCCTCGTCTTCGTGAATATGGGCCTCATGGCGGCCGTCGCCGGCCTCGTGTTCTCGGCGCGCCTGAACTGCGCAGCGCCATCTGCCGGCGTGTCATTCGAGCTCGATGCCATCGCTGCCTGCTACATCGGTGGCGCGTCCGCGACGGGCGGCATCGGAACGATCGTCGGCGCCGTCGTCGGCGGCCTCGTCATGGGCACGCTGAACAACGGCATGAGCATCCTCGGCATCGGCATCGACTGGCAGCAGATGATCAAAGGCCTCGTGCTGCTCGCCGCTGTTGCGTTCGACATCTACAACCAGTCAAAGAAATAATTCGTTGATAGGAGGAATCCGTTATGCTTTCTGTCCATGATGAAGCGTTCCGCCCGTACGGGCGCGTGATCGATCTCGACCTCGCGGCGTTCGAGGCGGAAATCGCGAAGGTTGCGCTGCCGGAGGACGGCACGATATACGAGCCGTCGACGCCGGCGTTCGAAGCGCTGCCGCTGTTTACGGAATTGCAGGAGAAAATTTTCGGCGAGCTGCCGATCGAGTTCGGCCATTGCAGCGGACGCAACCACAAGCTCAACGCCGTCGAATATCACCGCTCGTCGGAAGTCGACATCGCCGCGACGGATCTCTATCTCATGCTCGGCAAACAGCAGGATATCGACTCCGAGACGTTCCATTACGAGACGAAGCGCATCGAGGCGTTCTTCGTGCCGGCGGGCACGGCTGTCGAGCTCTATGCGACGACGCTGCACTTCGCACCGTGCAGCGCGGGCGCGGATGCGGAGTTCCGCTGCGGCGTCGTGCTGCCGAGCGGGACGAACGTCCCCCTCGTGAACTTGACGCGCGGCGCCGGTGAAGACCGTCTGCTCTTCGCGAACAACAAATGGCTCATCGCGCATGCGGAGAGCGGGCTTGAGAAAGATGGCGCGTTCGTCGGCCTCGTCGGCGAGAATCTCACGCGCTGAGCGCCTGCCTGGGCGCGTGGACGGGATGCACGTTTCGTCGGGATTCGTCCGCCTTTACCTTTTCCCCGGAATCTGATACAATGCGTGCATGGGAAAATCGAACGGGGAGTGGGGGACTGCTATGGTGACGATGAAGAAAATCGCGGAGCTCTGCCACGTGTCGCGCGGAACGGTCGACCGCGTGCTGCACGGGCGCGGGCGCGTGAACGCGGACACGGCGGCCAATATCCGCCGCGTCGCGAAAGAGCTCGGCTACGAGCCGAACCCGGCGGCGAAAGCGCTTGCGGCGCGCAAGAAACAGCCGACGGTCGCCGTCATCCTGCCGAGCGAGGGCAACGCGTTCTTTGACGAAGTCATCCGCGGCCTGCAGGCGGCGGCCGACGAGTACAAGATCTACGGGCTCACGATGCAGCTCTTGACGATGAAGGGCTACGACCCCGGCACGATGCTGGAGCTGCTCGACGCGGTGGAGGACGCCGATGCTATCCTCATCGCCCCGATCGACGATGACGACATCCGCCGGGCCATTGACCATTTCGTCGATATGGGGAAATTCGTCGTGACAGTTAACGGCGACCTGCCGTCATCGAAGCGCCACGCCTACGTTGGCAGCGACTACGAGAACGGCGGCGTCACGGCGTGCGCGCTTTTAGAGGCGTTCACGCACGGCCAGGCGCGCGTCGGCGTCGTGCTCGGCAGCCAGCGCATCAGCGGCCACCGCGCGCGGCTCGCAGGCTTCGAGTGGCGCATGAAGCGTTCGCCCGGCCTCGCGATCGAGGCGGTCATCGAGAACGACGACGACGAGTTCACGTCGTTCGAGCGCACGAAGGCGATGCTGCGCACGCACCCGCAGATCACGGCGCTGTTCCTCGTTGCGGGCGGCGTCTACGGCGCGTGCCGTGCCGTCAAGGAGCTCGCGCCCGAGCATCGTCCGACCGTCATCGCGTTTGATAGCGTGCCGTCGACGGTCGAGATGATGAAAGAAGGCATCATCAAGGCCGTGCTCTACCAGCACCCGTACCGCCAGGGCCACCGCGCTATGGAGCTCGCGTTCGACAAGCTCGTGAACGGGCGCGCGCCGTACAAGGAAATGTACATTTTGAACCACGAGATCCGGCTGCTCGAAAACGTCTGAGACGGATGTGGCATGAGATGCTCGTGGATTTAAAAACGTAAAATAGGCCAGAAGCGGCGTTTATGCCACATCTGGCCTTGCTTTTTATTTCGAGACTGGATATTTTCACCATGTCAACCCTGCCGTATACTAAGCGCATCAAGCAAAGGAGCGATGATGTATGGCAGAACCGTCGAAGAAAGACCAGTATGAACTCAACAAGCAGCTCGCGCAGATGCTGAAGGGCGGCGTCATCATGGACGTCACGACGCCGGAGCAGGCGAAGATCGCCGAAGCGGCCGGCGCGTGCGCCGTCATGGCGCTCGAACGCATCCCAGCCGACATCCGCGCTGCGGGCGGCGTGTCGCGCATGAGCGATCCCGCGATGATCGAGGGCATCCAAGCCGCCGTCTCCATCCCCGTCATGGCGAAATGCCGCATCGGCCATTTCGTGGAAGCTCAAATATTGGAAGCCATCGAGATCGATTACATCGATGAGAGCGAGGTGCTGACGCCGGCCGACGACGTCTACCATATCGACAAGACGCAGTTCCGCGTGCCGTTCGTCTGCGGCGCGCGCGACCTCGGCGAGGCGCTGCGGCGCATCGCGGAAGGCGCGTCGATGATCCGCACGAAAGGCGAGCCGGGCACGGGTGACGTCGTGCAGGCCGTCCATCACATGCGGAAAATCCAGCAGGAGATTGCGCGCGTCGCGAGCCTGCGGAACGACGAGCTCTTCGAAGCCGCAAAGGAATACCAGGTGCCGTACACGCTCGTGAAATCCGTCCACGACGAAAAGCGCCTGCCCGTCGTGAACTTTGCGGCGGGCGGCGTCGCGACGCCGGCGGATGCGGCGCTCATGATGCAGCTCGGCGCGGAAGGCGTCTTCGTCGGCAGCGGCATCTTCAAGTCCGGCGACCCCGCGAAGCGCGCGGCGGCCATCGTGCAGGCCGTCACGAATTACACGGACGCGAAGCGCATCGCGAAGCTCTCGGAAAACCTCGGCGAGGCGATGGTCGGCATCAACGCTGACGAGATCGCGACGCTGATGGCGGAGCGCGGCAAATGATCGGCGTGCTCGCGCTCCAAGGCGCGTTCATCGAGCATGAACAGATGCTGCGGTCGCTTGGCGCGGAGTGCCGCGAGCTGCGCGAGCGCCGCGACCTCGACGCGCCGCTCGACGGTCTCGTGCTGCCGGGCGGCGAGAGCACGGTGCAGAAAAAACTCCTCGCCGACCTCGGTATGTTTGACGAGCTGAAGCGGCGCATCGCGGGCGGCCTCCCCGTGCTCGCGACGTGCGCCGGCCTCATCCTGCTCGCCGAGGACACGACGCAGGACGCGAGCCCGTACCCCGGCTTTGGCACGCTGCACGTCCGCGTGCGCCGCAATGCGTACGGACGGCAGCTCGGCAGCTTTTCGACCGTGCAGACTATCAAAGGCCTCGGCGCGTTCCCGATGCGCTTCATCCGCGCGCCGTTCATCGAGGCGGCCGCGCCGGATGTCACCGTCCTCGCGCGCGTCGACGGCAACATCGTCGCCGTGAAGCAAGCGCATCAGATCGCGCTCGCATTCCACCCCGAGCTCGGCTGCGACACGCGCGTGCACGAAGCGTTTTTGAAAGACGTTGCGTCTGCGGCTTCCGCGCGCCGCTCCGCATGACAGAGCCCCCCAGGCTGTTGCAGTCACCTGCAACGGCCTTTTTTTTTGCCCAGAAACGCGCAGGGAAGTCCTGCGTGCTCATGTACGGTTGATTCAGAAGTCGTTCAGAAACGTGCGCGTTCTTGAACCAACCGACCATAAGACGATAGAATAATTGAAGGACACGCCCTCGTATGATAAAGTCAGGATAAACAAGAGGCCAAACAGGAATCTGTGCAAGAAACGTACAGATCATAGAGGGGACGAAATCATGATGAAGATGAAATGGAGGAAGATGGCACTGCCGCTCGCGCTTTCCGTGCTGCCGCTGGCAGGGGCTGCCGTGCCCCAGAACACGAGCGTGATGCTTTCGGTCTGCGAGGCAAAGGCGGCGGACGCGGCGGAGGCGCCGGGCGTGGCGCGGCGTGCGCCGTTCGATCGCAACTGGCGATTTTGCCTCGGCGAGCTCGTGCATCCGGAAGTCCCGTCGTTCGATGACAGCGGCTGGCGGACGCTCGACGTGCCGCACGATTGGAGCATCGAATTCCCTTTTGACGAAACGTCGCCGGCGGGCAGCGGCGGCGGCTTCCTGAACGGCGGTGTCGGCTGGTATCGCAAGACGTTCACGCTGCCCGATGTCGGCGACAAAAAGGTGCTGATCGATTTCGACGGCGTCTACATGAACTCCAAGGTTTTCATCAACGGCCATTTGCTCGGCACGCATCCGAACGGCTATACGTCGTTCCAGTACGATCTCACGCCGTATCTCTTCCAGGACGGCACGCCGAATGTGCTCGCCGTCCGCGTCGAGAACAACCAGCCGACGAGCCGCTGGTACTCGGGCACGGGCATCGAGCGGAACGTCTGGCTGCAGACGCTCGCGCCCGTCCACGTCGCGCAGTGGGGCACGTTCGTCACGACGCCGACGCCCGTGAAAACGAAAGACGGATGGGACGCGACGGCGGACATCCGGACGAAGGTCGCGAACGAGACGACACAGCAGAAGATCGTCCGCGTCGTGTCGAACGTCTACGGGCCGAACAAAAAACTCGTCGGCACGGCGGAAACATCGGTCGTGCTCGATGCCGGCGAGACGCAGGCGGCCCGGCAGTCCGTTGCCATCCCGGACGCGGCGCTCTGGTCGATCGACCAGCCACAACTTTACAAACTCGAAACGAACATCGTCGATGACGGCACGGTCGTCGATACGACGGAGACGCCGTTCGGCGTGCGGTTCTTTGCCTTTGATGCGAACACGGGCTTTTCACTGAACGGCGTGCCGATGAAGATGCACGGCGTCTGCCTGCATCACGACCAGGGCAGCCTCGGCGCGGTGACGAACGTGCGCGCTTTGGAACGCCAGTTCCAGATCATGAAGGACATGGGCGTCAACGCGTTGCGCACGACGCACAACCCGCCGACGCCGGAGTTCCTCGACCTTGCGGACCGCATGGGCTTCCTCGTCATGGATGAGGCGTTCGACATGTGGGAGATCAAGAAGAGCACGAACGACTACCATCTCTATTTCAACGAGTGGTCGGACCGCGATCTCGCCTCGATGGTCGAGCGCGACAAGAATCATCCGTCCATCGTCATCTGGAGCATCGGCAACGAGATTCCTGATCGCTCGTATGCGACGGCGAAGCGCCTGCGCGATGACGTGCGCGCTATCGACACGACGCGCCCCATCGCCATGGCGAACGCGGGCGGCAACTACGACACGCAGACGGTCGACCTGCTCGACCTCGTCGGCTACAACTATTACGATTATCCGACGACGAAGCTCGGCGAGAAAATCTACGATGAGGATCACGCGAAGCATCCGAACTGGAAGATTTTCGGCAGCGAGACGTCGTCGGCCATCCGCTCGCGTGGCGTCTACCATCTGCCGACGGACGTCTTGAAGCCGACGCTCGATCACTTTGACGAGCTGAAAAAAGCCGACCAGCAGTGCTCGAGCTACGACAACACCGTCGTGCCTTGGGGCGATACGGCGGAAAAAACGTGGATCGATGACCGCGACCGGCCGTTCACGTTCGGCCAGTTCGTCTGGACGGGCTTTGACTACATCGGCGAGCCGACGCCGTATGACAAGTCGAAAAGCTCGTACTTCGGCATCGTCGATACGTGCGGCTTCCCGAAAGACATCTATTATTTCTACAAGAGCCAATGGACAGATCGGCCGCTCGTGCATCTCCTGCCGTCGTGGGAACGCGACCGCTGGCAGGAGGGCGAGACCGTGCCCGTCTGGGCGTATACGAATGCCGCAAGCGTCGAACTGTATCTCAATGGCAAGTCGCTCGGCACGCAGCACTACGATCCGAACGGTGCGGTGCTGCATCTCGCTTGGGATGTCCCGTATACGCCGGGCGAGCTCAAGGCCGTCGCGCGTGACGAGAACGGCAAGGAAATCGCGAAAGACGTCATCCGCACATCGACGGGCGCGGCGAGAATCCGCCTGACGGCAGATGCGAAGAGCGTGAAGACCGACGGCAAAGACCTCGTCTACATCACGGCGGACATCGTCGATGACGACGGCGACCTCGTCGCGAACGCGGACGATCTCGTCTCGTTCCACGTCACGGGCGGCACGGTCGTCGGCGTCGACAACGGCGACGGCGCGAGCTTCGAACCGTACAAGGGCACGCGCCGCAAAGCGTTCCACGGCAAATGCCTCGCGATCGTGCAGCCGGACGGCAGCAAAGGGGAAATGACCGTCACCGCGTCGAATTGGGAGAAGAAACTCACGTCGAACGAAGTCCGCGTGCGCGTGAAGAAATAAACGTGACAGACAGAAATGTGTTTTGATTGAGGGGATCAAACATGAAGAACAGGAAATGGCTGGCCGCCATTGCGGCGCTCGTGCTGTTGGAGCTTGCGCGCCCCGCAGGCGCGAATCCGCGGACGGCGGCAAATACGTCGTACGATCCGGCGTGCCAAGGGCTGCACGTCGACCAGATCGGCTACTTGACGGGTACGAAGAAGGAAGCATTCGTCGCGACGGGCGCGGCGCCGGAGGGTACGTTCGAGCTCGTCGACGCGACGACGGGCGCGAGCGACTACACGGGGAAGCTCAGCGCGCAAAAGCATGACGACGTCGCGGGCGAAGATTTGCAGACAGCGGATTTTACAGGATTCAACACGCCCGGCACGTACAAGCTGAAGGTCGGCGACCGCCTGTCGTATGATTTCGAAATCGGCGACAACGTCTATGCGCTGCCGACGGCCGAGATCTGGCGCTCGTATGCGCTCATGCGCAGCGGCACGCCCATCAAAGACCCCGTGACGGGGCTCGACGTGCCCGAGGGCCATCCGCAGGACGGCCTCGTGCTGCCGAAGACTGACCCGTTCCCGATGGCCGAGTGATCTGTGCGCAAGCTCCGAAAGGAAGAACGTTCATGATTTTCCGAAGAAAACGAAGCAAACGAAACCTCCTGTTCGTGCTGGCGCTCTGCTTGTCGTGCCTGTTTTCGATGGCGGCGGCGTCCGCGGCCGGCAAGCAGGACGTCCGCATCGCCGTGCTGCCGTTGCGCCTCGCGGAAAACCTCGAACTCGCGCCGGGCGCCTATGAAGAGCTCGACGCTGCGTTCCGGCGATCCGTTGACGAGGCTGTGAAAAAGCAGCGCAGCCTCATCGCCTACGTGCCGCAGGACGAGAGCCGTGAGGTTTACGAAGCCATTGTGAACCGCGTCGAGGGCAACGACGATCCGATGGTCGTGCTCGAACCGCTCGCTTACGTGCTCGAGGCTGACATCGTGCTGCAGCCCGAGCTCATCATTTACCAGCAGAAAGATTACCTCACGCTGAACCAGTCGCGCACGGAAAGCAAAATGTACACGGCGAGTGTCGCCGGCATCCGCCTCATCGGCTATGACGCGGCGGAGCAGAAGCTCTTCACGAAGACGGAGACGCGCCTCTACGACTACGAGCAGGCGAACGTCGGCCAGGCGAGCTACCTCGCGCGCAAATGCATGGATCAGGCTTTGAAAGACACGAAGATCAAAGAACGCGTCGCAGAAGCGGCACAGCACATCCAACATTGATGCACGAACATTCCCATCGTCGATAGAAAGAAAGTGCTATTATGAAGAAAAGAGCGGCCAGCCTCATCGCGGCCAGCCTCGCGCTCGCCTTGTGCGCACCGTTTTGCCCGCTGGCGAGCGCGGCCGGACACAACCCGTACGCCGACGTGCCGAAAGACGATTGGTCGTACAACGCCGTGGAGAGCCTCATCGATCAAGGTCTCGTCACGGGCATGACCGTCGACGACTACCACAACCTGAAGCGCCTCACGCGCAACGACCTCGCCGTCTACATCGCGCAGGCCGTCTCGCAGCGCGAGAACGCGAACATGAAAAGCCGCGACCTCATTTATCGTCTCGTGAAAGCTTATTCCTATGAGCTCCACGCCATCGGCGTCGACGACGAGTTCGTGCCGGATCTGCCGAAGGAAAAAGAAGAAGACACGCGCCCCGAAATCTACAAGAAGCTCGACCGCCTGACGCTCCAAGGTTGGGCGTACATCCGCCAGGATCATTACGAGTCGAGCGGCGCCTCGATGGGCCGCCAGCGGACGTTGACGCACTTGACGGAAAACGGCATCGACGTCTCGCTCGGCTACACGTACAAGCTCAATGACAACTGGTCATTCATCGGCTCGGCGGATTTTTATCGCAACCTCAACCACGAGGACACGACGGCGAACATGAACATGAAGTCCATGTACCTGCTCGGCCACATGCACGGCTATGATATCCGCGCCGGCCATTACGATTCGTCGAACGGTCTCGGCATGGTGTTCGGCGACAGCATCGACGGCGCGGGGTGCAGTGGGGCAGCCGCTGGCGCAATACGATTGACATCGGCCATGTCGCGGCCGACGATCCGCACAAGGCCGGCGCCGATAACACAGGCTCATCGTATGCAGGCTGGGAGAGCCTTGACTACAGCGTAGCGCGGCCGCAGTGGTACAACGATGTTTCGTGGACAGCGGATTATGTGTCCGGCGGCATCGACAAGTCGGTCTTGACGAAAGTGTACAATGGAGAGCAAGTGGTCGTCAAAGATAAAGACGGAGCCATCAAGGTGAAAGACAAGGCAGAAAGCGGAGATGCCGAATTGCCGATCCAAGCCATCTTGAAGCAATCGGATGAATATGTCGGCCAGGATGTCAATGGGCGCTGGGGCGATGACAAGCTGTATGAGAAACGCTCGCGCCCGGATGTCTTCTCGTACCGCGTCCACGGCATGATGGGGCACGGCACATGGGGCGGTCTCGGCGTCTACTACTTCACGCGCGGCAACGTCGAGCTCTATCAAGATCCGCAGCGCCATGCGCTCTACTATGGCTTCTTTGCCGGATCGCGCCTCTCGCGCAAGGTCTCGACGACCGTGCAGGCCTCGTACGGCAAGAACACGGCGCTGCCGAATCGCTCCTGCCTCGGCGGCGGTGCGATGGATCGCCGCCTCGCCTACAGCTTCCGCTACCAGTACGGCAACTCGTCCATTGACACGCCGGGTTCGTGGTCGCTGTTCGCGCTCTACCAATACTACCCGCGCCTCGCGAGCTACGCCGGCACGAGCGATGATTGGCACAAGAACGAGAAAGGCATCCGCCTCGGCGGCGAGTACGCGTTCGACAAAGGTTTCCTCTTGAACTGCTATGGCCAATGGACGCACGACCTCGACACGCATGGTTTCGCACGCGAGTTCCGCGCGCAGATGAACTGGGTGTTCTGATGGAATGCCAGAAAGCCTTCCCCTACGGGGAAGGGGGACCGCGTTAGCGGTGGAAAGGGTGTCGAAGGTAGGACAAAACGGAATAGAACATATGAATGTCGAAGGATGGCGGAGTGAAATCCTTCGACATTTATTTTGTGCATGTTAGTTACGTCCTACCTTCGCCACCCTCTCCGCCTCGCATCCGCTCGGCACCTCTCCCCTGGGGGAGAGGCTGGATTTGAATAGCAGGAATTTTGCTCATGAAAGTCGAATATCGTCGAAAAGATTTTGTGAGGGGGAATCCATTTTGGAAGGAAAACAGATGGACAAGAATTTTCTCTGGGGCTGCTCGTCGACGGCGTACCAGTCGGAGGGCGCAAGCGCCGAGGACGGCAAGGGCGCGAGCGTCTGGGATACATTCGCTTCCGTGCCGGGGCGGACGTTTGGCAACACGGACGGCCGCGTCGGCGTCGATTTTTATCATCGCTGGGAAGAAGACCTCGACCTCATGGCGAAGATGGGGCTGAAACTCTTTCATTTCTCCGTCTCGTGGCCGCGCGTGCTGCCCGAAGGGCGCGGACGCGTCAACGAGGCCGGCCTCGCGTTCTACGACAAGGTCGTCGACGGCTGCCGCGCGCGGGGCATCGAGCCGATGATCACGCTCTACCATTGGGATCTGCCGCAGGCGCTCGAGGATGCGTACGGCGGATGGGAGTCGCCGCAGTGCATCGACGACTTCGTCGCGTATGCGCGGCTCATGTACGAGCATTTCAAAGGCCGCGTGAACTACTGGATCACGATCAACGAGGCGAACATCTTCACGCGCTTCGGCTGGCTGACGGCCATGCATCCGCCTGCAAAATTCGATCAGAAGAAACTGTTTTTCCAAGTGAATCACAACCTCTTCCTTGCGCACGCGAAAGCGCTGCTGCTCGGCAAAAAGCTCCTGCCCGACGCGAAGATCGGCGCGAGCTTTGCGTACGGCCCAGGCTATGCGTTCGACTGCGACCCGCGCAACGCCGAGGCGCGGCAGAATTTTGACGAGCTCGAAAATTATTGGTGGCTCGACGTCTATTGCATGGGCGACTACCCGCTCGTCGGCGAGCATTACGTGCGTGGAAAGGGCGAGATGCCGGACGTCAGCGACGCGGACCGCGCACTGTTCCGGCAGGCGGCCGACGCGATGGATTTCATCGGCGTCAACTACTACCATTCGAACGTCTGCGAGTTCAACCCGCCGGATGGCGCGATGCCGTTCGGCTATCCGAACATCACGGGCGCGAAGGGGACGGAGACCGTCACGGGCATGCCCGGCCTCTACAAGAACCCGCCGAACCCGTACCTCCATCGCACGAACTGGGACTGGACGATTGACGCGACAGGGCTGAAGTACGCCTGCCGCGAGCTTACGAGCCGTTACCGCAAGCCGATTTTCATCACGGAAAACGGCCTCGGTCATCTCGACCACCGCGAAGAGGATGGCAAGATTCATGACGGCTACCGCGTGAAATTTTTGCGCCAGCACATCGCGGCCGTCGAGGATGCCGCTCGTATGGGCTGCGACATCCTCGGCTACTGCGTCTGGGCGTTCACCGATCTCCTGAGCTGGCTCAATGGCTACCGCAAGCGCTACGGCCTCGTCTACGTCGATCAGAACGAGTCGATGAACGGCACGAACCGGCGCACGCCGAAAGACAGCTACTACTGGTATGCGTCTGTCATCGCCTCGGATGGCCGCGTGCTCTGAAAGGGGGCGGCACCATGAAACTCTTGCAAGAGCTCTTGCACAAAGACCGGTTCTCCGACACGGAACAATGCATCGTCGACTTTCTCTTGGAGCATCATCGCGAGCTCGCGGAGCTCTCGGCGCGCCAGCTCGCGGAAAAAGCCTACACGAGCTCGGCGTCCGTCGTGCGCTTCTGCCAGCGGCTCGGCTTCAAGGGCTACGCCGATTTCAAGATCCGCTTCGTCGCCGAGGCCATGCAGACGGACGTCGAGCAGGGCATTTCGCTTTCCATGTCGAACAAGGACACCGTACCGTCCGTCATCGACAAGGTCACGCGCCTCTCGATGGACACGATCCAGGAGACGCGCTACCTGACGGAGCCCGCGCTGCTCGTGCGCACGATCCATCTCATCGAACAGGCCGAGTGCATCGACTTCTACGCCATCGGCAACAACAGCCACCTCGTCGACCTCGCGAGCTACGCGATGCTGCAGACGGGGAAATTCTCGACGACGCACCACACGGCCGCGTCGCTCTACATGCAGGCCATGGCGACAAGAAAGGGACGGCTCGGCTTCATCATCAGCCGCACGGGCGAGAACAAGCGCCTCATCGAGATCGCGCGCGAGCTCACGAAGCGCAACGGCAAGTTCATCCTGCTGACGGCGGAAAAGAACTCGACGCTCGCCCGCCTCGCCGAAGAGACGCTCCTCGTCGCCGCCGCCGACCGCTTCAACGAGCTCGGCAGCTTCGTCTTCCTCTCCGGCGCGAAATATATGATCGACCTCCTCTTCGGCGTCCTCCTCACGCATCACTACAAAGACGCCACAGCACAGCATGACGAGTTCCACCGCGTGTACTCGGTGTCGAATTGAATATCTTCGCAAGGCGCTCGCAGGAGCGCCTTTTGCGTTTCATAGGCGCGTCCGTTTGTTACATTTGCTCGTGCAACCTTTCAAATCCCGTGTAACACCCGTACAAAGCACGCCGAATCTGTCGCAACATCGCACGAAACCCTTTATAATGAAACCATCGAAAGGAACGAAACCGCGTTCATACAAGAGAAAGGGGAGCACCCATGAAGATAACGAATGGCAACTGGCTCATTCAGGAGAACCTCGATGTCATGCATGCTGTCGCGTTTTTCGCGGCGGAGCAGGCGGAAGATAGCGTGCGCGTCTATGTTGCGCCGCGTGATGTCTCGACGCGCGGCGCGCAGGTTGATGTGCCGATCTTCACATACACGTTTTTCTCGCGCGCGAAGGACACGATCGGCGTCCGGGTCGAGCATTATCAAGGCAGTTATCAGACGTTGCCGCGCTACGAGGTCGCAGACGCGTCGGGGAGCGTCACGCTCGCACAGGATGACGATACCGTCACGATCACGTGCGGCAAGATGAAAGCAATCGGTCAGAAGCAAGGTGCATGGAATGTCTCGTTTTCTTACGATGGCAAATATCTCACAGGCAGCGGCGAAAAAGCCGCCGGTTATGCCGTCGATAAAGGAACGCATCAGCCGTATGTGTTCCAGGAACTTCATCTCGGCGTCGGCGAATACGCGTTTGGCCTCGGCGAACGGTTTTCTCCGTTCATCAAGAATGGCCAGGTCGTCGATCTCTGGAACCGCGACGGCGGCACGGGGTCGGAGCAAGCTTATAAAAATGTGCCGTTCTATCTGACGAACCGCGGCTACGGCGTCTTCATCGAGCAGCCGGAGCGCGTCGAGCTCGAGGTCGCGTCAGAAAAAGTCTCGGCCGTGCAGTTCTCCGTGCCGGGCGAAAGCCTCACGTACCATAGTAGTGCTAATAATGGTGGTGGTGCGTGGAAGGAATTAGGGACGGGCACAAAACAAGTTGCCACAAAATCCGATGTCGAAGCGCTCGGCCAAACCATGGCAACTGCCGCAGACGCTCTCGACACCGATGCGATTCAAACGGCAGACGAACACGTCGCAAATCTCTCGAAAGACCTGTTCAGCCACACGCTGCCGTCCGCATCCGATCTCAACGTAGCGAGCAAGCTCGATGCGTATTTTGCAGCGAAGAATTCGTGCAAGACGGCGCTAGAAGATTTGAGCGACGCAGACAAATCAACGGTGGAGGCGACGTATGGCGATGCCAGTACGAAATTGGACAGCCTGACGCTTTCCGCGCTTCAAGTGAGCAGCTCAACAAACGCCCAAGACGCCTACAACCAAGTCATCGCCGCCGGCCGCACGCTCGTCGCGCCCGTCGCCGGCGCGAGCCGCGCCGCCGCGCTCATCGAGCGCGCGACGGAGTCGAACATCATCCGTCGCGCGGAAGTGCTGCGCAACCGTCCGCCGAAGACCGTGCGTCCTTTGGACAGCAAGCTCGAAGGCAAAGACGCGCTGATGAACGAAAACATCTGGGCAGACGTTCGCTACAACGATGTGGATATCGATACGAACGAATACTGCGGCAAGTCGAATGTCGCCATCGCGAACTACCAGCTCGGCTGCGATCGGAAGATTTCCGACGCGGATTACGTCGGCGCATTCATCGGCACGACGCGCGGCGATTTCAATTTTTACAGCCACAGCACCGGCACGTCCGATGGCACCGTCAGCCTCAAAGGTGCGTTCAACGCCGGCATCTACGGCACGCATATCCTGCCGAAAGGCCACTACGTCGATTACCTCGTGCACTACTCGAAGTTCGACAACGACTTCGCGGACAAAGGCATCCAGTGGAAGACGCAGTCCATTGGCGCGATGATTCTCATGGGCTGGAAGAAAACGCTTGATCACGGCTATCTCAATCCGTACGTCTCGTTCTCGACGCAGAAGATCGCGAACGACGACATGCGCTGGTGCGGCAACGTGCTCGCGACGAAAGACCAGACGAACACGGGCATCAAGGTCGGCGTCGACTACAGCTACAACGGCGGTGCCTTTGGCGGCATCGCCTACAGCCGCGGCCTCAGCGGCCACCTCGCCGCCGCCGTCACCGACATCGCCCTCCCGTCGCTCAAAAACGACGAGCAGATTCTCTACCTGAAGCTCGGCTACCGTGGCAAGCTGAACCAGCATACGAACTTCGACCTCACGGGTGAGCAATACCTGCTCGACTACGACGGCTGGAGCATGAACGGCAAGGTCGAGATCGGATTTTGAAAAAAGCATGAAGCAGCCTTCCCCTTCGGGGAAGGGGGACCGCGTCAGCGGTGGAAAGAGTCTCTTGCAGGGCAAAACAAATAGAACACATGAATGTCCGCGGGTGCGAATAAGACTTTCGCATCCGCGGATTTTTACGCAAAAAGGAAAGCGATGACCTTGGGGGAGGCCATCGCTCATTGGGGGAATTTGGGAAATAGTTTTGGAAAACATTTCTGGGGGTTCCATGGATTACGATACCACGGCGCAAGATGTTTTTCCATATCTGCGCCCCGGGTTGGACGGATGTTCCGCTTTTCGGGCGGCAGGGCCGAATGATTGATTCAGAGCGGTGAATACGAGAAACTTTAGGAGAGAAATCCCAGAAATATCCTATGCATCTCACAGATGATTATGAAATTTCGATGATAGCATAAAGTAGGGTTTGGAAGTTGCGTTCGCACTTGGGAATGCGGGCGATACAGCTTGTTTATTATCGGAATTGAGTCGGAGAACATCATGAGGGATACGGGAACTTCCACGAAGACCGGAAAACAGAAAAAATTGCTGTTCCTTACGGACGTGCCGGAAATTTTGGCACGCCCGCTTTCGGCGTGCTTTGAAAAAGAAGGCTGGCGCACGGCGGCGCTCGGCGCGGCCAAAGCTGACGCGGCGCACCACCGCTATGCAGCGGACGTCATGAGCGTCGAAGCCGAGGAAATCTTCGCGCTCGAGGACATCGCCGTGCTCGTCGCGCCGCTCGCGGCGGAGCGTGCGGACGGCGTCGCACGGCTCGAGCGCTTGCTCGCGCTCGCGAAACGGCAGGCGCACATCGAGCGCGTGCTGCTCCTCGGCAGCGCGGCAGTGTTCGCAGGTAAGGGGCTTGATGCGGAGACGTCCGCGCCCGCGCCGCATTCCGTCATCGGCAAGCGCCTCGCGCGCCTCGAAACGCTCGCACTGGCGTGGAAGGCCGAAGGCCTGCCCGTGACGATCGTGCGCCTGCCGGAGCTCTGCGGCGAAGGCCTCGCGGCTGGTGACGGCTTCCTCGGCGCATTCGTCGCGGCCGCGCTCGGCGACGAGGGGACGGCGCAGGACGCCGGCAAAAAAACGTCCGGCAAAGCGACAGACGCAACGGAAGGCGCAAAAAACACGAAAACAACGGTCCGCGTCAACGGCCCGCAGGAATTCATCGTCGCGCGCGATGCGGCGTATGGCCTGTGGAGCGCCGTCGAGCGCGGCTATTCTGACGACGTGCTGCATCTCGGCGGCGGGCAGGGCTTCGGCTTTGACACGCTGGCGGCCGAAGTGCGCGCGCTGCTGCCGGAGGGGGCGCAGCTCCCGGAGGCCGTGCAGGAGCGCGGCGGACAGGCGGCGCTCTCACTTTCGTACGGCCATCCGTTCCTTGACAGCGCCCGCGCCGCGACGGTGCTCGGCTGGCAGCCGCGCTGCGACATCCGCGAAGGCGTGTGTGCCTCCGTGCAGTCCGTCGTGGACCAGCGCGAGGCCGCGCATGCGGCGGCAGCTGCAGCCGCGCGCAAAGGCCGCGCGAAGCGCCTCTGGCGCCGTGCCGTGCCGTATGTCGAGAACCTCGCCGGCGCCGTCCTCATGTGCCTCATCGCCTATGTGCAGGGCGGGTCGCCCGTGAACCGCACGCTCCCTGTCGATTTCAATTTCGTCTACATCGGCGCGTTCGGCCTGCTCTATGGAAAGCGGCAGGCTGTCATCTCCGTCGCGGCATCGCTCGCCATCCTCATCGTAGGACTCACGTCGCATGGCGCGGAGCTCGTCAGCCTGCTGTACAACCCGATCGAGCTCCTGCATTTTGTCTCGTATCTCTTCGTCGGCGTGCTGACCGGCTATTTCGCCGACCGCGCCGACTACGAGCGCGCGGCGAACGCGTGGAAGGAACAGCGCGCGGCGGAGCGGCAGTCGTTCCTCAAGAACCTGTTCCAGGAGAGCGTGCGCGTCAAAGACCGCATGTACCGCCAGATCGTGAACTCGGATGACAGCATCGGCCGCGTCTACCGCATCGTGCGGCGGCTCGACAGCGTCGAGGAGGAAAACCTCTACACGCAGACGGCGGCCGTGACGGCAGATGTCCTCAACGTGCAGAACGTTGCCGTCTACGTCGTGAGCCGCGACGGCCTTTACCTGCGCCAGAAAGTCCGCATGGGTACGGCGGCGGCGCAGCGCCCGCATTCGCTGCGCGTCGATGACAACGACTACCTCACAGACCTGTTCCGGACGCAGCGCGTGTTCGCGAACCGTGCGTTGCAGGATGGCGTGCCCGACCTCGCCGCGCCCGTCGTCTACGATGAGCGCGTCATCGCCGTCATCGAGATCTACGACCTCGATTTCGGCCAGTGGAGTTACTATGAGCAGAATTTGTTGTCTCTGACAGCGCGCCTCGTCGCGGCGTCCATCGGCCGCGCGTGGCATTTCGAGCAGGAGGCGGCGGAAAAGCGCTACCTGCCCGGTACGCGCATCCTCAAAAACTCCGAGTTCGAGAAAGTCCTCCACGAGCTCGCGGAGCGCCGCCGCGTCACGAAAGACAACCCGGCAGCGTTGCTGCCTGTCGTCACGACCGGCCTCTCGCTCGCGGAGATCGACGAGCGTTTGTCGCGCTGCATCCGTACGGAGGACTTCGCCGGCGAATACGACGGCGGCGTCGCTCTTTTGTTGCCGGACGTCGCAGGCGACACGCTGCGCCTCGTGCGCGACCGCCTCGCGCGCGCAGGCGTCGAGACGGACGAGGGAAGGGCGGTGGTCTGATGCCGTTCTACGTTTTTGCCATCATCCATGTGGCCATCGCGGCGCTCTGGCTGTTCGTCGCGAGCCGCTTCCGCCGCACGCAGCAGGCGGCGTGCGAGGCGCTGCTCATCTTCTTGCTGCCCGTTGTCGGCTTTCTCATCCTCCTGTTCTGGCGTATCGCGTGCCTCATCGCGCACTCCGATACGAACCGGCCGGAGTACCATCCGGAAGAGCGCGATGAGTTTTCGCCCGGCACGATGGAGTACCAGGCGGACATCGTGCCGCTCAGCGACACGTATCTCCTCGGCGATGCGCGCATGAAGCGCCGCCTGTTCACGGACGCCATCAAGCAGGAGGTCGTCGAGAACCCTGACATTTTGCAGCAGGCCGTCCATGACGAAGACCGCGAGATCACGTATTACGCCGTCTCGATGATGACGGCGCAGATGGAAAAAGTCACGGAAGACATCGAAGCGACGAAAAAGGAGCTCGAAGCGAAGACAGATGTAGACGGACGCGATGAATTGCTCGACCGCTATGCCGGCCTGCTCGAGACGTATCTCGAGAACGGCTACGGCGACGCGAAGAGCCGTTCGCTCATGGAGCACGAGCTCCGCGCGACGCTGACGCAGCTCGTGCAGCATTCGTCGGAAACGGCGGCGAGCCGCGAGCGGCAGATTCGCGCGTTTTTGCGCGGCAAGGAATACGAGGAGGCGGCTGCGGCCTGTGCGCGCTATGCGGAGGCGTGTGCGGGCGAGGAAGGCCCGGCGTACATGAAGCTCGTCATCGCGGCGGCGCGCCACGATGCGGCGGGCGTGCAGGCGGCGCTCGCGGAACTCCGCGCGCTCCCTGTGCGCCTGTCGCCGCGTGCGCTCCGGGCCATCCGCTACTGGGGAGGTGCGGCGGATGAATAAGCGCAACATCGTCCTGCTGTTCGTGTTCGCGGCGCTCCTCGGCTGCTTCTTCCAGTACACGCGCCTTGACGGCTTCCTGCACCTCGGCGCCGTGCAGAACCAGCGGACTGCAGAGCAAACGGAGCAGGCTCCGTGGCAGGACGCGGACACGATCGAGCGCGATCACTACGTCATCGTCTACGACCCGACAGACGTGCCGAGCATGTACTCGCGCCACAACGTCGAGCGGATGCTGACGGAGCAGAAAAAATCGTTCGAGAGCTACGCGTTTTACGATGCGGTGAACATCCCCGAGACGACGCGCGGCATCATTGTGACGACGGGGCGTCTCGGCATGGTCGCCTCGATGGAAAACGTGCTGGACTATGTAAGGAACGGCGGCACGGTGCTCCTCACGCAGCATGTCGACCCGCGCGAAGGCGAGCCGATGGGGAGCGATGTGCTCCAGGCGTTCGGCATCGCGGGCGTCGGCGGCGACGTCGAGGCGCCGGGTGTGCAGTTCCTCACGAACTTCGTCATCGGCGCGAAAGGGCAGAAATTCGAAAAAGGCTCTGTTTATTCGACGACGGCGAAGGACATCACGCTGACGCCGGACAGCGAAGTTGAGGCCGAGAGCGTCACGGGTTTGCCGCTCGTTTGGGGGCACGCCTACGGCGACGGCAAGATTTACGCGTACAACGGCGTCGAGCGTGATGACAAGACGAACGAAGGCTTCCTCGCGGCCATGATCGCGCATTGTGGCACGGAAGCCATTTATCCCGTCGTCGGCGTGAAGCTGTTCTTCATCGACGATTTCCCTGCGCCGACGCCCGAGGGCGATTTTTCGAAGATTTACGATGAGACGGGGCTGTCGACGGCCGACTTTTACCGTCAGGAATGGTGGCCGTGGATGCTCGACAACGCGAAGCGCTTCGGCATCAAGTATACGGGCCTCATCATCGAGACGTACGGCGACCAGGTGCACGGGCCGTTCCACGAGCTCTCCGGGCGGAGCGCCCGCGATAACGTCGTCATCTACGGCCGCGAGTTGCTGAAGGCCGGCGGCGAGCTCGGCCTGCACGGCTACAACCACCAGTCGCTCGCCGTCGCGGGCTACAACCAGGACAAGCTCGGCTATGTGCCGTGGGACAATGAGCAGGACATGATCGAGGCGATGCAGGAGCTGCACCGCTATGTCAAGAGCCTGTATCCCGATTACGAGTTCCGCGTCTACGTGCCGCCGTCCGACATCCTGAGCCCCGAGGGCTACGATGCGGTGAAACAGGCCGTGCCGACCGTCAACATCATGGCGTCGCTCTACGACGGCCTGCCGAGCGAGAAGGCGTTCTACCAGGATTACAAGCGCAACGCGGACGGCTCGTATGAGATCCCGCGCATCTCGTCGGGCTATGTGCCGGACAGCTTCATGCGCTGGTCGGTCTACAGCCTCATCAACCACCTTGGCATCTTCTCGCATTTCGTCCATCCCGACGAGATGTTTTATGAGGAAAGCAAGGACAAGTCGTGGGCGGACATGAAAACGGGGCTCACGGCATTCCTCGACGAGATGGAGACGCATTTCCCGTGGCTCACGCCCGTCACGGCCTCGGAGAGCACGCCGTATTTCGACGATTTCTTCGATGTGGATTACCGCGTCGTGCGGCAGCCAGAATTTTTGGAAATCCACGCATGGAACCATCGCGGCGAAGCGCGTTTCCTGCTGCGCTCGGACAAGATGCTCGACCGCGCAGAAAATTGCACGGCCGACGTCGTCGACGACGGCGCCTACCTCGTGCGCATGACGGGCGACAGCGCGCGCCTTTATTGGCGCTGACGGCCATCCGTTTTTGGAGAGGGGGAACAAGGCATGAACCAGCGGAATACCGTTTTGCTCTTTCTGTTCGCGGCGTTCCTCGCCTTCTTCCTCCAGTATGCGCGTCTTGATGGCTTCTTGTATCTCGACGCGGTGAAGAACACGAGCCTGTGGGGCACGATGGCAAAGAAAGCGCCATGGGCCGAGGCGGACAGCGTCTCGCGCGACCGCTACGTCATCATCTACGATCCGATGGACGTGATGAGCATGTACGCGCGGCACAATGCGGAGACGATGCTCTTGGAGCAGAAGAAATCGTATGAGAGCCATCCGTTTTATGAAGCGTCGCTGAAGATTCCTGCGGACACGCGTGGCGTGCTCCTCGCGACGGGACGTCTCGGCGCGATCGCCGGGATGCGGGATGTGATCGACTACGTTGCGCATGGCGGCACGGCCGTGCTGCTGCAGCATCCCGAGCCGTCCGAGGCCATCTCTGCCGATGTGCTTGCCGCCTTCGGCCTGACGAGCATCGGCGGCAAGATCGAGACGCCGGGCATCCATTTTTTGACGAATTTCGTCCTCGGGGTGCAGGGCAAAACGTTCGAGAAGGGTACGATCTATGCGACGGCGGCAAGAGAGCTCGTCCTTGCCAGCGATGCCGAGGTCGAGGCCGAGAGCGTCACAGGCGTGCCGCTCGTCTGGCGTCATGCGTATGGCGATGGAAACATCTATGCCTACAACGGCACGGAGCGCGATGACAAGACGAACGAAGGCTTGCTCGCGGCCATGATCGCGCATTGCGGCGCGGACAGCCTCTATCCCGTCGTCGGCGTCAAGCTGTTCTTCCTCGATGATTTCCCCGCGCCGACGCCCGAAGGGGATTTCTCGAAAATCTACGAGGAGACGGGGCTTTCGACGGCGGACTTTTACCACAAGGCGTGGTGGCCGTGGATGCTGGCCGCAGCGAAGCGCTATGACCTGAAGTACACGGGCGTGATGATCGAGACGTACGGGGCGCAGGTCCATGGCCCGTTCCAAGAGCTTCCTGGACGCGCGGCGCGGGACAACGTCATCATCTATGGCCGCGAGCTGTTGCAAGCGGGCGGCGAGCTCGGCCTCCACGGATACAACCATCAGTCGCTCGCGTCCGCCGGCTATGGCGAGGACGTGCACGGCTATGTGCCGTGGGAGAGCGAGCAGGACATGATCGAGGCGACGCAGGAGCTTTACCGCTATGCGAAAAGCCTGTACCCGGGCTACGAGTTCCGCGTCTATATGCCGCCGTCGAATGTCCTGAGTCCCGAAGGAAAGGATGCCGTCAAGCAGGCCGTGCCGACGCTGAAAATCATAGCCTCGCTCTACGATGGCCCGCCGAGCGAAAAAGCATACTATCAGAACTACAAACGCAATGATGACGGCTCGTATGAGCTCCCGCGCATTTCGGCCGGCTTCCTGCCGGACAGCATCACGCGGTGGTCGGTCGACAGCCTCATCAACCATCGCGGCGTCTTCGCGCATTTCGTCCATCCCGACGAGATGTTTTACAAGGAAAGCAAGGACAAGTCGTGGGCGGATATGCGGGAGGGCCTCACGAACTTCCTCGACGAGACGGAGGCGCAGTACCCCTGGCTCACGCCCGTCACGGCGTCGGAGAGCACGCGGTATTTCGATGACTATTTCGACGTCGACTTCCGCGTCGTGCGGCGGGCGGAATCCCTCGAGATCCACGCGTGGAACTATCGCGGCGAAGCGCGCTTCCTGCTGCGCTCGGACAAGGTGCTCGACCGGACAGTGGGCTGCACGGCGGACGTCGTCGGCGACAGCGTCTACTTTGTGCGCATGACGGGGGACAGCGCGCGCTTGTATTGGAGGGACAGCGAATGAAGGTTTGCCTGCTCACGGAGGGGTCGTACCCGTACGTCGTCGGCGGCGTCTCGTCGTGGACGCAGATGCTCATGGAAGGGCTGCCGGACGTCGAGTTCGTCGTCTACTCCATCGGCGCCGAGGCGAAAGACCGCGGCCAGTTCAAATACAAGCTGCCGAAAAATTGCGCGGGCGTCCACGAAGTCTTCCTCGACGAGATCCTCGCGCTGCCGTCGCGCGGCATGAGGGAAAATGTGCTGAAGCCCGAAGACCGTGACGTGCTTTATGACCTCGTGCTCGGCGAGAAGGCCATTGACCTTGCGGCGCTCATCCGTATCTTCCGCCAGAAGCGATGGAAGAGCCCGCTCGACATTTTCATGTCGAGCGACTTCTTCGATGTCATCCAGCGCGTCTACCGCGAGCGGTTCGACTACCTGCCGTTCACGGATTATTTCTGGACGATGCGGTCGATGCTGCTGCCGCTGTATTATCTCTTGCAGCAGGAGCTTCCAGAGGCCGATGTCTACCACAGCGTCGCGACGGGCTACTGCGGCGTCTTGGGCGGCGTGGCCGCGACGGTGTATCACAAGCCGTTCATGATCACGGAGCACGGCATCTACTCGCGCGAGCGCGAGGCCGAGATCATCAAGAGCGATTGGGCGAAAGGCGACTTCAAATCCGTCTGGATCGCGTATTTCTACCATCTCGCGCGCATGGCGTACGAGGCGGCCGACCACGTCTATACGCTGTTCGAGCACAACGCGGTCATCGAGCGCGAGCTCGGCTGCGCGCCGGAAAAGATCGGCATCGTGCCGAACGGCATTCACATGGAGCGCTTCGCGGGCATCTCGCCGCTCACGGATCATGGCGGCCCCGTCACGATCGGCGCTGTCGTGCGCGTTGTGCCGATCAAGGACATCGTGACGCTCCTGCGCGCGTTTTTCCTCGTGCAGCAGGAGCTCCCGGACGCGAAGCTCTACGTCATGGGCAACCTCGAGGAAGACCCGGAGTATGTCGACCTTGTGCGCCGCACGGCAAAGACGCTCGGCGTGCAGAACGTGACGTTCACGGGCTCGATCAACGTCGCGGAGTACCTGCCGCGCATGGACATCCTCGTGCTGTCCTCCATCAGCGAAGGGCAGCCGCTCTCCGTGCTCGAAGGCTTCGCCGCGCATCGCCCGTACGTCACGACGGATGTCGGCTGCTGCCGTGAGCTCATCTACGGCGACAGCCGCGACACGCTCGGCACGGCCGGCGCCGTCGTCGCGCCGATGGATTATGAGGCTATGGCCGAGGAGATCCTGCGGCTCGCGCGCGACTACGAACTGCGCCGCAACATGGCGGCCGTCGGCTATGAGCGCGCGAAGACATATTACACGTACGAGCAATTCATCGACGCGTACAAAAAGATTTACGCACAAGAAGAAGCATTGGGAAGGCAGGGAACGGCATGGCAGGCGTCGGCTTCGAACTGAAGAAACTGTTCCGCGCGCACACGGCGGCGGGGCACATCAAGGCGTACACGTATTCGACAATCATCACGTCCGGCCCGTTCTTGCTGCTGACGGGCATGGTGCTCGGCATCCAGCTGCTCTTCGCCATCGCGGGCGTCTCGAGCGACGAGTCCGGCCTCTTCGTCGCGTCCGTCGTCTACGCGTTCGTTTTCTCGCAGATTTTGTCGAGCGGCTTCACGATGGTCTTGACGCGCTATCTTGCAGATTGCCTTTCTGTCGAGTATTATGAAGATGTGACGGGCTCGCTGTTCGGCATGTGCGCCATCCTCATGGCGCTCGGCTCTGCCGTCGCCGTCGCGTTCTACTGGGGCACGCCGCTGGGGGCGTTCACGGAAGCGCTCGCCTATACGTTCTTCCTCGAGCTGCTCGTCATCTGGGTCGAGAGCGTATATCTCACAGCTGTGAAAAAATTCAAGCGCCTCATCGTCGGCTTTGCGGCCGGCGCGGTGCTCGCCGTCGCGAGTGCGTTCGTCCTGCTCGCGACGCATTGGGTGAGCGCGGCGGACGCGGGGCTGCTTGCCGTCGTCATCGGCATGGGCTTCCTCGATGCCGTGTTCCTCTATCACATCACGCATCATTTCGGCCTACCAAAATACGGCAACTGTTTTGCATTTCTGCCGTATCTCGAAAAGCATTGGCGCCTCTTCGTCGCGTCGGCCGCGTACACCGTCGGCCTCTTCGCGCCGAACATCATCATCTGGCAGGGGCCGTGGGGCGTCGACGTCGCCGGCACGTACGTCTACGCGCCGCAGTACGATGTCGTGACGTTCTACGCATTCCTGTCGCTGCTGCCGCTCATGGCGCTGTTCGTCGTCGCAACGGAGACGCGCTTTTACGAAAAATACGCCGCGTATTTCGATGCCATCACGCGGCGCGGTAACTTGCGCGAGATCGAGGATGCGCGGCAGGATCTCACGTATACGCTGTGGTTCGAGCTGCGGCAGGTCGTCGAGTTTCAGATGCTCTTCACGCTCGTGTTCCTCGCGCTCGGCAGCTACCTCCTGACGTTCGCCGGCGTCGACTTCAATGCGTCGAACATGTACGGCGTGCTGCTGTTCGCGGCGTTCTTCACGGGCGTGTACCAGATCATCTTCATCCTGCTGACGTATTTTGACATTCAGCAGGACGTCATGCGCGCCGGGCTCGTGTTCCTCTTGGGCAACATCGTCTTCGGCCTGCTCGGCCTCTATGTGCTTGGCGTGACGAGCTACGGCTTCACGTTCTTCCTCGCCGCCGGCCTCGCGCTCTTCTGCGCCTGGAGCGAGCTCACCCATTTCGCGCGCCGCATCGACTACTGCGTCTACTGCGCCCAGCCCGTCTTCTACCGCGCCCCGCACGGCATCCTGACGCGCCTCGCGACAAAACTCTGCGGCGGGCAGCTCGTTGACTTGGAACAATTGGCAGAGAGAAAATAAAGGAAGGAGGCGACCGCTATGAGACTTTCGCGTAAACGCGCTCGTCGTATCGCGATGGAACGCGAAAAGGCTGCTGAACGCGCGGAACTCGAAGCGGCGGAAGCGCAGGCGCGCTATGAAGAAGCCTGCAAGGGCGCGCTCCTGCCGTCGCGCCGCTATCCGAACCGCTACCGCATGACGCGCGCACCGCGCCGTGCCATGCTCGTGCAAAAAGCGCGCGAGCGCCTGGCAAAGCAGGTCGCCGTCACGACGGCGTTCTCAGCTGCCTGCCTCACGCGCCTCCTCGGCACGGCATCGGCCGCGTATCATGACCCGATGCACGACATCGCGGGCGAGCTCACGAGCCTGCGCGACCAGCGCGACGAGATCCGCGTCTATCATGAAGCGGCGGCGAACCTGCGCGCCGCGCGGGAAGCGCTCGCGAACGCGCGCCAGAACCTCGCGGACGCAAAGCAGGGCGTCATCGACGCGAAAAACAATGTCGCGGCGACAAAGCAAGACCTCGCCGCCAGTCAGCAAGCGCTCACCGATGCGAAGGAAGCCCTGCGACAGGCGCGCGCCATCAGCGCCGAAAAGACGCAGGCCGCCATCGCGGCGCAACAGGCGGCGTACGATTACCAGCAGGAAGTCTACGCGCGCCAATCTGCCGTCGACGAGCTCGCAGCTGAGCAGTCAAGTGCCGAGGCACAGGCCGAGGCGGCCGGCGTGCGCATGCGGACAGGGAATGCGGTCAGCGTTTACTCGAACCGCGAAGCCGCCGTGCAGAAGGCGCTCGCCGAAGTCGGCTACGAGCAGAACCGCCTCGCCGACGCCATCCGCCTCGCCGACGCCTATACGAATGGAGAGATCGTGGAGGACGATGCGGCGAGCGTCGCCGACGAAGCAACGCAGGCCGAGGCGGACGCATGGGCCTCGCGCATCGACGAGATTTCTGCTGCGCTCGACGACGCAGAAGCTTCTCTCGATGAAGCGCAATCGTACCTCGAAGAACTCGAGGACGCACGCGCCGATGCGGAAGAGGAAGAAGCCGATGCCCGCGCCGACGAGCGCGCGGCTGAGGCCGACGAGCAGCAGGCCGAGGCCGACGTCAAAGCAAGCGAAACGTACCTCGCGGAAGCCGAAAACGACCAGCAGAGCGCGATCGAATGGGAAGCGGAAGCGACCGCAGACGTCGAAGAAACGACGCGCGACGAAGGCGAGATCGCGCACGACCTCTTTTATTTCGGCACAGGCGCGAGCCTGCAGACGGGCGTCGAGTACGCGCACGCGCAGGGCAATGTGCCGCGCACGGGCGAAGATGCGAACGGCGATCCCGTTTACTACGCCGACGCTTATCACGGCCATCAGCTCTATGTTCCGTTCTCCCTTTCCGACACCGTGCGCCTCGACCGCTATCCCGGCCAGGCGAACGTCAATGCGGACCCGTGGCCGGGCGGCGAAGCGCGCCATATGCTCGACCTCGGCATCAGCACGGGCTGGCTCGGCTCGTACACGACGCCCGAGCACGGTGACTCCGCCGGCCTCACGGACACGACGCTCGACGTGCGCTATCGCAATGATCATCCCATCAATAGCTTGCGCTACGGCCTGACCGTCAACCTGCCGACGGGTCAGCACCGTTTTTACAGCAATGCGCTCGTGCCGAAAGGCCTGCTGCTGTTCGAGGACTTCGGCAAAGGATGGGAGTTTACGCCATCCGTCGAGGCCGTCCACCGCGTGACGGAGCGCGACAGCCTCATCACGCGATTCGCCTATACGTTCCGCGAAAAATATAAGTATGCAAAAGAAGTCTCAGAGGCCGAGACAAATCCCGGCGGCGTCGCCGACCTCGAGCTTTCATACCAGCACATCGGCGAGAAACACCAGCTGCGCACGTGGGTCACGCTCAGCGACACGGCGGAGACGAAGCAAGACCAGATCACCGGTAACGACGGCAACTGGCAGCTCGGCACGCCCGTGAACTACCGCGAAGGCACGGAGATCGAGCTCGGCGCGTCCGCGAACTGGCACATCGCGCCGAAAGACGAGCTCGGCGCGTTCCTCACGCTCGGCCACGCCCAGCGCGTGCACGGCATCGCGGGCGACGCGACGGATGATATCGAGTTCGCCGTCGGTCTGCGCCACGCCATGACGCCGCGTCTCTCATGGGAAGCGCTCGCGAGTGCCTACCATTCGACGACGGGCTACAACGCGCTCTACCTCGACGAAGGCACGAACAGCGACGCCTGGACGCGCTGGTCCCTCCTCGGCATCCTCGACTACCGCATGACAGACGTCGACCGCCTCACGCTCAACCTTGAACGCTACATCCGTTCCGGGCTCGGCAGCAACGACTGCCAAGGCTGCACCGTCGCGCTTTGGTACACAAGATCGTTTTGACTGAGCCGTTTGAAGTCCTAGCTATTATGAAGCCGTTTCAACAGATTGCCGAACGTGACACAACAGAAGCCTCTCCCCCAGGGAGAGGACAGGCGCGGAGCGAAGCGCAGCGCCAGGAGCGGGTCGCTTGTACGTCATAACAATCCGCACGCCGCAACAAATCGCCGGTGCGCGCAGACCCCCAAAACGCAACACCACGGAGAACCCCATCGGGAGATATTTGCAAATGAACAACATCTTCAAAGCCCTAACTAGCGTTTGCGCAAGCATTGCCGTATTCCTCACCACCGCTTGCACGAACTCCGCCGCCGCACCGCGCCTCTCCCCCGAGCAAGAAATGGTCCGCCTCACCGCCGACCTCCGCGCCTACGCCACCGACCGCAATCCATCGTTCCAGCTCGTCGGCAACGGCGCGGCCGGCCTCCTCGAAGTCACGAAGCATGAGCCGGAATCCTCCGTCCAAGAACTCGTCAACACCCTCGACGGCTTCCTGACGGAAAGCTTCTTCTATACGAACGACGACGACACGATCGAGCTCCAAGACCCCGACATGCTTGATTACCTCGAAGCCATGATGGAACAGCCGATGTCGGCCGGCAAAGCCGTCTGGACGCTCGACTACCTGCCGGACGGCGACGATGCCGCTATGGACCAGGCGAAAGGCCGCGCGCGCGGCTACGTCAGCAGCACGGCAGAGACGACGGCGCTCACGGACATCCCGGACGGGCGCGTGCAAGACGAGAACGCAAACGACATCACGACCGTCAAAGACGCGCGCAACTTCCTGATCTTGCTCAACCCCGAGAACTTCGCAAACCGCGAAGACTATCTCGCGCGCCTCGCCGCCACGCCGTACGACGCGCTCGTCATCGACCTCTACTACGATGACGCGCCTCTGACGACAGACGAAGTCGCGCGCCTCCAGCAGAAGCCCCAAGGCGGCCGCCGGCTCGTCCTTGCCTACCTGAGCGTCGGCGAGGCCGCCGACTACCGCCCGTATTGGCAGGAAGCGTGGGAGGGCAGCGCAACCCGCCCGGACTGGATCGCGAAATCCAATCCCGACTGGCCCGGCAGCTACCGCGTGCGCTACTGGACGGACGAGTGGAAGCGCATTCTCTACGGCAGTGAAACGTCTTATCTCGATCAGATCATGGCTGCCGGTTTCGACGGTGCGTTCCTCGATGTCATGGACGCATGGCAGACGTTCCAGTAAAAACTTTCACACGAAACAGAAAGGAAGAGTGGGCAGATGTCCTAAACGATGTGGACATCTGCCCACTCTTGTTTTTCTGTATACAATATAACTGTACATTTCTGCGAGGAATTCAAAAATATCCATTGCAGGTGTACATCTGCTATGCTATAATCTGTATGTGACATATAAAGAAACCATATGCGGGCACAAGGATATGGGTTTATGAGCTTGGAGGGATCTGTATGAAGTTCCAGTTTGGTACAATGAAGAAGATTCTCACGGCAGGCCTCGCCGTCGTCTTTTCCGCGGCGCTTTTGACGGGCTGCGGCGGCGGTGGCCAGGCCGGCGGTGGCAAGACGTTCCTGAACATCGGCACGGGCGGCACGGCCGGCACGTATTACCCGATTGGCGGCGCCATCGCGGAAATTCTCAACAACAACATTGAAGGCATGAACGCGAGCGCGCAGAGCACGGGCGCGACGGTCGCGAACATCAACATGCTGAAAGACGGCTCTGTCGACATGGCCATCGTGCAGAATGACATCACGTACTACGCGGTCAACGGCACGGAGATGTTCACGGACAAAAAGGTGGACAACCTCAAAGGCATCGCCTCGCTCTATCCGGAAACGTGCCAGTTCGTGACGCTCGACAGCTCGGGCATCAAGACGATTGCCGACCTCAAGGGCAAGCGCGTTGCGGTCGGCGCGGCGGGCTCCGGCGCGGAGGCGAATGCGCGCCAGATCCTCGAAGCGTATGGCATCACGTATGATGATATCGATGAGCAGTACCTCTCGTTCGGCGAGGGCGCGAGCGCGCTGAAAGACGGCAACGTCGATGCAGCGTTCCTGACGGCCGGCTTCCCGACGGCGGCGGTGCAGGATATCTCGTCGCAGAACAAGATCCGCCTGCTCCCGGTCGATCCGGCGAAAGCGGACGAGCTCATCGCGAAGTATCCGTTCTACACGAAGACGACGATTCCGGCCGGCACGTATCAGGGCTTTGACGAGGATGTCTCGACGATTTCCGTCATGGCGATGCTCGTCGTGAATGACAAGGTCGACGAGAAGCTCGGCTACTCCATCACGAAAGCCATCTTCTCGAACCTCGACCGCATCCAGGCTGCGCACGCCGTTGGCAAGATGATTTCGAAAGAGAATGCCGAGAAGGGCATGTCGCTCGACATGAACGCCGGTGCGAAGAAGTTCTTTGACGAGAAATAAGTTCGACAAATGAAGACGCGAAAGATTTTGACGGCCTTGGCCGTGGCAATGGCGCTGCTGGCATGGCAGATGCTTCAGCCGATCTTTCTGGTGCAAGGCGAGGGGCGGATGCTCCTCGCCTTGCCTTTGACTGAGCCGCAAGCGTTTACCATCCGTTTCATCCATTCCGTGCAGAAGACGCCCGTCGAAGAAAATCTCGTCGTCGATGCGTCCGCACGGAACGGGGCAGGGGCGTTCCGCCTGCTGTCGACGCGCTACCAGTCGTTCGGCGTGGGGCTGCCGTTCCTGGAGGGCGAAGGCGATTTCCATGAGGAAGGCGAGTATTTCGTCTTCGACCACATGGATCGCCGTTTCCCGCAGCTGGTGCTCCGCACGGGCATCGGCACGCAGCTGACGCTCCGCACGGCGGCGGGGACGCTGCGGCTCTACGAGCTGTTCCCGCCGGGCGCGCGCATCGATCTTTCCGTGGCGCGGGCGTATGAAGCGCTTTGATGTTGAAAATTTTTGCAGAGAGGAAAGGATTCCGATAGAAAGGATTGTTTGCCATGAGTGAAGAACTGACGGACAAAGAACGAGCGGAGGCGGTGCTGAAAAAATACGACAAAGATTCTGACACGATGGAATACACGGGCCTCATGGCGAAGTTCGTCTCGGCGCTCGCCATCACGTTCTCCATCTTCCAGCTGTACACGGCGACGTTCGGCGTGCTCGACGCGCAATTGCAGCGCGCCGTGCATCTCGGCTTTGGCCTTGCGCTCGTGTATCTCCTGTACCCGACGCGGAAAAGCTGGTCGCGCACGAAAGTGCATCCGCTCGATGTCGTGCTCGCGATCCTCGGCGCGGCGGCGCCGGCATACATCCTCATCGAGTACCAGCAGCTCGTGCTGCGCTCCGGCCTCGTGACGAACGTCGACCTTGCCGTCGGCCTCGTCGGCATCCTGCTCGTCGTCGAGGCGACGCGCCGTGTCGTCGGCCTGCCAATGGTCACAGTCGTCGTGCTGTTCCTCGCGTACGCGTTCGCAGGGCCGTACATGCCGGGCGTGCTCGCGCATCGCGGCCTGACGGTCTCGCAGCTCGTCGGGCATCTCTATTTCACGACGGAGGGCATCTTCGGCATTCCGCTCGGCGTGTCGTCGACGTTCATCTTCCTGTTCATCCTGTTCGGCGCGTATCTCGAGTCGACGGGGCTCGGCAAATTCTTCATCGATCTCGCGAACAGCATCGCGGGCTGGGCGAGCGGCGGCCCGGCGAAAGTCGCCGTGCTGTCGTCCGGCCTCATGGGCACGGTCTCGGGCAGTTCCGTCGCGAATGTCGTCGGTACGGGATCCCTGACGATCCCGATGATGAAAAAGCTCGGTTACCACAAGAATTTTGCGGGCGCGGTCGAGGCGGCGGCTTCGACAGGCGGCCAGCTCATGCCGCCCGTCATGGGCGCGGCAGCGTTCCTCATGGCGGAGTTCGTCGGCGTGCCGTACATCGACATCGTCAAAGCGGCCGTCATCCCGGCGCTTCTGTATTTCACGGGCGTCTGGCTCGGCGTCCACTTCGAGGCGAAGCGCAGCAACCTGAAAGGCTTGCCGCGCGACCAGCTGCCGAAGATGGGGCAGCTCCTCATGGAGCGCGGCCATCTCGCCATCCCGCTCGTCGTCATCGTCTATCTGCTCGTGACGGGTTACACGCCGATGCGCGCCGCGCTCGTCGCCATCGTGCTCTCCATCCTCTGCTCGGCGCTGCGCAAGTCGACGCGCATGAAGCCGATCGAGATCGTGCGCGGCCTCGACAAGGGCGCGCGCAACGTTCTGTCCGTGCTCGTCGCCTGCGCGTCGGCCGGCATCGTCATCGGCGTCGTCACGAAGACGGGCGTCGGCCTGAAACTCGCGTCGGGACTCCTGACGCTCTCGGGCGGCCTGCTGCTGCCGACGATGTTCTTCACGATGATCACGGCCATCGTGCTCGGCATGGGCGTGCCGACGACGGCGAACTACGTCATCACGTCGACGATTGCGGCGCCGGCCATCATCCAGATGGGCGTGCCGGTACTCGCCGCGCACAGGTTCGTGTTCTATTTCGGCATCATCGCCGACGTCACGCCGCCGGTCGCGCTCGCCGCGTTCGCCGGCGCCGGCATCGCGGGCGGCAATGCGCTGCGGACGGGCGTCAATGCGGCGAAGCTCGCCATCGCGGCGTTCATCATCCCGTACATGTTCGTGCTCTCGCCGGTCATCCTCATGATCGACGCGACAATCCCCGGCCTCGTCATGACGACGGTCACGGCCATCATCGGCATGATCGCGCTCTCGTCGGCGCTCATCGGCTACCTCGCCGACAACTGCCGCATCTACGAGCGCATCATCCTCGCGGCCGGCGGCCTCCTGCTCATCGACCCAGGGGCGGTCACTGATCTCACGGGCATCGCGCTGTTCGCTATCGTGCTGGTCCTGCAGCTCAAGCGGAAGAAGAATCGTGCGGCGACGCAGGTGGAATAAAATTTTTTACAATTGCAAATCGCACCGAAGAACATCAGATTTCTTTGGTGCGATTTTTTTGCAAAAAAATACAAGAAATCTTCAGAGGTTGCCTGTTTGTTGACTTTTTTGCGTTCGCCGTGCGCTATGCTAGACGCGTAAACAAAAACAGCCTCCGCAACACGGAGGCGCAACACGTCATAGGAGGATGAACATCATGAACAACCTTTTGGAAGATTTCCTGCTTCTCGCAGCGGGCGGCGTCGTCGGCCTGGCAGCCGGTGTCGCACTCTCCTCAGAAGAGGAAGATGACGAAGAAGAGGATATGCCCGTCGCGGAGGATGCGTCGCTCGATGACCTTTTGCAAAGCATCACGACCGCTGCGAGCTCCGCGCTCGCCAGCTGCAAGACGGACGAAGAGCGCGAAGCCGTACGCACGTCCATCCGTCAGTCGCTAGAGACGCTTCAGGCGAACTTCGCGGAACGCCGCGAAGCGACCGCAGTGGAGGCGTCGACGGATACGGCTGCGCACGCGATGCCCGTAGCGGCGGAAACACGTCCTGAGCCAGGCGAATCGTTCGTGAATGCGGACGCGCAAGCGGTGCAGCAGCTCATCGAGAAGCTTGGCAAGACCATCGAGCGGACGATGGCAACGCGCCCGAACACAGAACCGCAAGGTGCGCCGGCCGTGTGAGCGTTCACCAGCCGTCCTTTCGTTCTTTCGTTTCCTTCTTGTTCGTAATCGGTGGCAGGCCGAGCTCGTCGAGCACGCTATTCACTTCATCAACGTCATACATCTGCCGCTCGATGAAGAAGCGTACGATGAGGTCGGTCTTGCTGCTGTCCGTGAGCGTATAGCCCGCGCGCTTCAAAAATTCTTGCGTCTCGTCGAGCGTGAGTTTCAACGCGAGCGCGAGGGCGAGGACGGTGTCTTTCGATGGATGATAGCGTTCATCGTTCTTGATCTTCGAAAAATGCGCCTTCGTGAGCGTGGCGCGACGGTAGAGGTCGGCGTTCTTGAGGCCTTTCTTCCGAATGAGGTCGAACAGGAGCTCGCGAAAGCCTGGTGTCAGCATGGCCTGGATATCTTGGAGAAGCGCATCCTTTACTGCCGCGCTGAGCGCGCCTTTTTGAAAACTGCGGACATCGGTCGCACCGAGAAACGCAAATGTTTGGCGTGCCACTGTGGTGCTCGTTTCGTCGGTGCGGGGGACGAAGTGCTTCTTTACATATTGCTGCACGTCGTGCAGCAAAGTTTTCTTTTCGTTCATCGTGATCACCTCACGTTGCTTGAGAGGTATTCGATGTGATGCGGAAAGAATCCTGCTTTTGTAACGTGTTTGAATGGTGCAAAGGAGACATGTTCCGTATATTATGAAAATTTTTCGTCTTTACGGGGGGCCATATGTCTTATAATGAAAGACAGAATAGAATCGAGGTGAATCCGATGGAACTGGTGAACAAGAACAACGGCAGCATCCGCAAATGTGCATTCTGCAAACATTGGTATGATCCGATGAATCAAGCTATTGCGCCGAAAGCCCCAAATATCGGCCTGTGGGAATACAATGCGAGACTGAAAGCAAAATGCCTGTCGCGCGGTTCGGAGACAGACAGTTTTTATGGATGCAACCGATTCGAGTGCAAACTTTCGTGAACCGTAAAGCGACGGGGAGAGGAGAAGAGCGTATGAAGGAAGAAGCATTGGCAGCGGCTCTGGAAGACTGCAAGGCGAGCGCGGAAGAAGGCTATCGCATTGCGAGCGAAGTGGCTGGCGCCATCCATGAACTCTTGGAACAAGCGGAAGAAAATCTGGAGGAAGCGGAGGCTTCACAGGAAGATCTCGATCGTCTGGAGCGGACGGGCCTGCTTTCGCAGCAGCGGCAGGAAATCATCGATTTGCAGCGGATGGATTGCGACATCAAGCAAAACGTCGATCGTCTCTGGCGGCAGAAAAAGGATTTTTCCATCGTCGTTTATGGACGGACGATGGCAGGCAAATCGACGCTCATGGAAATCCTCACGCACGGCAACGGCGAGAGTATTGGCAAAGGGGCGCAGCGCACGACGCGGGATGTGCGCGATTACTATTGGAAGGGCATGAAGGTCACGGATGTGCCGGGCATCTGCTCGTTCGATGGGCGTGAGGATGATGCCCTCGCGATGGAGGCCGCGAAAAAAGCGGATCTCATTGTCTTTCTGCTCACGGATGATGCGCCACAGGAAGAGGAGGCACGGCAGCTCGCCACGTTGCGCGATGAAGGCAAGAGCGTGCTCGGCATCGTGAATGTGAAGCTCGGCTTGAACCTTGCGCGTCGCGCGATGGCTGTGCGCGATCTCACGCGGAAGATGCAGGACACGGAGCGCATCGATACCATCCGCAATCAATTTTGCGAATTTGGCCGGAAATTCGGGCAGGATTGGTCGAAGATTCCTTTCGTCTACGCTCATCTTCAGGCAGCGTATCTTGGCAGGGAGGATGAAGAGCTCTTTTCCCTCAGCAATTTTGCGCAAGTCGAAGATGTGCTTCTCGACAAGGTGACGAAAGAAGCGAGCTTGCTCCGCACGAAGAATTTTCTTGAAAACGTCAGGACGCCGCTCTTGGATGCAATTGATGCCTTGTTCGATGCGTCCGGGCGGTTGATTCGCGAATCGGATCTGCTAGAGGAAAATGGAAATAAACTGCTGGCATGGAAAGATGATTTTGATCAATTCGCACAGGATCGGCTGGAGGCGTTCATGACATCCTTGCGCGAAGAGGCGGATGGAGCAATCCAAGAATTTTCCGAGATTGTCACGGAAAATGACGATTCCGATGAGGTCAAAGAAAAATTTTTCGATTGCTTGGGTGAAGTGCAGATCGATCGCAAGAGCAGGAGCTTTTTGAAATCTCTGGAGAAAAATTGCAATCGGAAACTGCGCTCGCTGGCAGATGACACGATTGCGGATTTGGAGTTCCATAGCTTTGAGATGAAGGCGCTCAAAGATCATTTGGATATCAACATTGAGACGAGCTTTCAAAACGCATTTCGTGTCGCAGGCGCAGCACTGTTTTTCGTGAATCCGCTGGCGGGCCTCTTGGCGACGGTTTTCTCTTTTTTGTCTGATAGTAAGGCAGAGAAGATGGAGCAGGCGCGTGCGGAACTCCGCGACAAGGCGCATGGCATCGTTGATCCGCATTTGAAGAAATTGCGGAAGTCTTTGGCGAACAACATCGAAGAAGGCTTGATGCAAGGCCGCATCTGGGGGTTCTACCATACGCTGTTTGAGCGCCAGATGCTCTTGCTCGATGTGGCGAACCAGCAGAATGAGTTAGCGCAACTGCTGGATACGAAATTTGATGATCTGTCACATATTTTGCTGACGAAAACCATGGAATTTGCTTTGCAGAGATCCGACATCGCTCTCAAAGCAGATTATGTTCGTGTTCCTGGCAGGAAAATGATTGCCATCGGGAAAATCCCGTTCTTGTCCACAGAGGATCAAGAGCGTGTTGAAAGGGTGTTGGGAGAGTCCTTGGAAATCGTTCCTTTTGATGAAGCAAATGGAGATGATTTCTCTGAAAAAATCCATCAGATCATGCAGGAAATCTTGGGAAAGACCAAGCATGAACTGATGACGTATACATATCCAGCCCCCAACAGTGAAGATGAAGAAGAGAAAAAGGAAATCCGCTTTCTGCAAGTGGAGCCGAAGGCAGAACGGAGGAAGAATTGGGATTCGATGCGGTCGATGCTCCAGCAAGCCGCTTTTGCGCCGGTGGTGCTGATGAGGATTTCCGATTGAGTTAACGGGAGAAAGGAGAAAGACACATGCCTTTCCAGTTGAGCGAATCCAGCGAAAAAATTGAAGCGCTCGTGCGTGATGCGCGGGAAACGTTTCAAAAATATGAGGATCTCGGCTTGCCGATGGAAGCATTGGAAGCGCTGCCATCCACAGATGAGAAGGAGGATGGTGCAATCAAACTGGTCTTCGTCGGCCAGTACAGCGCGGGAAAGTCGAGCATCATCAAGATGCTGACGGGCATGGACACGGGAATCGGCGCCGACATCAAGACGGATCATGCGCAGGCATACCCGTGGCATGGCATCGAGATTGTCGATACGCCGGGGATCCAGACGGGCATCCGCGAGGATCATGACGCGATCACCTACGAACAGATCAAGCATGCCGACCTCTTGATCTTCACCATCACGAATGAAGGCTTTGACCAGACGATGGGGAATCATTTCCAAAAGCTCGCGGTTGAACAGCAGCGCGGCGCGAATATGATCCTCGTCATCAACAAGATGGATCGCGCGGCGCTGGGCAATTCGCCGGAGCAGCAACAGGTCATGCTGCCGGACATTGAGAAGGTGATCGCGCCGTTCACGCCGGAACAGTTGTACACATCCTTTGTTTCCACGAACCGTTACGAGGAATCCTTGGAAGAGACGGAAGCAGAAGTGAAGCAAGACTTGTTGGAAGAGAGCGGCTACGATGTTTTTATCGAGCATTTGAATGATTTCGTCGAGGCGAAAGGCCTTACGGCGCGCCTGCAAAAGCCGCTGAACGAGCTTGCCGCCGCCCTGGAGGAAGCGGGCAAACAGACAGGCGCGGACGATGCGGCATGCGAGATCCAGAAGCGGCAGATTCGCACACTGAAAGACAATCAAGCACAGTGCATGGATGAGATGCAGGATCTTGCCATGATGGTGCAGAGCTCGATCAAGGGGACCGGCAGGAAGGCGAGCCTTGATATTCAAAACAGCTCGTCGCGGGAAGAAGCGGAAGAAAAACTGTCTCATGCGATTTCAGACGTGGAAGCGCAGGTCAAAGACTGCCAGCAGAAAATGGTGCAGGCAGCAGAGCGCATGGGGCGTCAGATCGAGCAAGAGGACGAAGCGCTCATGCAGACGGATTTTGCACAGAGTCTCCGGGAGTCGCTCCAAGCACCGCAACCGGGCAAAGCCTTGCAGGAAATTTCCCATTCGGAACATCTCGCGAGCGCGGATGCGCCAGAGGAATCGTCTGTCGATATGCAGAAAGTCATGACGAACGGCGCGGGTGCGCTCAGCAATCTCGGCGGTGTTGCAACGTCTTCGCTGAAATCTTTCTCGGGTTCCCTGACGCATACGGCGGTAAAGGAAGTCGGGCATCTTTTCGGCGCCAGCTTCAAGCCGTGGCAGGCGCTCAATATTGCAAAGGGTCTTTCTATTTTCGGCGCGGCTTTGGGCGCGCTCGGCGTCGTTTATGAGATTTACAAAGCCGTGACGGAAGGAGAGAAGGTCAAAGATCGGGAAACAAAGATGCGGGAAGCGCGCCAAGAGATTCAGCAGAAGTTCAACGAGGATGCGGATGCCGTCTATTCGGATTGCATCCGTGTAGCGCATGAAGTCATGGATGCGTGGATCCAACCTGCCATCGAAGGCCTTCAGACGGCAATCCGGGAGGCAGAAGAACAGCAGCAAGCGCGCCAGGCATTTCAGGATGCTGTTCGCAAATTGGAAGATCGTACATATGCGCTGCGTGAGCAGGTGCAGACGACGAATCCGTTGACGTAACAACAGCCAGAACGCCATAGTGGAAGGATGCAAGGCGAGAGCCGTCGCACTCGGATTGATGCGGTGGCTCTCGTTTTATGTTTTTGTTATGTTATTTTGCTATCATGAGGAACGAGAAAAAGATGGAATGACGAGGTGGAAAATGATGCATTTGCGCGAGTTGCCGACGGGCACGCGGCTCATCGTCATGTGCTTCGTGCTGGCGTTTTTGCCCATCGTCGTGCTCGCGGCGACGCTCGTGCTCGTCATCGCGGGCATGAACCATCTCGGCGGCGGCTGGGAGAGCCGCATGGTCGAGCTTTGGCCGCGCACGGCGCCGATCGCCGTGCATTTCGCCATCCAGCGGATGTGCGACATTGCGGATCGCCCGGCATGGAGCTTGCACGAGATGGAGGAGCAGTGCCGCTTGCTCGAGGGTGCGGGCATCGCCGTCTTCGTGCGCAAGGACGGCGTGCCGGAATACCTCTCGCAGGGCGCGGACGCCGCGCAAGTGGAAAGGGCGGCAAAGGCGCGGACGGAAAGCGACCAAGCGTCTCTTGTTTGGACGGAAATGGGGTTCACGTACCTCTACCGGTCGCCGTCGGGTGCAGAAATTTATGCGGCCGGCGACAAACCGCTCAAACGGCAGGCACTGACGGCGGCGCAGCGCGAGGCGCGCAACCAGGGACGGTGGCTGCTGTACGGCGTGTTCGGGCTCGCTATTTTCGTCGCGCTCTTGCTCGGCCTCTTGTTCGTGCGGATGCTGACGCGGCAGGTGCTGCGGCCGCTCGCGGCGATGCGGCGGAGCGCGGCGGCCATCGAGCAGGGCGACTATGACGTGCCGGCCGTCCCCGCAGGGGGGCTTGCGCCGAGTGATGAGGTCGGCGCGACGTGCCGGAGCTTTGACAAGATGCGGCTCGGCCTCGCGGCGGCGCGCGCGGAGCGTGAGCGCTACGAGAAGAACCGCAAGGAGCTGCTCGCCGGCATCTCGCATGACCTGCGCACGCCGCTGACGGCGCTCAAGGGCTATGCGAGCGGCATCCTTGACGGCGTCGCGCGGACGGAGGAGAAGCGCACGCATTACGTGACGCAGATTTTCCGCTCGGCGACGATCCTGGAGCACCTTGTGGAAAATCTGTTCTTGTTCTCGAAGCTCGACCTCGGCCGCGTCGACTTCCAAGTGACGACGGTCGATCTGTGCGCGTACTTGGAGGATTATGTCTCCGAGCGGGCCGCGTGGTATGAAGACCAAGGGCTGGCGCTTCGTTTCTCGGACGCGACGGAAGGCAGAGAGCCGCTCTTTGTGCGGCTCGACCCGCAGGAATATCAACGCGTCGTGGAAAATATCCTCGGCAACGCGAAAAAATATGGCGGCGCGGCGCCGTCCGTGGACATCATGCTCGCCGTGCAAGCGGCGGGCGGTGGCCGCACGGCGGTCGTACGCTTCGCCGACCACGGGCCGGGCGTGCCGGATGCGGAGCTGCCGCGGCTCTTTGAGAGTTTTTACCGCACGGACAAGGCGCGCAGCGAGACGCAGAAGGGCAGCGGCCTCGGCCTCGCCATCGCGCGCGGCGTCGTCACGGGCATGGGCGGGCGGATTCGTGCGGAGGCGACGCCGGGCGGCGGCTTGACCATCGTGACGGCGTGGCCGGTTCACGATGCGGACGATACGCCGCAGGCGTGAACGCGCCGAGAGGAAAGGAAGAAACTCATGAAACGCATTTTCGTCGTGGAAGATGACAGCGCCATCCGCGAGCTCGAGACGGATTACCTCGAAGCGGCAGGCTTTGCCGTCGAGACGGCGGGCGACGGGCGCACGGGACGCGACCGGGCGCTTGCGGAAGATTTTGACCTGCTCGTGCTCGACATCATGCTGCCGTTCGTCGACGGCTTCACAATCTGCCAAGCTGTGCGCAAAGAAAAGGACGTGCCGATCCTCTTCGTGACGGCGAAGCAGGAGGACAGCGACAAGATCCGCGGCCTCGGCTACGGCGCGGATGATTACATCGTGAAGCCGTTCAGCCCCGCGGAATTCGTCGCGCGTGTCAAGGCGCATCTCGCGCGCTACGAGCGGCTGACGGGCGAAAAAGAGCGGCGGCACAAATCGCTCGTGTTCGGCCTGCTCGAGATCCTGCCGGAGGAGCATCGCGTCTATCGCGGCGGCGAGGAGATCAGCCTGACGCGCCGCGAGTTCGAGCTGCTGCTGTTTTTCGCGGAGAATCCCGGCATCGTGTTCTCGATGGATACGCTGTTCGAAAAGGTCTGGGGACTCGATGCCATCGGCGACACGGCAACGGTGCGCGTGCACGTCAACCGCCTGCGCGAAAAAATCGAGCCCGAGCCCGCAAAGCCCATCTACGTCGAGACGGTTTGGGGCGCGGGCTATAGATTCAAGGGGTGAGCACCATGGAAGAAGCTGTCGCGGCCTGCGGCCTCTGCCCGCATCATTGCAAACTCGCCGACGGGCAGACGGGCCTTTGTGCGGCGCGCACGAACGTTGGCGGCACGATTGTTTGCACGAATGGCGGCAAGCTCGTGTCCATCGCGCTCGACCCGATCGAGAAGAAGCCGCTCTACCATTTCCATCCCGGGAGCGTCATCCTCTCCGTCGGCAGCTACGGTTGCAATCTCACGTGCCCGTTCTGCCAGAACTATGAGATTTCGCGGGCGCAGGCGGGCGAACTGCGCGCGGAGGATGTGCCGCCCGCGCGGCTCGCTGCGCTTGCCACCGACGCGCGGCAGCGCTACGGCAGCATCGGCGTCGCGTTCACATACAACGAGCCGCTTGTGAGCTATGAGTACGTCATCGATTGCGCGAAGCTGTTGCATGCAAACGATCTCGCCGTCGTGCTCGTGACGAACGGGCAGATCTGTGACGCGCCTCTGCAAAACCTCCTGCCGCATGTCGATGCGATGAACATCGACCTCAAAGGCTTCACGCAAACCTTCTACGATTGGATCGGCGGCAATCTCGAGACGACGAAGAACACCATCGCGCACGCCGTCCGCGTCGGCGTCCACATCGAAGTCACGACGCTCGTCATCCCCGGCAGGAACGACGACGAAAAAGAGATGGACGTGGAAGCCCGGTGGCTTGCGTCCATCTCGTCAGAAATTCCTTTGCACTTGTCACGTTATTTCCCGCGCTATCGTTGCGACATCCCCATGACGCCGATGGAAACGCTGAGACAGTTAGAGCGTATCGCGAAAACATATTTGAAGCATGTTCATCTCGGCAACGTCTAGCTTTGGCTTTCTTCTGCGGCCGCCAATTTTTTGGCGGCCGCTTTTTCATACCACCATGCCCCGACGATGAGCACGACCGCTAGAATCACGACGACGACCAGCCGCGTCGGGTCTTCCTGCTGTGTGATCGTGTCGTGGCCGATGATGGCTTCGATGCCGGTCGAGGGGAACTTTCCGACGAACGACGCGAGCACGTAGTCGCGCATGCGCATGGCCGATAGCGCGCCGAGGGCATTCAACATGATGCTCGGGAAGTACGGCACCATGCGCGCGATGAGCATGACGACAAAGCCGCGCCGGCCGCTGTACTTGTCGATATTCGCGAGCGTCTTGTGCTTTGCGATGACGCGCTCCGCCGCGTCGCGGAAGAAGAAGCGCAGCAGCACGAAGCTCAGCGCCACGCCGACGGTCTCGGCGACGACGGAAAGGAAGATGCCCCAGGCGATGCCGAAGATCAGCGTGTTCGCCGTCGAGAAGATGATCGCGGGCGGGAAGCCGAGCGCGTTGACGAAGAGCGTCAAGAGAAAGCTGAACACGACGGCCCACGCGCCGAACGACTGGATGTACTCCGCCGTCTCTGTGATGTCGCCGCGCGCGAGCAGGCCGCAGAGGTGCGGGAAGAACGCAGGATTCGCGATGTGGATGATGGCGATGAGCACGACGATGGCGGCGGCTGCGCCGGCCTTCACCATGCCCATCGATTTTTTTTGAAACAATGCCAATGAACAAGCTCCTTTTCTTTCCTAAACGATATTTGATGACCATTATATCATTTTTATCATGGAGATTACATGACAGATATGGTAAACTATAAAGGATTATTGAATCACGTCAGGATGTGGAGCGGGAAATGCGACGATTGCGTTGGTGGAACAGCGAGACGGGCGGCGCGGTGCGCGCGGGCCTCGTCACGGCGCTCTGCATGAGCGCGGGCCTCGTGCTCGTCGCGCAGGTCGCGGCGGAGGCCGGCGCGTATGCTCTGGCCGTCTACGTCATCGCTGCCGCGCTTGCGGCGCTCGGCACGCTCGCGCTCGGGCGGCTCCGTCTTGCCGTCGCGCTCGGTCCCGACCTCATGACGGCGGGATGGCTCATGGCGCTGCTCGTGATTTCGCACGGGCTGACGCTCGGGCAACTGTATGCGCTCGCCGCGGTCGTCGCGCTCTTCGTCTGCGCAGCAGCGTTCACGGGCGCGGCCGCGCGCATCGTGCAGGCGATCCCGCTGTGCATCCGTCAGGCGCTGCCGCTCGCGCTCGGCGCGATGATGGTGCTTTGGGGGCTCGAGCGCGGGCGGATGCTGCTCGCGTCGCCCGTACATCTCGTGATGCTCGGCGACTACGCCGATCCGCTCGCGTATTTCAGCTTGCTCGGCATCGTCCTCATTCTCGGCTTGCGTGCGCTCGGCGTGCGGCAGGCCGTCGGATGCGGCCTCGTCATCACGGCGGCGCTGTCGTTCGTCGAGGGCTTTTGGATCGTCCCGCCTGCGCCGTTTTATGCGCCGGAAGGGCTTGACCGTTCGATTGGCTTGTTCCTGCTCGCGGGCAAGGGCGATGCGAAGGCGTTTGCCACGATGGTGGCGGTCGCGCCGTGGCTGTTCCTCTTGATGATATTGAATTTCTGGGGAACATGGCAGGCACTTGGTTTTGACGGAGATGCACAACCGCGCAAACCGCTCCGCATTGCGGCGCTCGCGAATCTCCTCGCGGCGCTCTGCGGCATGACGCCGATGACGGCGGCGCCGGAGTCGGCGCTCGCGGGCGGAGCGGGGCGCGCGCATCCGCACGCGTATGCCGCCGGCACAGCGGCAGGACTCCTGCTTCTGCTGTGCGCAGCGCCGCTCGCGAAAGAGCTCGCGTCGTTTCCCGCGATGCTCGTGCCGTGCATCGTCGTGGCGGGGCTGTTCCTGATCGCGCGCACGCAGCTCGCTTGGGCAGCCTTCGACCTCGCGGAGCGCACGGCGGCCGTCGCGCTCGTCGTGCTCGTGCCGCTGACGTATGACATGGCGCTCGGCTGCGGCGTGGCGACGGTCGCGTACGTGCTCCTCAAGGTGCTCGCGGACCGCGCGCAGGACGTCACGCGCACGATGCGCGGCCTTGCGGCGTTCACGGTGCTCATCGTGTTTTTCGATGCGTGGCTGTTTTAGCAGATGATGTTATTTTATGGATATGGACGTTTCAGAAGGGAGCATTCGCTCATGCATGCATGGGGAAAATCAATCGGTTCATTCGTTTTTGCCGGCGCGCTCGCCGGCGTCGTCGCGTTTTCGCTGCCGGCAAGCGTGCAGGCGCATCGCCTGACGCAGCCGCAGACGGAGAAGAACGTGACGCTGCCGGGCACGCGCGAGGTGCAGCAGCCGTCCGGCGTGCGCCGTCCGGTGCGCCCGACGTCCGAGGGCACGACGCGCGTCGTGCCGCGCGACGACGCGTCGAAAGGCTCGCTCCAGGACCGCATCCAGGCAATCCTGCATCCTGTGGAAGAACCGGCAGACCCCGTGCAGCCGCAGTTCCAGGTGCCGAAGACCGTCTCGGCCTACGATGACGCGATCCTCGGCACGCCGCTCGCGACGGAGGAACAGTGCGTGAAGTACCTGCTCGCGTACAATCCTGCGCCGGACATCTCGTGCACGCCGCAGCAGCTCGTCGCGTTCTACTATCAGGAAGGCGCGCGCGAGGGCATCCGTCCGGATGTCGCGTTCGCGCAGGCGCTGAAGGAGACGGGCTTTTTCCGCTATGGCGGCGACGTCGTGCCGGCGCAGAACAATTACTGCGGCCTCGGCACGACGGGCGGCGGCGTGCGCGGCGCCTACTTTGCGACGCCGCAGCTCGGCGTGCGCGCCCACATCCAGCATCTCCTCGCCTACGCGTCGACGCGCGAGCCGCAGGAGGCCGTCGTCGACCCACGCTACCAGCTCGTGCGCGGCACATATGGAGACACGACGCTCGGCGCCTGGGAAGACCTCAACGGCCGCTGGGCCGTGCCGGGCAACTCGTACGGCCAGAGCATCCTCTCGATGTTCCGCGCGATCCTCAGTGAATAACAACGTTTCCGATACAGAAAGGATGACCACCCTTCCATGATTACCACGAACAACCTGAGCCTCCAGTTCGGCAAGCGCGTCCTCTACAAAGACGTCAACCTGAAGTTCACGCCGGGCAACTGCTATGGCATCATCGGCGCGAACGGCGCCGGCAAGTCGACGTTCTTGAAGCTGCTCTCCGGCGAGCTCGAGCCGACGGGCGGCACGGTCGAGGTGACGCCGGGCGAACGCCTCGCGGTCCTGAAGCAGGATCACTATGCCTACGACCAGTATCAGGTGCTGCGCACGGTCATGATGGGCCATCCGCGCCTCGTCGAGATCATGGATGAAAAGGACGCTCTTTATGCGAAACCGGACTTTTCCGAAGCGGACGGCATGAAGGCGTCGGAGCTCGAGGCGGAGTTCGCGGAGCTCAATGGCTGGGACGCAGAATCCGACGCGGCGAAGCTCCTCAACGGCCTCGGCATCCCAGACGACAAGCACACGATGATGATGTCGGATCTCACGGTGAAGGAAAAAGTCCGCGTCCTCCTCGCGCAGGCGCTGTTCGGCAATCCCGACATCCTGCTCCTCGACGAGCCGACGAACCATCTCGACGTCGTCTCCATCAACTGGCTCGAAGATTTCCTCGCCGACTTCCCGAATACGGTCATCGTCGTCTCGCATGACCGCCATTTCCTCAACCAGGTCTGCACGTATATCTGCGATGTCGACTTTGGCGAGATCCGCCTATACGCCGGCAACTACGATTTCTGGTACCAGTCGAGCCAGCTTGCCCTGCAGCTGCAGAAAGAGCAGAACAAGAAGGCAGAGGAAAAGATCAAGGAACTCCAGAACTTCATCGCGCGCTTCGCCGCGAACGCCGCGAAGTCGAAGCAGGCGACGAGCCGCAAGAAGCTCCTCGACAAGATCAAGGTCGAGGACATCAAGCCGTCGTCGCGCCGCTATCCGTACATCGCGTTCACGCCCGACCGCGAGGCTGGCGACCAGCTGCTGACGGTCGACGGCATCAGCAAGAACGTCGACGGCGAGCAGGTGCTCAAGAACGTCAGCTTCACGCTGAAGAAAGGCGACAAGGTCGCGTTCGTCGGCCCGAACACGCTCGGCAAGACGATGCTGTTCAAGATCCTTATGGGCGAGGAAGAAGCGGACAGCGGCTCGTTCAAATGGGGCGTCACGACATCGCAGGCCTATCTGCCGTCGGACAACGCCGCGTATTTTGACGACGTCGACCTCAACCTCGTCGACTGGCTGCGCCAGTATTCGAAAGACCCGGACGAGACGTTCGTGCGCGGATTCCTCGGGCGCATGTTGTTCACGGGCGAGGAAAGCCAGAAAAAGGCGAAGGTCCTCTCGGGCGGCGAGCGCGTGCGCTGCATGCTGTCGCGTATGATGCTGTCGGGCGCGAACGTGCTGCTCCTCGACGAGCCGACGAACCACCTCGACCTCGAATCCATCACGGCGCTGAACAACGGCCTCATCGCGTTCCCTGGCACGGCGCTCTTCGCGTCGCACGACCATCAGTTCGTGCAGACGATCGCGAACCGCATCATCGACATCACGCCGGACGGCGTCGTCGACCGCGTGACAACGTACGACGAATTCCTCGCGAACGAGACCGTGCAGCAGCAGATCGCCGCGAAGTATAAAGGCTCGGAGGAATAAATAAGCCGCCAGTACCGTTTTTCATCAAAGGACGTCCAGCATGCTCAAAAAATTCTACTCCAGCTTGAAGCACGAACAACGAAAAGAAGTCGTCTCGGCCGTCCGCCTGCGCGAAATGGTGGACGTGCTGCGGAAATACGATGTCGTGCGCGGCCTTTCGCCGGAGAAGCTGCGCCACATTCTCGAAGACCTCGGCCCGACGTTCGTGAAGCTCGGGCAAGTCATGAGCATGCGCCCGGATTTTTTGCCGCAGGAATACTGCGACGAGCTCATCAAGCTCCAGAGCGAGGCGAAGCCACTGCCGTTCGACACGATCATCGAGACGATCGAGCAGGAGTACAGCCGCAAGTGGGACAAGGTCTTTGCGTCCATCGACGAGACCGTGCTCGGCTCGGCCTCCATCGCGCAGGTGCACAGCGCCGTGCTCGTCTCGGGCGAGCGCGTCGTCGTGAAAGTACAGCGCCCCGGCATTTACAAGATCATGGCGCGCGACATGGTGCTGCTGAAGCGCGCGGCGCGCCTCGTCAAGGTCGTCAGCCACTCGCAGGACGTCATCGACTTCGACATGGTGCTCGACGAGATGTGGTCCATCGCGAAGCAGGAGATGGATTTCCTCATCGAGGCCGACCACATCGAAGAGTTCGCGCACCTCAATCACGATGACATGTTCGTCTCGTGCCCGCACGTCTATCGCGAGCTCACGACGCAGCACATCCTCGTCATGGAGTACATCGACGGCGTGCCGATTGACGATTTCCAAGGCCTCTCGGCGCATGGCGTCGACGTGACCGTGCTCGGGCGGCGGCTCGGCGAGAATTACGTCAAGCAGATCATCGAGGATGGCTTTTTCCATGCCGACCCGCATCCCGGCAACATCTGGGTGCGCGGCGGCCGCATCGTCTGGCTCGACCTCGGCATGATGGGGCGCCTGTCGAACCGCGACCGCACGGCGATCCGCAAGGCCGTCATGGCGCTCGCGAACCACGATACGTTCGAGATGAAGACGGCCGTGCTTGCGCTCGGCGTGCCGCGCGGCCACATCAACCACACGGCGCTCTATCAGGACATCGACGCGCTCATGGCGCAGTACAGCTCGCTCGATTTCCGCGAACTGAAGATGGGGCTCTTGACGCGGCAGATCATGAACATCCTGCGCGTCCACCACATCGCGTGCCCGCAAGGCCTGTCCATGTTCGCGCGCGGCGTGCTGACCATCGAGGGCGTCATGCGCCTCGTTTGTCCGAAGGTCAGCTTCGTCGAAATCTTCGCGAAGAGCCTGCAGCTGAGCTTCAAGAAAAATTTCAACTGGCGCGAAGAACTCCTCAAGGCGCGGCGCGAAGGCTATCTCATCATGCACAAATCGCTGCAGCTGCCGGAACAGATTTCCGACATTCTGAAGATGACGATGAGCGGCCAGACGAAAGTGAACCTCGACGTCACGGGCTCGGAAGAGCCGCTCCGGCGCATCGACAAGATGGTGAACCGCGTCATCGTCGCCGTTCTGACGGCGGCGCTCCTGCTCGGCTCGAGCACGATCTGCACGACGAACATGACGCCGAAGATCCTCGAGATCCCGATCCTCGGCGCGTTCGGCTACCTCATCGCGTTTTTTTTGAGCATCCGTCTGATCTGGGACATTCATAAAGGAAGATAATCGTTTTGTGCAAGGGAGGAATCGCCATGAGGGGCATCCGTGGGGCAATCACGGTGACGGAGGATACGAAAGAAGCGATCTGGCAGGCGGCGGCCGAGATGGTGCAGGCCGCCATCGAGCGGAACGGCGTGCAGCCGGAGGACATCGGCGCGGCCATCTTCAGCCAGACGGAAGACCTCACGAGCGCGTTCCCGTCCGCGGGGGTGCGGCGGCTCGTGCCGGGCTTTGACCTCGTGCCGCTCTTTGACGCGCGCCAGCTCGCCATCGAAGGCAGCCTCGCGCATTGCATCCGCGTGCTCCTGCTCGTCGACACGGACAAACCGCAGCGCGACATCCACCACATCTACCTCGGCGGCGCGCGGTCGCTGCGGCCGGATATCTGCTGAGCAGAGGAGGCCCCTGACATATTACGCACGATTTTTTCTCGTTCGGGGAAAATCGTGCGTTTCTTTTTTGCCTGCGATTTGATACGATGAAAGGACAAAGGAATGGCGAAAGGGGCGAGTGCTTTGAAACTGATCCGGCGACAGATTGCTGCCATCCAATGCATTTACGAGCATCCGCAATGGGGGCTGAAAGATGTCAGCGCCCATCTTGGCGTGGCGGCGCAGACGGTGAAGAGTGACGTGCTGCAGATTGCGCCGCTCATGGAAAAGCATCATGTCCGCATCGATTGGCTGCCCGGCGGGCAGATGCGCCTGCTCGGTCAGGAAAACATGAACTACATGCTGAAAGCGTTCCGGACGATGCAGGAGTTCTCACTCGAAAAGCAGGCGTTGCTGCTGTTGCTCCTGCAAGAAGATTTCATCGTCTTGCAGGACATGGCGGACACGCTGTTCGTCAGCAAGTCGCTCATGGAGAAGGTCATGGGCGCGGCGCTCAAGAAGTACGAGGAAGAGCTCGAGTCCGTGCGCCATCACGGCATCCGCGTCGTGACGACGCAGATGGAACGGCGCAACCATTTCGTCGAGATCATCATGCCGTACGTTCATGGCGTGGATTTCGCGAAGGAAATCCATGTGTTCCACACGAATCATTTCCCGCTCCTCAATTACATCAACAAGCAGGACGTCGACCGCGCCATCGAGTCCGTCCGCGTCATCCGCTCTGCCGAGCACTTCAGCTTCACGGACGAATCCATCACGCAGCTGTTTCTCCAGATGCTCTACATCCAGTACGTTCACCGCGCGTGGGCGTTCGTCCCGCCGGACACGTTCACGGCGGGCATCGTGGAAGGAACAGCAGTATCTCGCCGTCGCGCAAGAGGTCTGCAATTGCCTCGCCGTGCCGCAGGAGGAAGTGCGGTATTTCGGCTATCTGTTCCTGATCCTCAGGAAACAGGCGATGTCGGACACCGACTACTACCTTGCGGCCATGCACGACACGATGGTGGAAATCCTCGATGTCATCCGCGAGCGCATGGCAGTGGATTTTCGCGGGGACGACGTGCTGCTGCGCGGCCTCTCCGTGCACATCTACACGACCGTCGTTCGGAAGAACCACTTGCGCACGGCATTCTGGGAAAACGACGGGCAGGGCATCCGTCAGTCGTATCCCATCGGCCTCGAGATGGCCATTGTCGCGGCGCAGGTCCTCGGACGCCGCTATGACTACGCGGTCTCCAACGAGGAAATCTTGTATCTCACGCTGCATTTCCAGGCGGCGATCGAGCGCATGCAGAACATCGGTCAGACGCTCCGCATCCTCGTCGTCTGTCACTACGGCATGGCGGCGGCCAGTCTCATCGCGGCGCGCCTCGAACGCAGCGCGGGCGTCCGCGTCGTCGGCAGCATGTCGATGCAATCGTTCCGCGAGCTCGCACACGTCGACGCCGACCTCGTCGTCAGCACGGAGAACATCGAGGCGGGCGACGGGGTGCCTCCCATCATCTACGTCACGCCGATGCTGCCGGACCGCGAGCTCCAGCAGATCCGCCAATTTGCGGAGACGCATTGCATGGAGAGCATCCTCATGCTCTATATCATGCAGGCGCACATCATCGACATCGAGGGGGCGGAGGACGCGCGCGCAGTATTGCGGCGGGCTGCAGATGTGCTCGAGCAGGAGGGCTGCGTCACGCCGGCTTATTTTGACAGCCTCGTCGAGCGGGAGCAGCTGTCATCGACCGACCTCGACAACATCGCCGTGCCGCATGGCAACCCCGATTTCGTCCAGCGGACACAGCTGCTCATCCTGCGGCTCAAGACGCCCGTGCATTGGCGGCTGTCCGACGTGCAGACCGTCTTCGTCTTTGCCGTGAGCCGCGCGGACTTCCAGAAACGCTTCCGCCTCATTTCGAGCTTTTACAAACGCCTTTCGCATCCGGACGTCCGCGAGGGGCTGCGGAAAAACAGCGGCCTCGATGAAAAAGAGTTCCGGCTGGCCTTCCTGCACATGGTCGGAGCATGACAACCGGCACGCGCTTTCCCTGAAGGGAGCGCGTGCCTTTTTTGTGCGTATTCCGGGCGGAAACAACACGTTTTCTTCGAGACTGGAAAATTTGATGAGTTTTATATCGCGTTCGGTTCTGCTATGATGATGTCAGAACGAAGAAAGGAGGAAACAAGATGATACGAGAATCGCTCATTCGCGTGAAGCAAGACTGGAAGAGCAAGGACGAGATCATCCGCGCGATCGTCACGGCGGCCGAGGCTGACGGGCTGCTCACGAGCGCAGGCGCATTTGCCGAGGCGGTCTACCGCAGGGAAGAGGAAATCTCGACGAGCATCGGCTACGGCATCGCCATCCCGCACGGCAAGACGGACGCCGTCAAGGAAGCGTTCATCGCCTTCGTCAGCCTGAAGGAACCCATCCGATGGGATGCAGAGGGCACGGACGATGTCGAAGCGGTATTTCTCATCGGCGTGCCGAAGACGAACACGGAAATGCTCCACCTCAAAGCCATCGCGGCCATCAGCAAGAAATTGATGAGCGAAACCTTCCGCAAACGGCTCTATGCTTGCACGGAGAATCACGAAGCGTTCGCGATGCTCGACGAGATCGACAGGAGCATCGCAGCGGACAGCACCATTCATTGAATCCACACGGCAGAACCATCAGGGGGAATTTGACATGAAAATCGTAGGAGTTGCAGCGTGCATCACGGGCGTCGCACACACATACATGGCACAGGAAGCCATCGAGCAGGAATGCAAGAAGCGCGGCTATGAGTGCAAAGTCGAGACGCAGGGCGGCATGGGCATCGATAACGAGCTCGAGCAGGACGAGATCGATGCAGCGGACGTCGTCATCCTCGCCGTCGCCATCGGCATCGAGGGAGAAGACCGCTTCGAGGAAAAGCAGGACGCGGGTCGCGTGCTGACGCTGAATCCCGCCGAGGTCATCCGCGATCCGGCCGGCGTCGTCGACCGCGCCGTCGCGCTCGCCAAGTAAGGAGGAGGCCAAGATGTCAGAGGCAATGAAAGGCTATGTGAACGATCTGACGAAGGCGTTCAACACCGGCGTTTCCTACATGATGCCGGTCATCGTGGTCGGCGGTATCTTCCTCGCGCTGTCGCTCGCGGGCGGCGATGCGACAGCCGGGCAGGGCATGGTCGTCACGAATCCGTTCCTGAAAAATATCGGCGCCATCGGCGCGGCCGGCTTCGCGATGATGATCCCCGTGCTCGCCGCATACATCTCGTACTCCATCGCGGGCAAGCCGGGGCTCGCGCCGGGCATGATCACGGGCTATCTCGCGAACACGCCGATCGGCGACGGCAACGTGCAGACCGGCTTCCTCGGCGCGATGCTCATGGGCGTGATGTGCGGCTTCCTCGCGCGCTGGGTGAAGAAATGGAACGTCAGCGCGACGGTCAAGGTCATCATGCCGATCCTCATCATCCCCATCGTCACGACGTTCGTCGTCGCGATGGTCTACATCTACATCCTCGTCGAGCCCATCGGCTGGTTCATGGCCTGGCTCATCCAGCTGCTCTCGGGGCTGCAGGGCGGCAGCGCCCTGATCCTCGGCCTCATCGTCGGCGCGATGGCCGCGTTCGACATGGGCGGCCCGATCAACAAGACGGCGACGGCCTTCACGCTCGCGCTCATGGCCGAAGGCATCTACGAGCCGAACGGCGCGTACCGCATCGCCGTCGCCATCCCGCCGCTCGGCATCGGCCTCTCGACGTTCCTCTCGAAGAAAAAGTGGGAACAAGCCGACCGCCAGATGGGCATGTCCGCCATCTTCATGGGGCTCATCGGCATCACGGAGGGCGCGATCCCGTTCGCGGTCAAGAGCCTCAAGACCGTCATCCCATCCATCGTCATCGGCAGCGCCGTCGGTGCTGGCCTCGGCATGGTGCACGGCGTCCAGTGCATGGTGCCGCACGGCGGACTCATCGTCCTGCCGGCTGTCAGCCACGCAGCAGCTTGGTACGCCATCGATATGCTGATCGGCGTCATCGTCACAGCGCTCTGTCTCCACATCCTCCGTCCGAATGTCGGCGAGGATGCAGCAGAGGAAAAATAAGAACACGGACAACCGCATACGCAAACGACCATCCGCAACGGAGATGCGTTTCCAAGATGGTCTGAGTTGACAAATGAATAAATGAGTATGTATTTAATTATTTTACCGGATAGGAGTGCATCAAAATGAAGAAAATCACGTTGCAGGAAGTCGTTTCGTCCATGCTGCAGTATCAGGGCGGTGAGAAGGCCACGATGATCGGCATCGGCCCGATGAGCAAGACGCTCATCAAGGCGTGCATGCTGCTCGGCAAGGAGAAGGATTTCCCGCTCATGTTCATCGCGAGCCGCAACCAGGTCGATGCGGACGAGCTCGGCGGCGGCTATGTCTGCAACTGGGATCAGGCGCGTTTCGCGAAGGCCATCCAGGAAGTCGCGGAAGAGACGCAGTTCGACGGCCTCTACTACCTCTGCCGCGACCACGGCGGCCCGTGGCAGCGCGACAACGAACGCAACGCGCATCTGCCGGAAGACGAAGCGATGGCGCTCGGTAAGAAATCGTACCTCGTCGACCTCTTGAACGGCTTCGACATCCTGCACATCGACCCGACGAAAGATCCGTACGTCGTCGGCAAGGTCATCGACATGGACGTGAACATCCGCCGCACGGTCGAGCTCATCGAATACGTCGAGACGGAACGCAAGCAGAGAAACCTCCCGCCCATCAGCTACGAAGTCGGCACGGAGGAAACGAACGGCGGCCTCACGTCGCCGGAGAATTATGAAGCCTTCATCCAGAAGCTCCATGCGAAGCTCGACGAAAAAGGCCTGCCGCATCCGGCATTCATCGTCGGCAACACGGGGACGCTGACGCGCCTCACGGAAAATGTCGGCCACGTCGATTCCACGTCGTGCAAAGAACTTTCCGCTGTCGCGAAGAAATACGGCGTCGGCCTCAAGGAGCACAACGGCGACTACCTCGATGACGCGATCCTCCTCGAACATCCAGCACTCGGCGTCACGGCGATGAATGTTGCGCCGGAGTTCGGCACGGTCGAGACGCAAGCGTACTTGAAGCTCGTCGAGGCCGAGGCGCGCCTCGCAGAGCAGGGCTCATCAAGGAAGCGTCGCAGCTCAGCACGGCGCTCCGCGAAGAGGCGGTGAAGAGCGGCCGCTGGAAGAAATGGATGGTCGACGGCAAGGACAAGCTCACGCCAGAAGAAATCTTCAAGGACGAAGCGCTCACGCACCTCATCACGGAGATCAGCGGCCATTACACATTCAACAACCCGCGCGTCAAAGCCGAGATCGCGAAGCTCTATGAGAACCTCAAAGTCAGCGGCATCGACGGAGAGAAATATGTCATCTACAAGATCCAGGCAGCGGTCGATCATTATGTCGAGTGCTTCAACCTCAAAGGCCTGACGAGCCGCCTGCGCAAGAACTGACGAGCGGTGCGCTGAACAAATATCAGAAATGTCGGAAAGCAGAATGTATTCATTATATTCTGCTTTTCGTGATGGGAGGGAACATCGATGGAACGCTATGACCAGCATGTGCATACGCGCTTTTCCTTTGACGGGAAGATGGACGTGGACGAAGCGTGCGAGGAGGCCGTGCGCCAAGGGCTCGACGGCTTGACGTTCACGGAACATTTCTCCATGGACGAACTCGATCCGAGTTATCATTTTTTGCGCTACGATGCGTATCGAGCGGCGGTAGAACATGCGCGGGAAACGTACGACGGCCGGCTCGCCATCGGCTTCGGCCTCGAGATCAGCGAGCCACATATCGAGAAGTGCCGCGCGGCGCTCGCGGAGGCACGGCAAACGATGACGCTCGATTTCGTCATCGGATCCGTCCACAACATCGGCAGCGTGAAGCTGCGCCGCTTTATGGAAAGCAAGACGAAGGATGAAGCGTACGCTGCATATTTTCGCGAGGTCTTGCAGATGGTGCAGTCGACAGACATCGATGTTATCGGTCATCTGGATCTCGCAAAGCGGTATTTCTTCCCGCGCTTCGGGGATTATGCGTTCGCGGAGTATCGCGGCATCATCACGGAAATCTTGCAGACAGCCATCGCGCGCGGCATCGGCATCGAAATCAACACCTCGGGCTACCGCAACGCCGTCGGCGTGCCGTATCCGTCGCCGGACGTGCTCACACTCTACCGCGACCTCGGCGGACGGCGCATCACGATCGGCTCGGATGCGCACAGCGCCGATGTGCTCGCGAAAGACTTCGACCGCGCGTGCGATATGCTGCGCGCTGCAGGCTTCCGGACGTACAATCGTTACATTGCGCGCGAACCGCATCCCGTGGCACTTTGAGGCGCGGATCGGCAGGCTGCCTGCCAGACAAGCGGACATAAAGAGAATCATACGACCAAATGCGCTGGAATACTGGACATTGTGGCCGTCGTTCGATAAAATAAAGGAAGCAGCATCGTTTTATCAAGAGAAGGAGAGAGATATCTTGGCAAACATCGACACGAAATGCGTCAACGCCATCCGCGTGCTCGCGGCGGACGCGATCCAGAAAGCGAACTCCGGCCACCCGGGCCTGCCGCTCGGCTCGGCGCCGATGGCGTATGAGCTGTGGGCGAACCACATGAACCACAACCCGAAGGATCCGCAGTGGGCGAACCGCGACCGCTTCATCCTCTCGGGCGGCCACGGCTCGACGCTCCTGTACTCGCTGCTCCATTTCTATGGCTATGGCCTGACCATGGACGACATGAAGCAGTTCCGCCAGGACGGATCGCTGACGCCGGGCCATCCGGAGTACGGCCACACGGTCGGCGTCGAGGCGACGACGGGGCCGCTTGGCGCCGGCATGGGCATGGCCGTCGGCATGGCGATGGCCGAGGCGCATCTCGCCGCGACGTTCAACAAGCCGGGCTATGACATCGTCGACCACTATACGTTCGCGCTCGGCGGCGACGGCTGCATGATGGAAGGCATCTCGTCCGA
>NZ_JALFCU010000024.1 GCF_022771645.1 Selenomonas sp.
GCATCAACAACAAGATCAAGACGCTGCGCAGGCAGGCTTATGGCTATCCTGACGATGAATACTTCTTCTTGAAGCTCATCGACATGAGTCGCCATTAACCTGCCGGGGATTGCTCATCCCACAGGAAAAATGATTGAGCCATTCTTTCGTCACGCGGTCCACATCGTAGCCAAGCGATGGGCGACCGCCCGTGTGCTTCGCCTTCAGAGCGTTCTCCTTCATCCCTTTGCGGACTTCACGCGCAAGATTGATGCTGTAATATTCCGCCATCGCTTCGAGAGTGGATTGTAAAATAATGGACTCCGGACGTTCATCGTCCAACGGCTCCATCACACTCAATAATTTGACCTTGTTTTTGTGCAGCTTCAAGCGATAAACACTGCTGTCGTTGCGGTTGCGCGCAAAGCGGTCAAACTTGTGCACGAGGACGATCTCGAAGTTGCCCTTCGCCGAGTCCTCAATCATCTGCTGAAAAGCCGGACGGTCATCTGTCGTGGCCGATCTCGCACGGTCGATGTATTGGTCTACGATAATGATGTTATGACCTTTCGCGAACTCCCTGATGGCGCGCACTTGCGCACCGTTCGAGTGTTCATCCGTCTGCGCATCGGCTTCCGGGTCGTCGCCTGTCGAAATGGCAAGGCTCAACAGATAGGCATATTTCATGCTGGCAGTCTGGGCTTTCATCACGGCCTTATCGCCGCTGTCCTGACCGCTGCCGAGGCCGACCAAGGAGAACGTCTCACCGGATTCCATATCGACGAGCGTCACCGTCATCTTCACGGTTGCTATTTTTTCGCGTTGGAAAATCGTGGAACAGATGGAACAACGGAATGGTAGTTCCAATCACACGAATCTGTGATGAGCTTGTAAGTTTATGAAAGAAATTCTAGATTATTCGTATTCTGTCAAATAGTTGACCTATTTAGGCGTATATATGCTTTATTTTTCGAGGAAATTCGTCGATAATATAGGTAGAACATTCATACCAGAAAGGGGGAGTCTATGTTGTTGAAAAGATTCTTGTTCGCCGCTGGTGTTTGTTCCGCACTTCTCTGCGGAACAGCCGTAACCAGCCCCCTGCCCGTCGCATCGGCGTATTCAATCGATAACAGTTACGGATACGATCTCATCATAGGAACGTGGCGCGATCGCGACGGTGGGACACTCTCCATCACCGACAGCAGCATCGGCATGGCCTCATACACCATTCACGAAGTCACCAAGGACGATGCTCGTACTTCCGTTTGCCTTTACCTGAATGGGGGGAAGAGCGTCGTAACCTTAACCTTTGTCAATGGAAACCATACCTATATGATGCTCAACAACGTTCAGACGGGATATTCCAAAGATTACTCGAAAATCTAAAGCCAATCTTATCTGCAAGCAACTCAAAAGGAGGTTTCACTATGTTCAAAAAAGTTTTTACAAGATGCTTCATGCTCTGTGCTCTCGTCATGACGTTCGCTTTCGCCGCCATGCCATCTGCGGAAGCAGGTGTCGTTAGTGTTCCTGGTCATTCCGACTGGCTCCTCAACATCAACGATTCATCCGTCTATATGGTAGGACGCAATCACGCACATGTCATCATTTCCGTTCGCAGTTCAGAAGGAGAATGGTCTCGCCCATATCCCGTTCATATCCGTTGGGGCGCTGGTTTTGAATGCTACCGCATCTCCCAAAGTTGCGCCCAAACAGGAACTGTCAACAGTGACGTCGGGCTGGCCGTCGCGAACTACATGAGCGAAAACTACTAAAAACGCCTGTTTGCTGCGAGATTGCCAAACAGCCGGGCCGTCGCACAAGCGTGCGGCGGCTTTTCCACTATTTAGCGTACCACTTCTACACGCCGAGAGGATGACGACTTATGAAAAGAATCTTCACGCTCACCATCTGTTTCCTGATCGCGCTTTCTACTGCTTGCTTTGCCAGAGCGCTTCCCAACTCCGAATTTTCCCTTGGCGGCATCTGCGTGACCAGTGGGGTCACGATGAGCTATGTCCGCAGCGTCTACGGCAGCCCGACGCTGGTATCCGATGACGGCTTCACCCGTACTTATCGTTATGGCAGCACCGTGACACTCAAAGCATGGAAAACCAACGCAGGCGAAGAACGCGTCAATTATGTGAAAACGACGGCAAATAATGGATTTGCGACACCCGCAGGATTGACCGTCGGTATGAGCAAATCGACCATGCAGAGCCTCTATGGCACGGAAGATCCGTATTACGACAAAAAGACAGGATATACCGAATATATGTATCCGCACATGGGCTCTGGCGCAGGTGCGGGGATGCGCATCCTGGTAGATGATGACAATACGATTCAGAGCATCGAAGTGCTCGATTGATGGGATTCCGAAGGAGGTTATTTCTATGCATCGCATACAACGGATACTCTTGCTCGCCTGCTTTGCTTTTCTATTCTCGCAGGCAATTGCAGCCGCTGCACCGGTGAATGTCTCCGACATGGGACTTAGCCGTTTCACCTATGCTGTCGATCAGCTTGGCTCACAGCAAGGTATCCAGACGCATTTCGCAAATTATATGCGTCTTACGCCATCCAGCGATAAAATCGGTCCGTACGATGTTTATCCGTTGGATTACAGCGACGGTAGTCATCGCGTTTTGATTCTCTACCTCACGCACGACGCCAGCTACATCGAACGCATTTCCGTTCTTTGGCCGATTGATGACGAAACGTCCATGAACAATGCAGGCGACCTCGTTGACCTCATGCTCGGCGTCATCGGACTCACGAAAGCCGAAGGTGACGCGCTTGCCTCGCAGGGCAACGATGCAAGCGTTTGGTGCGCATCTGCAAACCGTCGCATCCATCTTCATCTGTCGAAGTCGGACGAAATTTATGATGCGACAATCACATCTGAAGATTCTTGATGATAACGGGGAGGCTTTCCATCATGAAAAAGTTTTTCTGCGGTTTCCTGATGATGCTGGCAATGCTGCTTGTGAACGTTCCCGCCAGTCCGTGCTCGGCGGCCGATGTCTGGGTCTGCACGGCAGACGGGAATCAGATTTTCGTTGAAACGGACACGATCAGCGGGGACAGTTCTCATGCGCAAGCGCGGACAAAAGAAGTCTATAACGGCCGTCTGGTACGTAGCGTCATGTGGTATTTCAACAAAATGGGTTCTTGGCGCTATCGCACCAGTACCATGCGCGGAAATCATGATACCGTAGTCATCCCGAATGGGGAATCCCATGCTATTTTGAGAGAATGTGGCAATGTTCTTGGTTTTTCTACATACGTCGAAGAAATGTGGGTATATTGATGTTTTCTGAAAGGTAAGTTGATATATCATGAAACGTTGGATTTTGGCACTCTTCACAGCACTCTGTGCTTGGAGTTTCATGACCGCAATCGCTCCGACGCCAGCCTACGCGCTCGGCTACCGTGTCTCGTCGTATTGGTGCGGGAACAGCAATTACCCGCAAGCTTATATGCACATGGGGCATTCCTTCTATGTGGACTTGCATTCGGCATATATCGCGAACCAATGGACGGATAACACGGGCGACAACACGGTCTATGTTGCCAACATCATCGATGTGGATGACGATCACGGCGGAAACCGGACGTACGCGACAAGCGTCTTGGTCGAAGAGTCCGAGGGCGGCCCTGCCTTCTATGAGAAACGTGACGGGCAATGGGTCTCGATGACCGGCTACGGCTATCAGCAGCCGAATTTCAATGCTGCTTGGATCTTGCTCCACTATTTCGAAGGCGATGCCCTCTGAAGCCTACGCAACCAAAATAAACCACACACAAAAGGACACATCAAGCCCTCGCCATCTGGCGGTCACTCGATGTGTCCTTTCTTATTCGTCAAAAAATTTTTCGCCGTTAGAAATCGCTGGAACACATGGAACAATGGAACAATCTTACCTCATAGACGAAATTCCTGAAACAGTCGATCCCGCAAGGCTGTGTCACTCGTAACGCGGAAAATTTCCGCATCGCGGCCTTCTTCGTGGAGTTTTGAAATGAGTTGTGACAAACGATCCATTCCTCGCACTTCTCCACGCTCTTCCGCCCCCGCGAGGCCCGAGCGATAGTCCATGAGTGCCATCTCACGATTGATGTATTTCAGCCGGTCTTCCTTGTTCTGCAAGAAGATGCCTGTTGCGTCATACGCGTTGTTGATTGCTGCCTCGTTCATCGCCAGTTCCTCCCTGCCGTATCAGAACAGATCGCTATGCGTCCCTGTCCTCGAAGTCGTCAGTACGAGCTCCTCCCGCTTCACCGCATAGACCAGCAACCAGTCTGGCTGGATGTGACATTCACGAAACCCATCGTAATTCCCTGTCAATGCGTGATCCCTGCATCGTTCCGGCAACGGTTCTTCTTTCAGCAACGTATCGACGATATCTGACAGCAGGGACATATCGAGCCCACGTTTCTTGCAGAGCTTGTAGTCTCGTTTGAATTTGTTCGTCATTTCGAGTCTCAGCATTCCGCATCGAGCTCCCGAAACGCTTCTTCTGCCGAAGCATAACTCTTTACCTTCTTGCGGCCTGCGAGGATGTCACGCGCTTCCCGCATCGCCGCTTCGGTCTCCGCATTGTAACGCGGCTGGCGAACCTCGAAGGGCAAGCCGCGATGCATGAGCGACTGGCGAAGGAACAGGTTGATGGCCGTCGTCATGTCGAGCCCGAGTGAACGGAAAAGTTCTTGCGATTCCTTCTTGATTTCCGGATCCATCCGGATCGTCATACTCGTTGTCATGAGAATCATCTCCTTGCTCAAATTATAACATATAGATGTCCAACGTCAATACATTGAATGTACGCGCAGATTAAGTGCTATCTTCAAAATCTATGGCACTCCGCTTGCGAGTGGGATATAATATTTTCAGGCCATCGTGCCAACGAAATAGATAGGGATGAATCACAATGCTCCACGTTTTTTACGGCGATCTGCCGACCGCCATCTACAATACTGCCATCTACTTCAAGAACGTCTACGAGGATGCGTGGCTGACGACGCCGCCCGTCCCGCAGATGATTCTGGACATCGACAAATCCACCGTCATCGCCGGTGGCGTCATCGACAGTCCTGTGCTCGGGAAGATTTCGCCGCTCGGCCTCTCGGGCGGCGTCAAGACGCTCATCCTCATCCAGAACGTCCCTGAAAAAATCTTCAACGCCTCGACGTGCGGTGACAACTGCGCGCCTTGGCTGCTGCGTCTCGCGGAGGAAAAAGACATCACGGTCAATCTGCGCCACCTGATGAATTTCGGCAAAGGCACGTTTGCGCTCCACATCCTCAACACCGACCAGACCGTCCACAGCATGAAAGAGCTCGTCCCGATTGCCGGACGCTTCGTCTGAAGGAGGCGCATGATGAACGGTTCGCAGAGTGTCATCGTTCAGAACAAACGCATTCGTTATGACTTCGCAATCCATCGCAACATCACCATCATCTGCGGCGACAGCGCCACGGGCAAGACAACGCTCGTCGAGATGATCCAAGAGTATTACGACAACGGTGAGAGCAGCGGTATCATGCTCGATTGTCCGAAGACCTGTGTGACGCTCTCGGGGCGCAAATGGCAGGCCGAGCTCGCCCTGTACCACGACAGCCTCGTCTTCATCGACGAAGGAAACGCCTTTGTCACGTCCGAAGCCTTTGCCAAAGCAATCCAAGGAACGGACAATTACTACATCATCGTCAACCGCGAGAATCTGGAAAACCTGCCGTACAGCGTCAAGGAAATCTACGGCATCCGCACGTCGGGCAAATACGGTGATTCCGAGCAAACCTGCAATGAATTGTATCCGATTTTCTCAAAGACCCTATCAAACGTTTTTCAAGATTGACAATATGGGAAAAATACCATATTATAAATCTGGAGGTGCGTCATGGAACAAGACAACTTCGAGATTGAGTTCTTTGAAAAAGATGATGCGACGTGTCCCGTCCAAGAGTTCCTCGATTCTCTCGATGACAAGATGGCCGCAAAAGTGTACGGCATGATGGATGTCTTGGCGATGGCGGGAAATGCCTTGCGCAAGCCGTACTCTTCGAAGCTCAACGAACATATCTTCGAGCTGCGGGTCAAGCAGGGATCGAACATCACGCGCGTGCTCTACTTCTTTTTCGTCGGGAAACACATCGTCATGACAAACGGCTTTGCGAAGAAGCAGCAAAAGACACCTCCGCGTCAAATCGAGATTGCCGAGAAATATCGAAAAATCTATTTGCAAAGAAAGGGTGTCAACGCATGAAAACCTTCCGCGAATCGCTGAACAAGCGCCTGCAAAATCCCAATTTCCGAAAAGAATACGAAGCTATCCAGCCGGAGATGGACATCATCCGCGCGATGGTACGGCTGCGGAAAGAGCAGCATCTCACGCAGGCGGACCTCTCCGAGCGGACGGGCATCAACCAAGGCGACATCAGCCGTTTGGAGCGCGGCACGCGAAATCCGTCGCTTAATATGCTAAAAAAACTGGCCGACGGCCTCGGGATGCAGCTGCGCATCGACTTCATCCCGAAAGAAGCCGCATCCAGCGCTGTGTGACGCCTGAAGCAAGCATTTGTGGGTTATGATGGCCGTCCTTCGTCTCCAACATCTTTGACACAACAAGCCGCTGCACGGGAGTGCGGCGGCTTGTTCGTGCGTGCAAAAGCAGCGCAGCCGTGATGTGGCTGCGCTGTTTTCATGCCGTTTCGAGGTCAATCTGTTTTTTGAAGCCGCGCCACGTCCAGAAGAAGGCGATGGTCAGCGGGATGCAGCTGCCGAGCCAGGCCATGGGGTTCGCGAGGCAGGCGCCGAGGTAGCCGATCCACCCGACGAGGAGGAAGGCGGCCGCCGTGCGCATGACGAGCTCCATGACGCCGGCGATCGTCGGCACGACGCTCTGGCCGAGGCCCTGCAACGTGCTGCGGAAGATGAAGAGCAGCGACAGCACCCAGTACATCGCGCCGTTGACGATGAGGTACTCGTGGCCGTAGGAGATGACATCGGCCGCGCCCTCGGCGTCTCCGACGAAGAGTCCGAGCATCGCGGGGCTGAAGAGGATGAGGAGGGCGCCCACGACGACGGAGAACGTGAGCGACATGTACGAGCACTTCCGCACGCCCTCGCCGATGCGGTGGAAGCGCCGCGCGCCGTAGTTCTGCGCTGCGTAGGCCGCGATGGCGATGCCGAACGACATCATCGGCATCATGGCGATGGATTCGATTTTCTGCGCGGCGGCGTACGACGCGACGGCCACAGGGCCGAGCGTGTTGAGCGCGGCCTGCAGCACGACGGAGCCGATGGCGATGATGCTCGACTGGAAGCCCATGGGGAGCGCGAGGCGCAGGTGCTCCCAGTAGAGACGGCGGTCGGGACGCCAATCGGCCGCGCGCGTGTGGAGCGCGGGGACTTTGCGGCGGATGTGGAGATACGTCAGCACCGTGCCGAAGACCTGCGACGCGACGGTCGCAAGTGCAGCGCCCGGGATGCCCCACTGTAGCACGCCGACGGCGAGCGGCTCGAGGATCATGGTGATCGTGAGGCCGCAGGCCATGATGATCGTCGGCGTGCGGCTGTCGCCGAGGGCGCGCAGGAGGTTCGACTGCGTCTGCAGCAGGACGAAAATCGGGATGCTCAGGTAAATGATGCTGATGAAGGAATACGCGCCGTCGATGATGACGTCTGGCGTCTGCATCCAGACGAGCAGCTGGCGGCAGATGGAGACGGAAAACACGGTCATCGCGAGGCCGACGAGCACGGACAGCACGACGCAGGCCGCGCAGCTCCGCCGCACGCCCGCCGCGTCGCCCGCGCCGAAGCGCTGGCCCGTGTAGATCGTGAGGCCGCCCGAGAACCCCATGATGAAGCCGAGCACGAGGAACATCAGCGCACCCGTGCAGCCGACGGCCGCGAGCGCCTCGACGCCAAGAAAGCGCCCGACGATCAGCGTGTCGACGAACGCATACAATTGTTGAAAGATGTTGCCGGCGATGAGCGGCAGCGTAAAAAAGAAGATGAGCCTCGCAGGCTCACCCACGGTCAAATCTTTTGTCATAAATCATTTCACTCAATATATTTTGTAACGAATGTGCGCAGCGTTTCCTGCAGCACCGTTACATTATTTAATAACGCTTCTGTCTGCGGACGCAACTTTGTGTAATGGAATACCGGATGATGCGTGACCTGATAGTCCGCGGGATACGGCGTGACGGCGACGCCCTGCTTCTCGAAATTCAGCACGGCGCGCTTCATGTGGAACGCGCTCGTCACGAGAATCGGATGCGTGAGGCCTTGCTCGTGCAGGATCTCCGTGGAAAATTTCGCATTCTGCGTCGTGTTGATGCTCCGCGTCTCCGCGAGGATCTTGTCGTCCGGCACGCCGAGCGACAGCAGGATGCGCCGCGCGATCTTCGCCTCCGCACCCGTGTCCTCGTAGACTTGGCCGCCCGAAAGCAGGATCGGAACGCCGAGCTGCCGCTGGAGGCGCACGGCGGTCAGCAGCCGGTTCGCCGGGCTCGAGCAGAGCGCGCCCGTGCCGTCGACGTCCGGCGAGTCCGGCATCGCGCCGCCACCGAGCATGATGATGACGTCGCCCGAGGGATCTGCCGGCGGCTCGTATACCTGCTCGAGCGCGCCGAGCGTCTTTTCCGCGACGAAGCTTGTGCAGAGGAGATAAAAGACGAACGCCAGCCCCGCGAGGATGGCGGCGACCGTTTTCTCGCCGCGTTTTTTCCACAAGTACCACGCGAGCACGAAGAGCGCGATGATGAAGCACCCCGGCGGCAGCACCCAGCTCGCACCGAATTTCAAAAAGTAAACCATGAACCCCCTCCGCCCCTTCGGGGCACCTCCCCCAAAGGGGGAGGCATAAAGGAAAAGAAAATGCGCAGATGCAAAGAGGAATCTCCGCACGCGCATCGAAATAAACGTTATGGGTTATTCTAGCAGACTTCCCTGAAAAAGGAAAGGCTCGCACGAAAATGTGCAGAAGGAGAGATTTTTCATGGCATTCATTGAACCGAATCCGACGCAGGCGACGGAAAAAGCCGGTGGCAAAGGCACGATCACGATCGTGAAGCTCCTGACGGACAAGGAGCTCGACGGCAAGTGCGACATGTACGCGAAGGTCATCATTCCGCCGCTCTGCTCCATCGGCGTCCACGAGCACCACGGCAACACGGAGACGTACCACATCCTCTCGGGCACGGCGCTCTACAATGACAACGGCAAGGATGTCACGCTCCACGCCGGCGCGACGACGTTCTGCCCGGACGGCGAGAAGCACGGCATCGAGAACGCCTCGAAGACGGAAGACCTCGTGTTCATGGCACTGATCATCAAAAAATAATTTGTGTGCGCACAAAAAAGATTCCGCGAAGGGGCATCCCTTCGCGGAATCTTTTTTCATGCCATGCGTTTCCGTTTCTTTTCGCGGCAGCTCGGGCACGTGCCGTAGAGGTAGATCTGCCGGTCTTCGATGTCATAGCCCGTCGAGGCGGCCGCCTGCCGCATCAGCATGGCGTCATTCAAGACGGGGACGTCCTCGACGCGGCCGCAACTCATGCAGCGCACGTGCGGATGGCTATCCGTGTTCGCGTCGTAGCGGAACGCGTCTTCGCCGACGTTGAGCTCCTGCGCGAGGCCGACGGTGCAGAGGATGCCGAGCGTCTTGTAGACCGTCGCGAGGCTCATCGTCGGATAGTGCGGCACGAGGCGCTGGTAGAGCATGTCGGCGTTCGGGTGCTCGCGTGTCGCCGCGAGCGCGTCGTAGATGGCGAGCCGCTGCGGCGTCGCCTTGTAGCCCTTGCCGCGCAGGATGTCCGTGACTTCCGTCTGCGAAGGCATGATCGTTCCTTCTTTCTTCATAAAATAAAAGCCGCCTGCCCGTTTTTTGCCGGGCAGGCGGTTTGCTTGCTCTTAACAAATAACGATTCTCTCTTGATAGCAGTATAGAGGAACGAATGTTTTCTGTCAAGAACCTTTCGAACGGAAGCAGGAGAAAAATTTGCTCAAAGATACGCCTCGAGCCGCGCGCGGTCGGTGACGCGGATATGGCGGCCATCGACGGCGAGCAGGCTTTCCTTTGCCATGGCGGAGAGCTCGCGCGAGAGCGACGGTCGCGTGACGGCGAGGTACGCCGCGAGCGTCTCGCGGTTCACGGCGATCTCGACCGTGCCGTCGTCCGCGAGGTGGTCAAAGAAGAGCCGCGCGAGCTTCTCGCGGAGGCTTCCAGACGCGAGCACCTGGATGCGGCCGCGCATGGCATACGCCTTCTGCGCGAAGATGCGCATGAGGTTCTGCTGCACGAGGAGCGCCGGCCGCGAGAGGTCGCCGCCCGCCAGCGAGAAGATCGCGCTCGAGACCTCGAGCACTTCGCTCTTCTTCACGGCCTCGACGTACATGTCATACGGTTTTTGGAGCACCTCGTAGACCTCGCCGAACATCTCGCCGGGCGTCTGGATCTCCGAGAGGAAGACCTGCCGCCCCGACGACGTGTCGCGCCGGATCTCGAGCGCGCCCGAGAGCAGCAGGTAGAGCCCGCGCGGCATATCGCCCTCGTGGAACACAATGCCGCCGCGCGGCAGCTCGCGCCGCCGCACCTTGCTCGACGCGAGGAACGCGCGCACGTCCGCGTCCGTCATGCCGCGCGCGAGGCTCGACGCCCGCACGATATCGAACGCCGTGCCCATCGTTTCTTTCCCCATGGAACCTTTCGCAGTTTCCGCACGTTTCACCGGACTGCTCCTTTCTGCGCCCCCTCGCGCAAAAAGGGCTGTTGCAGGAAAACCGCAACAGCCCCATCATATTCATCTGGTGCTCACTGAGGGATTCGAACCCCCGACCCCCTCCATGTGACGGAGATGCTCTACCAACTGAGCTAAGTGAGCTTGTCAACAAAAAATATTATACTATGCTGCGCGAAAAAAGTCCACACTTTTTTCGCGCAGCACGCAAAAAAATTCGAAGTCGCCATCGCCGCCCGTTCACGCGCCGTCTTCTGCCGCCGCATCCGCGCGCAGCGCCGCAAAGGCGTCCTGCACCTCCGTCCAGGCGCCGTGTCCGAGGATGTAGGCGACGAGCGCGCGCTTCCATTCGCTTACGTGATATTTCATCGTCTGGCTGTGGAGCGACGGAAACAGCTGGACGATCATCTGCTCGACTTGGCGTGCCGTCTCGCAGAGCGTCTCGGCGGCCTCCGCGCTGGGCGGCTCTGCCATGCAAGAGGCTGCGAGTGTCAGCCGCTCTCGGACAGCAGCCGCGAGCGAGGCTGCGGCGCCGGCCGGCGATGCCTCGCGGAGCGCATCTGCCACCAGCGGGACGAGCGTCGCGCACGTGATGACGCCGTCCTCCTCCCGCTCTCCTGCGCGATAGGCGTCCGCCTGCCCGCACGCGCCGGCCGCTTCGTGCCATGACGCGTCGCGGGAGGCTGCAAGCACCAGCCCCCACGGCTTTACGGCGGAAAACAATGCAGCAGCCGCAGCCAAGGGCACGTGCTCCCCGTCATCTTCCACGATCAGCACATCGATGTCCTGCACCGGCAGCAGCAAGGCATTCCATTCCATATGGACATCCGCCCCCCCCGAGCGGGGCGATGCGCCATTCAGGCGCCAGAGCCGCGTCCGCGCATGAAACTGGTGGAGCGTTGCCAGGAGTTCCGCCTCCCACGCGTGCGCTGGGCCGCCTGCCCAGAGAATCCGCAGCGGGCGTTCTTTTTCGAGGAGCTTCCGCCAGAGCAGGAGCAAGAGGACGCGCCACGCGGGTTCCTCCGGCGCGAGGCGGGAAAGGAGCGCCTGCAGCATGCGGTCGTGCTGCAAGGCCACTGCGCTGCTCCCATCCGCTTCCAGGACGTCCTCCACCATCGGCACAGCACTGTGGTTCGCGTACAGATCGTCCGTATCCACGAGGCACGTCCGCGTGCCGTCGGTGCGCGTAGCGTAATAACGATAGCGTTCGAGATCCAATCCGCTCATGCGCCTGGCCTCCTCTGATACAGCAGGTAGTAAAGCTCTGCGGCGATGTGCTCGAACCACTGCGTCCGCGCGCCATACGCGGCAGCGTGCCGGCCGAAAGCGGCGAGCCGCGCCTCGTCGCTGCAGAGATCCGTGAGGACGGAGGCGAGCGCCGCCGCATCCCCGATGGGAAAATGGCCGCCGCACCGCCCGTCGTCGATGATGTCCTCCCACGCATCGATGTCGGACGTCACCATCGCGCAACCGTGCAAGAGCGCCTCGGCCACGACATTCGGCGCACCGCCCTCGACCTGGGACGTCAACGCGAACACCTTCGCCCGCCGATACTGTTGGTAAAGGGCGCTCTTATCGAAGATCGGTCCCGTCAGCTCGACGCGGCGAGAAAGTTCCGGATGGCACTCGAAAAAGCGGTCCACATCTGCGCGGAACGCGTCCGTGACGTTGCCGACGAGCACGAGGCGCCAGTCCGCGAGGGCCCCCTGTGCCGTCGCCTGCGCAAACGCCTCGAGCAATATATCGTTCCGCTTTTGGCGCGTGCCGATGCGGCCGACCGTCAAGATGATGTTTTCCTTCGCGGCGAAATCCGCATCCGTCATTGGGCGGAATGCGCCCGTGTAGTCGAAAAAGCCGTTCGGCAGGTAATCGATAGCGACGGGCCACGTCGCACCGAGGTGGCGCTGCATCGCGTGACAGCTCGCGCCGATGACATCGCACGCGCTGAGGAACGCGCGCATCCACGGCGTCGCCCAGTCGATCCGGCTTTCGTAGTGGATGTTCGCGTCGAGCTCGAGATAGATCTTGCCGTCCGGCCGCGCAGCGCGATACCGCGCGACGAGCGGGAAGAACGCATCGAACAGCCCGTGCAGACAGAGCACGTCGATTTCCTGTGCGTGCGCTGCCACATAGGCGCACGCCGCCGCGGACGACGCGTCATCCCAGAACTCCATCGTGACGCCCGGCAGATACCGGAGGCTCGGATACGACGCATGGCCGCGCGGCCCGGCCATGACAGCGCGCCAGCCGTAATTGCGATGGAAGAGATATGGCAGCAGCCCGCAATTTTTCGTGAGCTGCTGGTCGCTCCACGGCTGCATAGAAAACGCATAGATGCCCGGCATGCGGTTCCCACTCCTTTTCTTTTTGTGTCACGCCCCATTTGCGGCGGCCCCGCTTTTGTCATATACTAAGGGCAGATTCCGCGAATGCCAATGGGGAAAGGAAGAACGATTTTCATGAAAGACCTTCTCGATGTCCACACGCACACGATTGCGAGCGGCCATGCGTACAGCACGGTGCGCGAGATGATCACGATGGCGAAAGCGCGCCATCTCGCGCTCGTCGGCATCAGCGAGCACGGCCCGGCGATGGAGGGCTCGTGCCCATCGATTTATTTCTGCAATTTCAAAGTCATCCACGCGCAGGACTGGGGCATCGGCGTCGTCATGGGCGCCGAGCTCAACATCACGGACTACGCAGGCTCCGTCGACCTCCCCGCGCAGCGGCTGCGGCAGCTCGACTACGCGATCGCGAGCCTGCACGACATCGTGATCGAGCCTGGTACGAAAGAGGAAAATACCGCGGCACTCGTGAACGCGATGCGCAACCCGCGCGTCAATATCATCGGCCATCCCGACAACCCGCACTACCCCGTCGACTTCGACGCGCTCGCGCGCGCCGCGAAGGAGCAGCACGTCCTCCTCGAGGTCAACAACAGCTCGTACAAGCCGCAAGCGAGCCGCCCGGGCTCGTGGGACAAGGGCGTGGAACTCCTCGCGGCCTGCAAGAAATACGGCACGGCCGTCATCTGCGGCAGCGACGCGCACATCGACGGCGACGTCGGCACGCATGCATACAGCTGGAAGCTCATCGAGACGTGCGACTTCCCCGAGGAGCTCGTCGTGAACCGGAGTGTCGAGGCCTTTCGCGCGTACATTGATGGATGAGCCCTGTTCCTTTTCATGGTACATCAAAGACCGCCGCTTGTAAATCCTGCCTGTGCGCCTGTCCGGCCGCAGGCAGGATTTTTTGCGTGCGGAGGCGAATAGGTAACGAGCAATGCATCCAAACGGACAGAGGAAGTGGCTTATGGGTAACGACAACAACATCATCCTCGGGAGCGGGGACATCGCGGAGGCGCGCGCGTTCGCACACGACGTCGTCGCGCAGAAAGCACCGGGCGCGGGATGGACGGAGACGGGCGTCTTCGTCGGCCGCCTCGGCGAGATCGCGTTCCGTACGTTCCTGCGCGAGCACGGCATCGGCACGGAGCTCGACGGCCGCATCTACGGCAGCACGGACGGTGACGCGACGGACATCGCCTATCGCGGCTGGTGGATCGATGTGAAATGCACGAGCGACGGGCGGCAGCACGCGCTCTATGTGTCGTGCGACAAGCTCCGCGGCCGCGAGCAGCGCGGCGAGCTCTCGCACTACTATGCGTTCGTGCGGCTCGGCCATCCGCGCGACGCGGAGGGGCGGCCGGCGCGCAGCTTTGGCGAAGCCGTGGAGTACCCTGCCACCATCTGCGGCTGGGTGGACGTGCGCCACATCCTCGATGACGAACGCCGCCAGCGCACCTTGAGCGGACGGAGCAGCGTGCGCATCATCCGCGCGGACGAGCGCCCGGCCGACTGCCACACGCCCGTGCCGGGCGACCTCTACGCCATTGACGAGACGGCGCTCGACCAGGATGCAGACGCGCTCTGCCGCCGCCTGCGGGAGGAGCCGCCGTTCGACGCGAACGCCGTCCGTGAGCGGCCGGCGCCGGCTGCCCCTGCGCCGCCGCCCGCGCGCTATTCCCTGCTGCTCACGGGCAGCGCATCGGCCGCCCCATCGCCTGTGAAGCTCGCCGCGTGGATGCGGCAGGGCATCAAGATTTTCCTCGTGCTCGACCCGCCGCTCGACGCACATCGCGCCGCCACGCTCAACCGCCTCTGGCAGGTGTACGGTCCCGGTGGGGCGCGGCTCTTCTCATTCTGCCAAGCAGAGACGCCTGCGCCGGACCTCACCATCGCGGACGGCCACCTCGACACGGAGGCACACAAAGAGGCGTTCCGCACGCTCGTGAAGGCCGCGCCATCGTTCAACGCCGAACAGTATCGCGCAGAGCATTATGACGCCACAAAATGGGTGGACGCCGGCGACCTCGTCGTCACGGCGAGCGCCGGCACGGGCAAGACGACGGTCATGATCGATCACATCCTGTTCCTGCTGTCCACGGTCCCCGACCTCGCACCCTCGGACATCACCATGATCACGTTCACGCGCAAGGCGGCGCACGAGATGCGCGAGCGCCTCGCCGATGCCCTGCGCCGCCGCCATGCGGCGACGGACGACGCGCGCTGCCTCGGCTGGATCGAGCAGCTCGGCGGCATGCAGATTTCGACAATCGACAGCTTTTTCAACGACATCGTAGCACAGCAGAGCATGGACCTCGGCTACAGTGCCGGCGTCAGCATCCGCGGGCTCAAGCACGAGCGCGACGCGCTCATCGAGAGCGTCATGGACGAGGTTTTCTCCGGGCCGTCGCTCCTCCGACCGGGGCTCAGCCTCAAGACGATGGACCCGTCCCAATTCCACGAAGACATCTTCCTCCCGCTCCACGTCTACGGCGACCTCGCACGCAAGGCGCAGGACTTCCTCGCCCAGCGCGGCCGCCTGCCCTCGGACGACGCGCTCGCGCACTTCGATGACGCCATCGACTTCGGCACGGCGAAGCCGGCCGAGACGCAGCGCATCAACCACTATTTGAAAGAAATCCTGCGCCTCACGCTCGAACGCAGCCGTGCGCGCCGCCAAGAGCTCGACGCCATCGAGGTCGGCGACCTCAAGGAGGAGCTTCACCGCCTCTGCGACATGCACGCCGTCTACCGCGGCCCGCGCATGAAGTTCCTGTTCGTCGACGAGTTCCAGGACACGGACAACGTCCAGATCCAGAGCCTCGCCTGGATTCGCGCGGAGACGGACGCTGCGCTCTTCATCGTCGGCGACGTGAAGCAGAGCATCTACCGTTTCCGCGGCGCGGAGGAGACGGCGTTCGACCTCATGAAGGACGCACTGCGGAAGCAAGGCCGCACGCCCGCCGAGCTCTCGCTCGTGCAGAACTATCGCACGGATGCTGCCGTCATCGCAGCGCTCGTGCCCATGTTCCGCGCGTGGCGGGACGACGCGGCCGGCTACCTCCCGCGCGGCAGTGCGGACGCCGTGCCCGCCTCCGGCCGGCTCGCGCCGCCCGCCACCATCCTCACGACCTACCCGAACAGCGACTACCCGGACAAGTTGCCGCACCACATCGCCGCCGCCATCCATGACGCCCAAAAGGCGCTCGCTGCGCGCAACGATGTGCCGCCCGCGGACCGTACGGTCTGCGTCCTTTGCCGCACGAACTGGGAGGTGGCACTGGCCGCACAGGCCTGCCGTGCGCACGGCATCGACTACGAGGCCGTCGTCGACGGCGGCTTTTATCAGAGCCCACCCGTGCAGGATTTTCTCCGCCTGCTCTACGCCCTGCTCTATCCGACGGACGCCCGCGCGCTGTTCGGCCTGTTCATGACGCCGTACGCGCCGCGCCCGGTGGACAAGACGATGCTCAGCGCCATCGGCGCGCTCCAACCGGACAACGTCTGCGCCTACCTCACGCAGCAGGCCGACGCGGATGGTTGGTGGAGCCGCGTGCTTGGTGGCCTGCGCCGCAAGCCGTTTTTCCAGCTCCTACGCGAGATTCTTCGCGATCGCGCCCCCGTGACGCGCTATGCACAGATGCAAGCGTTCTGCGACGCGCAGGCGGCTGCAGGTGTGGGCACGCCGTTCCCGCGCGCGTTCCACGCTGAGGACTACGGACAGAACCTGCACAAACTCATGAACATCCTGTACGACCATTTCGCAAGCGAGTTCATCTCCGCGCACGCTGTCTGCCGCTTCCTCGCGCTGAAGGCCGACACGGACACAGAGGAAGAGCTCGCAGACCCCGTCCTCACAGGCGAGGCCGCCGCCCGCCGCGTCCTCCTCATGACCGTGCACAAGGCGAAAGGACTCGAGTTCGGCGCCGTCATCGTGCCGTACACCGGTCGCCCCTTCGTCCGGGAGAAGGAGACGGGCCGCATGGCCTTCCGCATCGAGGGCGACGCGCCGCTCCGCTTCGGTTGGCGGTACGAGGGCCAGAAAAATGCGTACTACGATCAAAACGCGGATCCGGACGCCGTCCGCCGCGAAGAAGCCCGCATCCTCTACGTCGCCCTGACGCGCGCAAAGTACGTGCTGCGCTGCCTCGTCCCACAGCGTGCACAGCACGATACGTGGGCACAACTTCTCAAGAAAGGAGGGCGGAACGCATGAACCAGGAAACGACTTCCATCCTGCGCTATGAAACCCCGCAGGACATCCTCAGCGCCCTGCGCTCCGGCACGATCCGCCTCGGCACGGACAGTGTCCTCGTCACGGCGTCGCACCGCATGGCCGAGGCGCTCACGGACGCGCGCTGCGCCGCCCCCGTCCCCGCGGGCAGCGTCATCGCGGTTGGCGACCTGCTGCACCGCTTGCTCGGCGAGTGGTACGACGAAAAGGCGCAGCTCGCCGCCAGCCTCGACCTCGTCGGCAACTTCGAGAACGGCACGGCCACGCTCGCACCGGAGGACCTCGCCGTCCTCCGCAAGAACCGCAGCAACCTCTTTCTCTCCATCGAAGCCCTCGCCGAACTCGGCATCACGCCAGAGGACGATCGCCCCGATGACGAAGACATCTCGCCGGCCGAGCGCCTGCTCTGGGACGTCTACGAAGAGGCCGCGCAGTCGAACGACTTCATCTTTCACTACCTCGACGAGACGGAGAAATGGTCGCACGCGAAACGCTTCCTCCGCCGCCTGAACGAGCTCGACTTCGCCCCGCGCCGCAAAGGCGCGGCGCATGTGCCCGTCCATCACGCGTTCGAGCGCAACCATGGCACGTTCTACCTGCACGGCTTCTACTACATCACGCCGACGCAGAGCTGCTTCATCGACGCACTCGAGAACGCCGGCATCCGCGTCGTCTACCTGAACCGCTACGACGCCGCCGCGCCCGAGGCATTCCGCGTCTTTGACGAGAACCCGCGCTTCTCGCGCACCGCGCGCTTTGCAAATGAGCCCGCATTTTCCAAAGGCCGACGCTTTTGTGATGCGACGGACGTGCAGACGCTCGCCGGCGCAGGGAATCCACCGACGGCGTTCGCCGGCCTGTTCGGCGGGCGCGATGACACACGCGCGCAGCGCGGCCGCCTGCCGTCATTCCGCCGCTTCGACGATGCATTTTCGTTCGTCGACCACATCCAGAGCCTCGCGCGCACGGGGAACGAGGGCGGCAAACCCGCCATCGTCCTCTCCCCGGGCAGCCGCGACCTCATCGAGTTCTTCGACACATTTTTCCCGCAGGGCGACACGATCCGCCATTTCATGGCCTACCCATTCGGCCAATACCTCTGCCATATCTATGCGGCCTGGGACTTCCGCGAACATGCGCCGATCTGCGCGCCCGAGGACATGGCCGCCTGCCTCGCGACCGGCTGGGCCGCCGACGACGCCGCTGGGACGGCCGGCCTCCTCGACATCTACCGCCGCGCCTCCGCCTTTTTCGAAGACGCGTCCGTCCTCTGGAACGCCGACGGCTGGAAGCGTCGCCTCGACCTCCTCGGCGCGTCGCTCGCGGAGCTCGCCTGGCAGGCGCCTGCGCAGCCGCCGCAGGACCGCTGGGCCGCGCTCGACACCGAGCAAGGCTATTGGCGCGCCATCGCCGCGATGAACCTCACAAAGCGCGAGTACGAGCTCCTGCGGAGCGCCATCGGCAACGTCTTCCACGACGCGCAGCAGCTCTTCGCCTGCGCGGGGACGGTCTCGCTCGACGAGCATTTCCATCGTCTCGCCTCCTTCCTCTCAGAAAAGAGCGCCCATCGCCGCCTGTCCACCGAAGAGCGCAACGCCCTCGGCGTCATCCGCTCCCGCCTGCTCGGCGGCGACTTGCCGGGACGTGCATCGAACTGCCACGTCGAAAACCTCGCCGAAGTCATGGCGCTCTACCTGCGCGGCCGGCTGCGCCCCGACACGGACGAGGAGGCCGATGCTGCCCTGCACGACGTCCGCGTCGAGGGCGGTGACGGCGCGCACTTCCGCCTGCAGGGGCTCGACGCCGTCGAAGCGGAATCCCTGCTCGATCCCGCCGCCGCGTTTTTCGTCTGCTTCGCCGACGAAGAGCATTTCCCCGGCCATGCGAAGCACTACACGTGGCCGCTCAGCCTGCCGATGCTGCTGCGCATCGCGTCAGAAACCGGATCCGTGGTGAAACAACGCCGCATCGCCGAATACCTCCACATGATGGAAAACACGGTGCTCTCGAACCGCTACCTCTTCTATCTGCTGCTCCAGCAGCCGCGCGTCGAGTTCTCGTGGCTCTCGCATTATCAGAAAAAAGACGTCGAGCGCTCGCCGTACCTCGGCCTGCTCGAAACGCGCTACCCCGCTGCCCTCTTCGAACAGCCGGCTGCCCGCCTCGGTGAGGATCCGCAGCGCCCGCCCGCCCTGCCAGAGCCGTCGCTTGCCCTCACGGACGACGATTTCCTCCCCGACGCCGCCGCTGGCGCGCACGCATTCCACCCCAGCGACACGCCCGTGCGCAGCTGCCCCGCATTCGTCGCGAACCGCCGCGCCTGCCCGTACCGCTCGTTCTACGACTTCGGTCTCGCAGACCATCCGTCGTACGACGCGACGTACCAACTCAGCTTCGTCCTGCCGAACATCATCAACATCCTCACGGGACGCACGGCCGTCCCACACCATTATCAAAAAGCGCGCAAAACCGCAGAACGCTGCTTCCCGCTTTGGAACGGCACGAAGATGCGCGAGATCCTGTTCTACACATCGAAGTTCGGCGTCCAGCGCTACCAGCCGTTCGTCACCGACGACGGCAGACAGCCGCAGGCCCCCATCGACAGTCTCTACCTCCTGCACCCGTACCGCCCGAACTTCCGCGTCCTGCTGAAAGGCGAAGCGCGTGGCCCGCAGGCAGCAGGACCACAGGGGAACGCCAAGCAAAACACGCAGCAAGCCGACATCTGCCGCTACTGCCCGCACCGCTCCGTCTGCTTCGCAAAAGACCGCCTGATCCAGGAGCGCGACGTCCTCGGCAACGAATGACGCCGCCCCTGCTGCAAAAAAAGACCTCCAACGATCCGTATCCATTCGGTACAGACCGTTGGAGGTTTTCTTTCTGCCACGCATTAGTTCTTCTTCCCCTTCTTCGCCGCCTTTTTGACGGCATCGAGGAAGCGATCCGTGTCGGCCTCCGTGAAGCCGGTCGCCGCATCGGTGTAGTAGATCGTGAGCTTCATGCGATCCATCGTCGTGAAGAGGCTGCGATCGTCATCGACGACGATGACGGCGTCCATCGGATGACGGTGGTAGTAGTAGCGGACTTCCTTGCCGCGCTTGCCGCGCGGCAGGACACCGGGCGCGTCCGGCGTGATGCCCTCGATGGGGAGCGTCTCGCAGAGCTCCCGGAGGTGCGGCGGCTGGTATGTCGGATTCCAACCTTTGCGCCACGTCGACATGAGGACGACCGTGACCTCGTCAAAGCGCTCGCCCGCCAGGTCGAGCGCGCGGCGGAATGCGCGCAAGCACGCCGCGTTCAGCGTGAACGGACGCTTCCAGTCCGCTTCCGTGTTCAGCACGCCGTCGACATCGAGGAAGACGCCGAGGCGATGACCGAGCTTGCCGTTCGAGAAAAGATCGAGCATCGTAATCCCCTCCATAGTTCCAATGCATACAGAAAAATGATGTCGGAGGACGTGCGCGCACCGGCGACATCAACAGCCGTGCGGATGCTTCTGTCGTACAGGCGACCCCCACCTGGCGCTGCGCGTCGCTCCGCGCCAGTCCACCCCCGGAGGGGGAGGCGAGGGGTAATTAGATGTCGGGAAGCTGCCAGTCGATGGGCGTCTGGCCGCAGCTTTTCAAAAAATCGTTGACGCGCGAGAACGGACGGCTGCCGAAGAAGCCGCGGTTCGCCGAGAGGGGGCTCGGGTGCGGCGACTCGACGATGTAGTGGTGCGGGTTCGTGATCATCGCCTTCTTTTTGCGCGCGGGCGCGCCCCAGAGAATGAAGGCCATCGGCTGCTCGCGCTCGTTCAGGAGCTCGATGATGCGATCCGTGAACTGTTCCCAGCCCTGGTTGTGATGCGAGAACGCCTGATGCTCGCGCACGGTCAGCACCGTGTTGAGGAGCAGCACGCCTTGGTCGGCCCACGGTTTCAGGCAGCCGTTGTTCGGGATCGTGCAGCCGAGGTCGTCGTGGAGCTCCTGGAAAATATTTTGGAGGCTCGGCGGCGGCTGTACGCCGGGCAGCACGGAAAACGACAGCCCGTGCGCCTGCCCCGGGCCATGGTACGGATCTTGGCCGAGGATGACGACCTTCGTCGCGGCGTAGCTCGTGTAGTGGAGCGCATTGAAAATTGCGAACATGTCCGGGTACACGCGCGTCGTGCGGTATTCGTGGATGAGGAAGGCGCGGAGCTTCTTGTAGTAGGGCTTTTCGAGCTCGGGCGTGAGGAGCGGCGCCCAGTCGTTGTGGAAGATTTCCATGGAGAATCCTTTCTTGGTTATTGCAGAAGACGATTCTATTTTGCGTTCCATTTCTTTCTGTTGCGGAAAGTTGCATATACAGCAGCCTTCCCCTCCGGGGAAGGTGCCGAGCGAATGCGAGGCGGAAAGGGTGGCGAAGGTAGGATGTAACAACTTGCACGATTGTTTGGGCGAAGGATATCCTTCTCTTTTTTCTTCCTTCGCCGATACAATCGTGCGATTTGTATCGGCCTACCTTCGACACCCGCTCCGCCTCGCTACGCTCGGCACCACGACCTAAAGGATAAATCGACCGCATAGGCGCAAAAGCGCCGTGCGTCTGCTTTTCCCGGAGGGAGAGGCTTCCGGACTCGTCACGTTCCGCAACAGATGTTTTTTCGAAGATACTCAGCAAACATCACGCCCGCCGTCTGCGCCGGGCTTTTTTTGATGCAGTCAAAGCCGTCGAGCGCAGGGAAAAACGTGTCGGCGGCGGGGGCGGCGTCGACTTCTGTGAGGAGGATGCGACGCGTGTACGGGAGCAGCGCACGATACATTTCCCCGCCGCCGACGACCCAAAACGGGCGGTGCGGCTGGTCGCGCCAGAGTTGTTCGAGCAATTGAAAAAGGCTTGCCGTACAAGAAACAACGATGACATTGTTATGCTCGCAGGGGCACACACCCCCCACCGCTTCGCGGTCCGCCCCCCCTCGGGGAGGGGGGCTGGTAATGACTGGCCCCCTCTCCGAGGGGGCTGGCGCCCGAAGGGCGACTGGAGGTGTGTCGAAGGTAGGCACGAACTCGTCGCACGATGGTAACGGCGAAGGCATATCCCCTGCCAACGTTCTTGACAGCACAACATTCAACCGTCCGCGTAGCGGATGCGGCAGACTTTCCCACGTCCGCCGACCCATGATGACGACGCTGCCGTCGGTCTTTGTCTGCCGCTTGAAATATTCCATATCCTCTTTGATATGAAACAGGAGCTCCCCGTCCTTCCCAATGCCGCGATTTTTTGCTACGCACGCGATCATCTGGAGCGGCCACGGGTCGGCGAGCTCGGCTGCGCGTCGCACGTCTTGTGCGGCGTTTTTTTTGCACCAATATGAGATCGGTTGCCCCGCGAGCACGAGGGCAGGTGCGAGCTCTCTGAGCGGCTCGAGGACGAAGGCGCGTTCGAGGAGATAGGGATGCGGGAGCCGCAATTCCTCCGTGTTGCGATGGATGACGCGCGTCGTGCCGTCAGGACCTCCGATGCCTGCCGCGGGTGGCTGTCCTGCGCCGTCCGCTGTGTCCACGCACTCGACGGCGTAGACGAGGTCGATGTCGATCGTGCGCGCGCCCCAGTGTTCGTGGCGCACGCGGCCGAGGCCCTTCTCGATGGCTTGCGTCTGGCGGAGGAATGCCTCGGGGGTGAGCTCCGTCTCGACCTGCACGGCGCCGTTGAGGAATGGCGGCTGGTCAACGTTCCCCCACGGGGCCGTCTCATAAAAAGAGGACGCGCCCCAAAGGCGCGTCCCGGGAAGCCCCGCGATGCGCCGGATGGCTTCGCGGAGGGCCCATGCCCTGCGGCCGAGGTTGGCGCCGATGGAGAGGCTGAGGATCATGTGGTTGGTGCTCCTGTTTTCGCTGTGTCCGCAGCGGCTGCCGGTTTCGCTTCCGCTGCCGGCGCTTCCGCCGTTTTCTGGCTGCGCTGGATGGTCACGGCCGCGTCCTGGAAGTTGCCCGGGAGCGGCGCGGACGGCTTGTGCACGGTGACTTCGATCGTGCGGACTTCGGGGTAGCGCTCGAGCACCGTATCGGCGATGCGCTCGGCGACGGCCTCGATGAGGTGGTAGCTCTGCCCTTCGACGATGCTCTTGACGATCTCGAAGACGGCGGCGTAGTTCACCGTGTTCTTGAGCTCGTCGCTCTTGCCCGCACGCCGCAGCGACAGCGCGAGGTTCACGTCGACGTAGAACTCCTGCCCGTGCGCGCGCTCTTCCGTCAGGCAGCCGTGGTAGCCGTAGAATTTCATGCCCGAGAGCGCGATGCGGTCGAGCTTTTCCGTGGTTTTCAGCATGGTTTCACATCCCATCAAAAAATTTTATCGCTCACGCCGGCGCGTACGTCCTGCGTCCGACGAGGAAATCCGTCATGCGGCACATGCGCGCGATGGGGAGAACGTCGTGCACGCGCACCATGTCCGCGCCGCGCGTGATGGCGACAACATGCGCCGCGCCCGTCGCCTCCATGCGCTCGTCCGTCGAAAGGCCCAAAGTGTCGCCGATGAAGCGCTTGCGGCTCGCGGCGAACAGCATCGGGTAGCGCACGCCGTTCACGACCAACAGCTCATCGAGCCGCTGCTGCACGACGAGGTTCGTCTGTGTGTCCTTGCCGAAGCCGATGCCGGGGTCGAGGATGATCTGCGCGTCCTTGACGCCCGCGTCATGTGCGATGGCGAGCGACCGCTGGAAAAACGCTTGCATGGCAGCGATGACATCCCCATCATACGCTTTGCCGTGCTGGTTGTGCATGACGATGACGGGGAGGCCCGTCTCGGCCGCGACGCGCGCCATCGAGCCTTCCGGCTCGCCGTCGTACTGCAAGCCCCAGATGTCGTTCAATATATGCGCGCCCATCCGCGCGGCGATCCGCGCCGTCGCGGAGTGGTACGTGTCGACGGAGATCGGCACAGGGCACGCGGGGAGCAGCGCCTCAAGCATCGGCAGCAGCCGCGCCTGCTCCTCATCATCCGTGAGCGCGGCCGAGCCCGGCCGCGTCGACTCCGCGCCGACGTCGATGAGGTCGGCGCCCGCCGCGACCATCTCGTTCATGTGCGCGAGCGCGGCGTCCACCGTGTCAAATTTTCCGCCATCCGAGAACGAGTCCGGCGTGACGTTGAGGATGCCCATGACGAGCGTCTGCTTGCCGACGGTCAGCGTTTTGCCATCGGGGAAATGATAGGTGTGGACGGGACAAGGCTTTATCATGTTCATGCGTGCTCCTCCTTTGAGCCGACCATCATCCAAGCTTGCTGGCACGCGGCGTTGTCGGTCGCAAACGCGCCGAGCGATGCGCTCGTCGTCGTTTCCGACGAGCGATGCGCTCGTCGTCGTTTCCGTGCCGTAGCTGCCGCCTTCGCGCAGCGTCATGCAGAGCTGCGTCGCGCGGCAGAGGACGAGGACGCCAGAGGCCCCGAGGCCGCGCTGGACGGCGTCCGCGATGTCTTGCGTGAGGCGCTCCTGGAGCTGGGGACGATGTGCGGCGATCTCCACGGCCTCAACGAACCGGCTGAAGCCCGCGATGCGGCCGCCCGCGGGCGCATAGACGATGTCGACCGTGCCGTAGAACGGCACGAGGTGATGCTCGCACATCGAGAAAAACGGGATGCCGCGCACGGCGATGAGGCCGCCCGCGTCCGCAGCGATCGGCGGCCCGAACGCCTCGGCCGGATCGCGCCCGAGCCCGCCGAAGAGATACGCGTACATCTCCGCAACGCGCGCGGGCGTCCGCCGCATATTTTGTTCCTCCATATCGACACCGACTGCTTTCAGGAATGTTTCCACGGCGCGTTCTGCGTCCTTGGAATTCACCGCCATCGCGTCCACCTCCGATTCCTTATCTTTTTATTATATTGCAACGCGCGGCGTGCGTCAATGGAGGCGGCGCGAATGATTCCAATTAGTTATCGTTTCCCTGTACGGCAGGAAATTTGCGACCCAAGTCGAATAAAAACCATCAGAGCCGCACAAAAGAACAGACAGACGCGGCGGATAAAAGGGGAGATCATCATGCTGAAAAAAGTTATGACACGCGACGTCATGCTGGACGCGCTCGAACAAGATTACGACGGCCTCATGAACCTCGGCGACATCTACGGCGCGCGCGGCGTCGAAGCCGCCATCGACACGATCCATCTCTACGAACGCGCGCTCGAGCTCGCCTGCGAGGAGATCCACAAGGCGCGCAAGAAAAAATTCACAGACACGAAAGAGATTCCGGAGATCGTGCAGGAATACATCAACTACGCACGAACGACGGATTACGGCGCAGACAGCGAACATTGAACAAAACAGGGCTGTTGCAATGAGCGATTTTTCGCTATTGCAACAGCCCTGTTTTTTGCCGTGAATCCAAGCGTCCGTACAGCTTTATTCTTCCACTGGCAGATAATTCTCGTCGTCTTCCCAGTCGTCCGGCATCCCCTTGCAGAGCAACACGGGGCACGGCGCGGCCTCGAGCACGGCCGCTGAGACACTGCCCGTGAACAGGCCGCCGAGCGTGCCGAGCCCGCGCGAGCCCATGACGATGAGGTCGCTTTCCTCCTCGTTCGCTACATCGATAATCACGTCCGCCGGGTTGCCGGCCTCGACGCGCGGGTGCGCCGAGATCTCCGGCGGGATGACGTGCATGAGGTCGGCGAGGAAATGCCACGCTGCGACCTCGAGCTCCGCCGGCACATAGCCGCTGAGGCTCACCTGCTCGAAGGCCGCGACCTCGGCATCGTAGTTCACGACCATGAGCAGCGTCAGCTCCGCGTCCGTCACCGCCGCGAGATGGATCGCCTCGCCCACGGCCTTGAACGCCTGCCCCGAGCCATCCGTCGGCACGAGGATGCGGTCGCAGTGAACCTCCTGCGGCTTGCGTTTCCGGATTTCTGCGATGTATTCTTCTGCGGACTTGCTGTTTTCTGCCATGCCTCAGCCTTCCTTTCCCGCGGCCAACGCGCTTTCCTGCGCCATCTGCTTGCCCCATGCCTGCATCTTCTGATGCGCACGCTCTTCCTTGCGCTTTTGTGCAAAATGCTTCCGCCGCTCGCCGTAGAACCGCCAGCAGAGGAGTGCCGCCGCGCCCGTCATGTAGACGAGGAACGCGCCGAAGAGCGCCGAGATGTCTCCGAGCCCCGCGCCGCGCGCGATGATGTCGCGCTGGAAATGGAACTCCCACGTCAAAGGGAACACGTGCGACACATGCACGACCCAGTCCGAGTAATACGTCACCGGCCCCGTCATGCCGCCGAGGATGAAGCCGCCCGGGATGAAGAGGATCATGCGGCTCGACGCGATGCCCGGGTTCGCCGCCGTCCAGCCGAACGACACGCTGAGCATGCCGACCGTCAACACGTAAAACACCTGCGTGAAGAGGAACGCCACGAGGCTGCCCGACACATTGAGGTCGCCCCAGACTCTGAGCACCGCCATGCCCGCGACGAACGACACGATGAGGCAGCACGCGTACGGCACAAGGCGCGCGATGATCTCCCACGGCGTCCCCTTTTCCACGAGCGGATCCATCTCATGCGTCAGCCGCAGGCGCGGCCCCATGCCGATCGTCGCGAACGTGAAGAACATCGATCCAAAGAAAAACAGGAAGCCCAGCGTCTCCGTATTGCTCGTCGACTCCTGCGGGTTGAACAGCCGCCGGTCCGCGAGCTGCACCTGCCCCGCGACGCTGTCATTCGTCGAGCCCACATCGCCTTGCGCCGCTGCATTGTCGAGCGCCAGAAGCTCGTTCATCGCCTCCTTGATGTTCGCCGTCTGCGCCGTCTTCGTGTTGTCATAAAACACGCCGATGTTCGACGCCGAGCCCGTGAAGCGATTTTTCTCGAGATCGCGCGGGAAATACAGCACGGCCACGGCCTTGTCCTGATAAAAGAGCTTCTTCGGATCCGTCGGCGTGTTGATGACCGCCGTCACCTGCATGTACTCCGACGCGTCGATGCGCGTGATGAGCTCCCGCGTGTACGCGCTGTTGTCGAGGTCGATGACGACGACCTTCGCATCCTTCGCAAAATTGCCCGACAGCAGCACCGAGAGGATCACCGTCACCACCATCGCGACGAGCAAGCACACCTTCTCGTACGGCATGCCCTTGCCGGAAAACAGGAACTTCAGCTCGCTCTTCAGAGCATTCAAAAACGCTTCCAAAATCTACCACCTTACCTCCCACGGACAGCGAGGCGCTTCCGCGACCACATCCTGTGACTTCGAGCGCGACGGGGATGCCCAAAAGGAATCCGTTTGGCGGGGCTGGGCTGCCCATGCGCCAGCAAGACGTACCGCGCTTCGCCTTCCGGATTCCGTTGGGCATTCACGTCGCGCCGGGTACGTATGCACTCCGCGAGCGCGTTACAGTCCCTTCACCCCGATCGTCATCCCCGGTACGACGCCGTCCGTCGGTTCAATATAAATGCGGACCTGGAACGCGGACAAATCCGCCTGGCCTTTTTCGCGCGACTGCTTGAGGTCTGCAAAGCCCGGCGCCTGCGTCAGCAATTGGATTGTCCCTTTGACCTGCTTCTTGCCCGCGACCGTCACGCCTGTGACCTCATCGCCCTCCGCGAGTCCCGCGGCCTGCTCTTCCGAGAGATAAATATCATAGTAGCTGCGGTTGCTCTCTAAGAGCACGACCGGCGTGCCAGCCGAGACCATTTCGCCCTCTTTCGACAGCACCTTCAAAATCTTGCCGTCTTCCGGCGCGCGCAGCGTCAGGCGTTCCTTCTGCGTCTCAAGCTCTTCGAGCGCCACGACGAGCGCCTGCCGCTGGCTTTCGAGCGCCGCGACATCGTTGCTCATGTTCGCCGCACTCGCACGTTCCTGCGCGATCGTCGGCAGCGCAATGCCATCCGTCGCGCCCGTGTCCTGCGCACCTGCGAGGAGCTTGTCCAAGAGTTGCTGCTGCTGCTCGACGCCCGCCTGCGCCACATTCAGCGTCATCGTCGCATCATCGAGCTGCGACTGCGCAATCGCGCCCGCCTCGACGAGCGAGGCCTTGCGGTCATAATCGAGCTGCGCATTCCGGAGCGTCGCCTGCGCACCCGCCACCGCTGCGCGCTGCTGGTCGATCTGACGGAACGACTGCGTCTCGTCATTGTCCGCCTTCAGGTAATTCACGGCCTGCGCGCCCGACGTCGACGCGATCTGCGCATCGAGCTGCGCGATCTGCGCCTTCGTCTTCTTGATCGCAAGATCCGTGTCCTTCGCATCGATCTCCATGACGACATCGCCTTTTTTCACGACATCGCCCTCCGTCACGTGTACCTTCACGAGGCGGCCGCTCACGGAATGAAATGCCATCTTCACCTGCTCCGCCGTCAGGATGCCTTCCTTCTCCGACGCGCCGAGCGCCACCGCATCATTGCCGCGGTACATCAGCACCGCACCGCCGATCAAGAGCAGCGCCAGGAACAACAGCCCCGTCCGCTCCGCTTTCTGTCTCGCATTCATCGTAAAATCTTCCTTCCTTTAATTCGCATACGAACTATATAAGCAAAATCTGTCAACCGGCAGCCTCTCCCCTTGGGAGAGGACAGGCGCGGAACGAAGTGCAGCGCCAGGAGCGGGTCGCTTGTACGGCTTTACAATTCGCATGACGTAACATATCGCCGGTGCGCGCACGTCCTCCAAGCATGACGTTCGAGCGCGCACCCGCGCAACATAGGACATGCAAACTCTTCTGTCCTACAGGGGACCCTCAGCCGCAAGCGGCATAAGCGACCACATCGGCGCTAAAGCGCCGTGTGTCTGCTTATCCACCGCTTCGCGGTCCCCCTTCCCCTGAGGGGAAGGCTTTGCTACTTTACTCTCCCGCCAATTTCCGCAACAACCGAATGAGTTCTTCTTGTTCCTCTTGCGTCAACTTCTCCATCAATTTCGTGACGCGCAGGTAATGCGGCGGCAGCACTTCCGCCATGAACGCGCGTCCTTTCGCTGTCAGCCGCACGCGCTTGCCGCGGCGGTCCTCCGCGTCCTCCTCGATCACGACGTCGCCGGATTTTTCCAACCGTTGCAGCATCGTGCTGATCGTCGCCCGCGCCACGCCGACGCGCGCAGCAAGTTGCGACGGCGCGATACCCTCCGGATGCTGGTGCAGCACGATGAGCACGCAGAACTTTCCCTCTGACAGATGATAGTCGCGTTGCAGCACATCGAGGATCTGCTCCGCGACCTGCTCGCCTGCCTGCCGGATCTCCAGCATCGCCACGACCGACGCCGGATCAATCTCGGGAACGATTTTTTTGTGCTCCTCAAGCTCCCTGAGCGTCGGCATACTCTCCCGTCGCATCGCATGCTCCTTTCATGTATGAAGTTAGTAAGCTAACTATTTGGTAGTATAAAGCGCTCCGCCCATCTTGTCAAGCGCAAAATGTGCATCAAAAAAGCCCAGGCCAATGCCTGAGCTAAATGCCAAATGGTGCGGTTGATGGGACTTGAACCCATATGAACTTTCGTTCACTACCCCCTCAAAGTAGCGCGTCTGCCAATTCCGCCACAACCGCGAGAGTATGGTGCGGTCGATGGGACTTGAACCCATATGAGCTTTCGCTCACTACCCCCTCAAAGTAGCGCGTCTGCCAATTCCGCCACGACCGCGGTATATCAAGTTGTAAGTGATGATCAAAGTTGGTGCGGTCGAGAGGACTTGAACCTCCATGATATTGCTATCACTAGCGCCTGAAGCTAGCGCGTCTGCCAATTTCGCCACGACCGCGAATAAAGAGATTATACCATAAAAGAGTGTATCATGCAAGGTGGTGCCGAGGACCGGAATCGAACCGGTACGGTAGTCTCCTACCGACGGATTTTAAGTCCGTTGCGTCTGCCAGTTCCGCCACCCCGGCATTGCGATTTGGAGCGGGTGATGGGAATCGAACCCACGTGACCAGCTTGGAAGGCTGGGGCTCTACCATTGAGCTACACCCGCAATGTCCCGAAAATGGAGCTGACAATAGGAATCGAACCTACAACCTGCTGATTACAAGTCAGCTGCTCTGCCAATTGAGCTCTGTCAGCATAAAATGGTGCCTCAGAGCGGAATCGAACCACTGACACGGGGATTTTCAGTCCCCTGCTCTACCGACTGAGCTACCGAGGCTTCAAAACGGCGAGTAAAACTCGCCGAAATAAACAAAATGGCGACCCGAATGGGACTTGAACCCATGACCTCCGCCGTGACAGGGCGGCATTCTAACCAACTAAACTACCGGGCCATAAAAAAATGGTGACCCACCGGGGAATCGAACCCCGAACCTACTGATTAAGAGTCAGTTGCTCTGCCAGTTGAGCTAGTGAGTCACTAGAATGTCCAGCATGGCGTTTTCTTCTGTATAGTTTTGAGAGAACAGAAGTTCTTTCACATATCCGGTGATGATGCCTGGATGGTTCCACCTGTTCCCATACCGAACACAGTAGTTAAGCATCCAGAGGCCGAAAGTACTTGCCTGGTGACGGGCTGGGAGGATAGGAAGTTGCCGGTTGAGTTATGCGCACTCACGTT
>NZ_JALFCU010000041.1 GCF_022771645.1 Selenomonas sp.
GTACGGCGCATAGATGAAAACGTTCATCGCGTTCGGATGGTCGCGCAGCACGTAGTCCGCGCAGCGGCCGACGACGATGCACGATTGCGTCGACGCGACTTGCTGGATGAACGCGGCCTGCGTCTCGAACAGCGTCTTCTGATGCGGCGCCGTCGTGCGGCCGAGCGGGAACAGCATGCGGAAAAATCCGGACGCCTTCTGCTCCTCGGCATCGCTGATGACGGAGATCGGCTTGTTCAGCCGCTTTGCCGTCGCCTCGACGATGTCGCGGTCGTAAAACTCGACACCGAGAAGCTGCGCGAGCCGCCGTGCGATCGGCCGGCCGAGGCTACCGAAGTCGCGGTTGATCGTGATGACGAAATGATCCTCAGCGGGAAAGCTGGGAAAATCGGGAACAGGTGCCATGGCGCGCCTCCTTTCTGTGAAACATCAGCCATCCAAGAAGCGCGAAAGAAAGGCTTTCGTGCGCTCTTCCTTCGGATGGGCGAAAAATTCCGCTGGCGGCCCTTCCTCGACGATGTAGCCATCCGCCATGAAGACGACATGGTCGGCGACGTCGCGCGCGAACGCCATCTCATGCGTGACGATGACCATCGTCATGCCGCCTTCGGCGAGCGACTTCATGACGGTGAGCACCTCGCCGACGAGCTCGGGATCGAGCGCCGACGTCGGCTCGTCGAACAGCAGCGCCTCCGGCTCCATCGCGAGCGCGCGGGCGATCGCCACGCGCTGCTGCTGGCCGCCCGAGAGCATCGCGGGCTTCGCGTCCGCCTTGCTTTCGAGGCCGACTTTTTTCAAGAGCTCCATGGCAAGCTGCTCGGCTTCCGCTTTTTTCTTGTGACCTGTGAGGACCGGCGCAAGCGTGATGTTGCCGAGCACCGTCTTCAGCGGGAACAAGTTAAACCGCTGGAACACCATGCCGACCTTTTCGCGGAACGCGCGGATGTCCGCGCCCTCCGCGAGCATGTCGTCGCCATGGTACTTGATCGCGCCGCCCGTCGGCTGCTCAAGCTGGTTGATGCAACGCAGCAGCGTGCTCTTTCCCGAGCCGGACGGCCCGATGATGCAGACGACCTCGCCCTCGTGCACCGCGAGATTGATGTCTTTCAATACTTCGAGATCGCCGAACGATTTCACGAGATGCTCGACGGAGAGCACGACGTTTTTGGCTTCCATAACGCGCACCTCATTTCTTCAGACGGTTTTCCACGACGTGCTGCAAGACCATGAGCGCCGAGAGCAGCACGAGGTAGAACACCGCGCACATCGTGTACGCCGGGATCGTGTTGTACGTCCTCGCCACGTAGTTCTGCGTCTGGCGCGTGATCTCGTTCACCGAGATGATCGAGAGTATCGCCGTATCCTTGACGGAAATGATGAACTGGTTGAACAGTGCCGGCAGCATCACCTTGAACGCGGGCGGGATGATGATGTGGAACAGCACCTCGCGCTTCGTGAGGCCGAGCGCATAGCCCGCCTCGATCTGGCCGACGTCGACGCTTTCCAAAGCGCCCTTGACGATGGCCGAGATGAACGCGCCCGCATTCACCGTGATGACGATGATGCCCGCGATCGTGCTGTCGAGCACATATTGCTCGCCCTGCGCCAAAGAGATCATCGCCGGCACGACGAAGTACACGTACAGCGCCTGCACGACGATCGGCGTGCCGCGGATGATCCAGACATAGACGCCCGCGACCGCCTGCGCCGCGCGGTTCCCGCTCTGGAGCGCATAGCCGCTCGCCGCGCCGAGCACGAAGCCCAGCAGGATGCCGATGATGGCGATCTCCATCGTGATGTAGAATCCTTTGACGAGCATCGGCAGGACGGCAGAAACAACTGCTGCATCCATATAGATTCACACTCCTTTGGCAGGCTTTTCAGGCGTGCGCGCACCGGCGATTTGTGACTGCCTGCACATTGTTATGAAGTACAGGCGACACCCACCTGGCGCTGCGCTTCGCTCCGCGCCTGTCCTCCCTCGGAGAGGGAGGCAGGGGAAATTAGTCCACGTATTCTTTCTTCAGCTGGTCGAGCGTGCCATTTTCCTTGAGCTCTTTCAGCGCCGCATTGAACTGGTTGATGATGTCCGGATATTTCTTCACGATGTTCTTCGAGAACGCGATCGTGTACGGCGCCTGGCCTTTGAAGAATTCGTCGCCGACGATCTTCACATTGAGCTTGCCCGTCTTGATGCCGTAGGCCGTGCCCGGCTGGTCGTAGAGCGTCGCATCCGCCTGGCCGTCCTCGACGGCCTTGTACGCGAGCGCCTGCGAGTCAAACGACTGGAGGCATTCCGCCGGCAGTTCCTTCGACGCGTACTCATACGCCGCGCACCCCGTCTGGACAGCGACCTTGTACTTGCCGGACTTCAGGTCTTCGACGCTCTTGATCGTCTCGTTGTTCTTCGCGACGATGACGACGATGCCGGCATCATAGTAGACGTCCGAGAAATCCATGTTCTTCTTGCGCTCGTCCGTCGCGCAGAGCGCGGCGGCGCCGATGTCGAGCTGCCCCTGGCTCAGCGACGTGCCCAAGGGGCCGTAGTCCATGTCCTTGATCGTGCCGTCTTTGATCTCGAACCCGAGGATGCCCTGCAGCTTCTCGAGGAGCGCGAGATCGTAGCCCGTCAGCGTCGTGCCGTCTTCCTTGAAATACGAGAACGGCGCGTACGTGCCGGACGTGCCGACCGTGAGCGCGACGCCCTTCAGCGCGCCATGGTAATCCCCGGAGCCCGAACCCGAGCCCGAGCTCGCCTGCTGCGATCCACCGCAGCCCGCGAGCAAGCTGACGCAGAAAATGAGCATCGTACAGAGTGCAAACAGCTTCTTCATGACCTTCTCCTCCGTTTCATTTCACTCGTGCAAAAACGTTTTCCGCTCTCGCGACTGTTTCATTCGCGAAGCATGGCTTTATCATACGCGCACACACGTCCATCGTAAAGAAACGGTTTGCTATCCCAGAGATACGAAATCGTTATGATAAAAATTTCGCAAGAGCCTCAAGGCCGTGCGTCCCACAAAAATATTTGCATGAAAAAAGAGGCTGCTGCACATTTGTGCAACAACCCCTTTGGGAAAAGTCTTACACTTTCTTGACTTTGAAGAACTTCAGCTCGTCATCGAGCTGTGCGGCGAGCGTCTTGAGCTCGTCGGCGGCCGTCTCGATCGTCTGGAAGCTCGTGGCGAGCTCGTTCATCGACGCGCTCGTCTCTTCCGTCGAGGCGGCGTTCTCTTCCGAAATGGCGGAGAGGCCTTCGATCTCGTTCGTCAGACGGTTCTTCGCGTCGTCCATGCCCTGCGAGAGGCCGGCGGTCTTCGTCGCGGCTTCCGCGACGGCGTCCGCGCCCTTCGTCATGCTCGCGAGGTTCTCGCGGACGCCGCCGATGCCTTCGTTCTGCGCCGCGAACGCCGTGCGCAGGGCATCCATGCTCTCGGCGGATTCCGCGCTCGACTGCGCGAGGCGCGCGACGATCTCGTTGATGTGCGCGACGGCGTCCTGCGACTGCGTCGCGAGCTTCTGGATCTCGGTCGCGACGACGGCGAAGCCGCGGCCGGCCTCGCCGGCGCGCGCAGCCTCGATGGAGGCGTTGAGAGACAAGAGGTTCGTCTGGTCGGCGACGGCCTTGATGGCGCTCGTCGATTCCTCGATGTCCTTGACGCCGGCGCTCTTCTGCACGCTCTCAGCCTGATCCTGCGCGCCGTGCGCGATTTCCTCGACGGCGTGCGAGACCTGCTGCATCGCCTGGTTCGCCTTCACGGCCGAGCCGCTCATGTCGTCGCCGGCCTGGCGCACGCGGGCGCTGAGCTCCGCAATCGTGCGGATGGCCGCCGAGAGCTTTTCCGCGATGAGCTCCATCGAGCGGTTGAGCTCGCCGATCTCGTCGCTGCGCGCAACGGCAGCCGGGTCGATGTCGATAGCGAAATTGCCGCCCGCCATCTGCTCGACGGATCCGTTGATGCGGTCCATGGCCGCATGGAGCGGCTTGCTCGCCGCGAAGCCCGCAAGCGCGATGAGCACGAGCACGACGACCGTCACGAGGCCTTCTTTCACCGCCATGCCAAAGATGGCCGCCTGGATGTCAGCGGCCGGCCGGCCCGTGAACGCCATGCCGACGATCGTGCCGTCGTCATTTTTCAGCGGCAGATAGTAGCCGTAGTACGGTTCGCCGCCGATCACGACGTCCGGGTTGAAATACGCTTTGCCGCCGAGCACGGTCTGTGCGACCGCGTCGGAGACGTCTTTGCCGATCTGGTCCTTGATGGTCGAAGCTGCGCGCGTCTTTCCGTAAATCAGCGAGTACTCGATGTGCGTGTCCGCTTTGAGCGCGTCCATCTCTTCCGTAAGTTCCGCCTGGACGTTTTCGCCGCCCTTGTAGAGGTCGCCGTTCTGGAACGCCCAGTCGCCGTCGTATTCGTTCGTCGCCTGGCTCGCGAGCTGCGTCGTCGCGACGTGCAGTTCCTCTTCTGTCATGTCGTTGATCATGCTGCGCGACGACGTCACGCCGATGACCGCGATGAGGATGCACGCGACGGCGATGACCGCGAGCACCATGCCGATCATCCGCGTGACGAGGCTTTTCCGCGCACCCATCACGGCTGCTTTCCCACCCATGGAAGGTATAAGGCAAGACTCCCTTCCTTACTCTCTTTCAAACGAAAATACATGGCTTTCATGCGGCTCCCCAATGGTGCATTTACGAAGAATTTCGACATTCGTGAGAAGTTTCCTGCTTTCCTCGGAAAATTGGCATAGAAAAAGAGCCGAAGGACTTCCTTCGACTCTAAAAATTCGCATCAGTCAGGCATGACCTTCGCCACACCCACCACCGCTTCGCGGTCCCCCTCCCTCGGAGAGGGAGGCTGAAGGTTGCGAGCCTTTCTACGGCTTTACAATGTGCCGAAGATGCGGTCGCCGGCGTCGCCGAGACCCGGGACGATGTAGCCTTTATCATTCAGGTGATCGTCGATGGCTGCGACGTAGATGGGGACGTCGGGATGTTCTTTGTTGACGACGCGGATGCCTTCCGGCGCGGCGACAAGGCACATGAGCGTGATGGACTTCGCGCCTTTCTGCTTCAGGAGCTCGAGCGCTGCCGCCGAGCTGCCGCCCGTCGCGAGCATCGGGTCGGTGACGATAAGCGTGCGCTCCGCGACGTCGCTCGGCAGCTTGCAATAGTACTCGACCGGCTTCAGCGTCTCGGGGTCGCGGTAGAGGCCGATGTGGCCGACGCGCGCCGCCGGGATCATGCGGACGACGCCGTTCATCATGCCAAGGCCGGCGCGCAGGATTGGCACGACACCGACCTTCTTGCCGGCGAGGACCTTGCCCGTGCACTTCGCGACGGGCGTCTCGATGGCTTTGTCCTTCAGCGGGAAGTCCCGCGTGATCTCATACGTCATGAGCATCGCGATCTCTTCGAGGAGCTCGCGGAAATCTTTCGTGCCCGTCTCCTTCTCGCGCATGAGCGTGAGCTTGTGCTGGATGAGTGGGTGGTCGATGAGATGGACGTGTAATTCTTCTGGCATTTGTGTTCAAAGCTCCTTCAGGATACGATGATGAAAGACGGACGACCAGATTGCCGCAGATTTTTCGTTCCATCAAGGAGTCAAACCGCAAGGCGTAGCAGAGCTACGTCGAGGATTTGACGACGCAGAGGGAGCGGAAAAGATGCGGTAAGATGGCGGACGGATTTCGTCTTCGTATCCTCATTCATAAAGAGGATATTTCTTGCAGAGCGCCGCGACGCGTGCTTTTGCCTGTTCTTTCGCTGCCGCGTCCTCGGGATGGTCGAGGACGAGCGCGATGATGTCGGCGACTTCCTTCATGTCGGCCTCTTTGAAGCCGCGCGTCGTCAGCGCCGGCGAGCCGAGGCGGATGCCGCTCGTGACGAACGGGGACAGCGGCTCGAACGGGATCGTGTTCTTGTTGACCGTGATGTTCACGGCGTCGAGGAGGTTCTGCGCCTCTTTGCCCGTGAGGTGCTTGCTCGTGAGGTCGACGAGCATGAGGTGGTTGTCCGTGCCGCCCGTGACGATGCGGAAACCATCGGCCGTGAGCTCGTCCGCAAGGACTTTCGCGTTCTTGACGACCTGCTGCGCGTACGCTTTGAACGACGGCTGGAGCGCCTCGCCGAGCGCGACGGCTTTCGCTGCGATGACGTGCATGAGCGGGCCGCCCTGGATGCCGGGGAAGATCGCCTTGTTGAACTGCTTGCCGAACTCGGCGTCCTTGCAGAGGATCATGCCGCCACGCGGGCCGCGCAGCGTCTTGTGCGTCGTCGTCGTGACGACGTCAGCGTACGGCACGGGGCTCGGATGGAGGCCGGCAGCGACGAGGCCGGCGATGTGCGCGATGTCGACCATGAGATAAGCGCCGACGCCGTGCGCGATCTTCGCCATGCGCTCGAAGTCGATAACGCGCGCATAGGCAGACGCGCCCGCGACGATGAGCTTCGGCTGGCACTCTTTCGCGATGCGCTCGAGCTCGTCATAGTCGATGCGCTCATCTTCCTTGCGCACGCCGTACGGCACGATCTTGAAATATTTGCCGCTCATGTTGACAGGCGAGCCGTGCGTGAGGTGGCCGCCGTCCGTGAGGTTCATGCCCATGACGGTGTCGCCGGGCTGGAGAAGCGCAAAGAACACGGCCATGTTCGCCTGCGCGCCGGAATGCGGCTGGACGTTCGCGTATTCCGCGCCGAAAAGCTGTTTCGCGCGGTCGATGGCGAGCTGCTCGACGACATCGACGTACTCGCAGCCGCCGTAGTAGCGCTTGCCGGGATAGCCTTCGGCGTACTTGTTCGTGAGCACGCTGCCCTGCGCCTCGAGCACCGCTTTTGACACGATGTTCTCCGACGCGATGAGCTCCAGCTTCGTGCGCTGGCGATTCAATTCCTGATCAATCGCTTCGAAAACCTTGGGGTCCGACTGCTTCAGTTCTTCCATCAGGCTCATGTAGGTATCCTCCTCGTACATTCAGCAAGAAATCATCATATCCAGGCCCCCTCCTAGAGGGGGCTGTCAGCGAAGCTGACTGAGGGAGTAAAGCCGTTACGGCGCTACTCCCTCCATCGCTTCGCGGTCCCCCTCCCTCTGAGAGGGAAGCTGAAGTTAGCTAGCTTTATTTCTTCTCAAGCGCCATGATTTTGTTCACGCGGCGTTCGTGGCGGCCGCCGTCAAAGCCCGTCTCGACCCAGGCGCGGACGATTTCGCCTGCTGGGCCGAAGCCCGTCACGCGCCCGCCCATCGCGAGCACGTTCGCGTCGTTGTGCTTGCGCGACATCTTCGCGGAGTAGACGTCCGTGCAGAGCGCGCAACGGATGCCCTTGATCTTGTTGCAGGCGATCGAGATGCCGATGCCCGTGCCGCAGAGCGCGATGCCGCGGTCCGACTTGCCGCTCGTGACGTCCGCGCAGATTTTTTCCGCGATGTCCGGGTAATCAACCGACGTCGTGCCGAACGTGCCGACATCCGTCACCTCGATGTCACCGTACTCCGCGAGCACCATCTTGACTTCATCTTTCAAAGCAACGGCGCCATGGTCGCTGCCGATCGTGATTTTCATGAAAGTCCCTGCCCTTCCAAACAGTTTCATACTCATACGGATTCTATTCTACCACAAGAACGGCAAAAAAAATACCGCCGAACAAACGACGGTAAAAGGTTTCGCAAAAAATTCACGCAGACGACACGCCGAGTTCCTTCATCAGCGCATTCTGCAATACGTTCGAAAAATTAACGTTCCGTTTTATCGCGAGCGTGTTGAGCCAGCTCGGAATCGAGACGTTTTTGTGGATGGCTTTCGTGTCAACTTTGCGACGATAAGCATCTGTGTCAGCCGCAACGAGCGCGGCGATGGAATGCGCAGGAATCTCCAGCTTGTCAAGGTCGGTCGGTGGCAAGATGGGTTCTCTGTCATCTTCATACGACATCAACATGAGATTCAGCACGTCTTCCGCATTCTCATACGCCTCTGCCATCGTCGCACCGTCTGTGAACGCACCATCGACATCCGGGAACGAAACGATGATGCCGTCCTCTTCCTTCGTGAAAATCGCTGGGTACAAATACTTCATCGCTTACGCCTTCTTTCCTTCATTCAAATCGATGCCCGCAGAACGCAAAATATTCTTCAACGTTCCCGTGCGCACTTCTTCCTTCATGTGGCGACCAACAGAAAACTGTTTGCCCGTCAACGGGCTCTTGTAAATATCATGGTTCGATCCGTTGCGAAACAAATAGCAGCCATGCTTCTTCAGCAATCGAATCAATTCTGCGGTCGTCATTCTTTCACATCCTATCTCATATTATACTCATTCTTACTTATTTTTCAATATAATTTCTTTCTCCAACTCATCAAACACTTCATCTATTGGACGTCCTTTTCCTTCCAGCGATTGTGCGTAGCTGTGTTCGAGCATCGCATTAAGTTCTTCCGCTGTCATAGGGCAAGGAATGCTGTCCTGGTTTTTGCAATTCTTCTTCACAGCGTCATCCTCAATTCCGGCACGTCATCCGTACCGCCTGCTTGCGCGTTGACGTCTTCAACCGTCGGATGCTGCGTGTCGATGGGTTCGGCTTCCTCCGCATCCGCGCTCTTCGTTGGAGCGGTTTCGCTTGCTGCTGGTGTTTCTGCTTTCGCCGTCTCTGCAGCTGCTTGTTCCGCTTTTGCTTTCTCCGCAGCGGCTTGTTCGGCTTTGGCCTTTTCGGCTGCTTCGGCTGCTGCTTCTTTCGATGTCTTCCACGGCGTGTCGAGCGCTTTTTGCGCCGCGTGGTCTTCGTCCGTCACGACGTGGAGGCCGCGCGTGTACGTCAGCGTGACGGTGCGCGGGTCGCAGCCGTCCGTGTCGCTGTAGACGAGGAGGGCGGTCAGCGTGTCCGCGTCGAGCTTCGTGACGGTGTAGCTGCGGTGGATCGTGCGCTCGTGCGTGTCGTGGTTCTTGTAGCGGTCGGCCTCGTCGTAGCGGAACAGCCACGGCGCGATCTGGTCTTCGAGGTCGGTCTTCGCCGCCGGGCGGTCTTCGTAGCTGCGGACGGTGATGGTCTCGTCTGCGGGCGTGAAGCGCCACGCGCCGCTCGCGTCCTGCGCCCCCGTTACGGTTGCCGTCCAGTCATCCGTGCGGTCGCGGTTCTTGAGCAGCTGATGGATCGTGACCGTGCCGTCCGCCGTGAAACGGAGCGTGCTGTCGACATAGAGATACGGCGCGTCCGTCGCGTCGACTTTTGCGAGCTGCCAGTCGCCTGCGAGCGCCGCAGCATCGATAGCGGGCGCGGACAGTTCACTTTGCGCGGAAGTGCCCGCCGTTTTCGCTGCTGCATCGGCATCGGCCTTCGCGAGGATGGCGGCGAGGGCGGGATCGTCTTGCGCAGCCTGCGCGACATCCGTCGCCGCTTGCTGCGGCGCGGCGGATACATGTTGCGGCATGGAGCAGGCGGCGGCGAGCGCGACGGCCAGCGTCGCAGAGAACATCGTTTTACGCATGGAAATCACCTTTCGTTCGACAGATTTTCTGCTTGTTATTTCGCGGCCGCCCGGCCGCTTTCCTGTTACATGGTACGTTATTTATTTCATCATATGTGTTTTCACACTTGAAAAATCCACGCGATTCGTATAGAATACAGATATAGGGAAACAGCTACCGATAGACGGTTGGCTGCCTCGCCTAGATGGTTATCTCAAGAGATGTGACCGCCTAAGTTTGCAGACCTGGGGCGGTCATTTTTTTAGCAATTCAAGGATGCAAAGCATCAAGAACAAGATGAGAATCATCTGCTCCACTTGATCACCCCGTTTCATCAAGGTGTATTTCGACCTTTCCGCGAGGCATAACCGCCTACCGTTGATGGTAGCTGCTCCATATCCCTAGTATACAATACCCGATACGAATCGTGCAACATTCGTATCGGGTATTTTTATTCAGCGTTTCCGCATCGCAACCGCCCAATTCCACACCGGCAGCAAATACAGATACACGGCGAAGGCGAGGCAGGCGGTCGGCGCGCCGGTCGCTGTGAGCGGGACGGCGGCGGCGATGGACCACGGGATGACGGGCGAGAGGATGACGGCGGTGTTCTCGATGCCGATGGCGAGCTGCGCTTTGTCGCGCACGACATCTTTGCAGAGGTCGTGCGTCAGGAGGATGGAAAGCGTCTGGTTGCAGGCGACGAGCCCTGTGCCGAGGCCGGCGACGAAGATGCTGCCGAACGGCGTGATGCGCGTGGCGAGCTGCGCGATGCGCTCCGTGAAGGCATGGAGGAAGCCCGTCGCCTCGAACAGGCCGGCGTAGCACGACGAGAGGCCGACGATGGCGGTGACGCGCCCCATGGAAAGGATGCCGCCGCCACCGATGGCGGCTGCGAGTGCGGGGTCGGCAGGCGCATAGCCGAAGACGGCGATGCGCGGCAGGTCAAGGGGTGCGACGCCCTGCACGGCGACGGCGATGATGACGGCCGCCACGATGCTCGCGGCCATCATGCGCTGGACGTGCCAGCGGAACAGCGAGAGTACGACAATGAGGAGCGCGGGGAGGAGCGTCACAAATGACAGGTCAAAAGACTGTGTGAAGAGTGTTGTTATGGCGTTCCCCGCCAGGTCTGTCGTGCTGGTTGCGAGAATCGTCTGCGCCACACCCCCTGCCACTTCGTGGCCCTCCCCCCTCGGAGAGGGGGGCTGAAGTACGGCAGATGCCGCCCCAATGTAACCGAGTGCAAGATATATAACGCATGCTAAAATTGTAGGCACGATGGCCGTGCGCAGCATCGCTTTGAGGTTCTGGTAGATGTCCGTGCCGGTGAGCGTCGCGACGAGGAGCGCGCTCGTCGACATCGGCGACATGCGGTCGCCGTAATAGCTGCCCGCGACGATGGCGCCGCCGACGAAGAGCTCGGACGCGCCGACGCCGTGCGCCATCGTCATGCAGATGACGCCCATCGTCGCGCCCGTGCCGAACGCCGTGCCCGTGAGCACGGACATGAGCGCGCAGAGGAGGAACGTCGCGAGCACGCAGACGCTCGGCGACACGAGCGCGGCGCCGTACGCGACGATGGCGGGGATCGTGCCGCTCGCGCGCCAGAATGCCGTGATGCAGCCGATGAGCACAAACGTCACGAGGATCGGCAGGATCGTGTGGATGCCGCTCCACCACATCGCGAGCACGTCGCGCGGCGCATGGCCTTTCGCGAGCGCGTAGCCGGAGAACAGCGCGAGGCCGAACGTCAGCGCAAACAGGATGGAGGTGTCGGTCAAGACGCAACCGAGGAGGGCGACGGAAAAGACGCCGAGCAACAAACTTTCTAGCATGAATCGATTTCCCTTTTCGGAGTAAAATTCAAAGATACGCTCATTCTACCACAATGTGGAGAAAAAAATCGAGTCGAAGACTGCCTTCGACTCGACGATGATCTATTTTGTTATGACGTACCTTCGCCACACCCACCACCGCTAACGCGGTCCCCCTCCCTCGGTGAGGGAGGCTGAAGTTTGAATTGCTTGATTACCGGCTGCACTCGTCGACGAGGTAGGCGATGGACTGGTACGGGAAGCCGGCTTTCGCGGAGAGGCCGATTTCGCAGGTGCGGCTGTTCGAGTAGCCGTGGTCGCAGTCTTTCGGGATAGCTTCGTTGAGGTGCGTGAGCGCGGACTGGTTGAGCTCGGGGATGGAGAAGCCCTTGTCGCCTGAGAAGCCGCAGCACGTGACCTTGTCCGGCACGACGACCTTTGTCACGCAGCGCTGCGCGATATCGAGGAATTTTTTCTGCAGGCCCATCTTGACGGACGAGCACGTCATGTGCAGCATGATCGTGCGGTCGATCTGATGGATGGGCAGGCGGTCGATGATGAAATCATGCAGGAATTCGACCGTGTCGTAAATGTGCAAGCGCTCATCCATGTGGTGCTGCATGCGATATGTGCACGGGCTCATGTCGCAGAGGATGGGCAGCTTGCCATCGTGGCTCGTTTTCAGCAGTGCGCCCTCGAGGTCTTTCGCGAGCTTGTCCGCGACTTCGAAGATGCCCTCGCTTTCGAACGGCATGCCGCAACAGTAGCGCGCGATGTTCTCCGGGATGATGACGTCGTAGCCTGCGCGCTGGCAGAGGTCGATCATGACGGCGCTGAGATGGCGCTGGTCGTAGTCGCCTTTCGCGGGGCCCATCATACGCGTCGTGCACGACGGGAAATAGACGATCTGCGGACGGCCGCCGCCTTTGATCTCAGGCTGGACGGGCACATGGCCGGCCTTCGGCATGCGCGGATTCCAGAGCGGGAGCTTCTTGCCCGTCAGCGTGTGCGTGTGCTCAGCGAGGTATTTCATGAGCTGCGTGCCGATGAGCGTGTGCGCGGCGTTCGCGCCCGAGAGCGCGACGCGGACGGCGCGGCTCGTCGCTTCGAAATTCTCCGCGACCTTTTCCGCGCCGTGGAGGCGCGCCGGCGTCATGTGGCTGTGACGCAGCTCCTTCGTGAACATGCCGGTATTGATAGACAGCGGGCACGTCGTCTGGCAGAGGCCGTCGACGGCGCACGTCTCATCGCCGAGGTACGCGTAGTCTTCCTCGAAGCGCTTGAGGAGCGCCGGATTTTCGCCCGTGAGGCGCAAACGGCTCATCTCGCGCTGCACGGCCGTGCGCTGGCGCGGCGAGAGCGTCAGGAGATGCGACGGGCACATGACCTGGCAGTAGCCGCATTCGATGCAGCGGTCAACGATCTCGTGCACGGGCTTCATGGACTTGATGTGCTCCATGAAGACAAGGCCGTTCGTCGTGATGATGACGTCGGGATTCAGCGTCGTCTCGGGGTCGAAGGCCTTCTTGATGCGCTTCATGAGCGCGTACGCTTTCTTGCCCCACTCGAGCTCGACGAACGGCGCCATGTTGCGGCCCGTGCCGTGCTCAGCCTTCAGCGAGCCGTGGAATTTTGTCGCCACAAGGTCGCAAACGTCCTCGATGAACTTCTGGTACTGCGCCTTGCCCGCATCCGTCTCGAAATCCTGCGTGATGACGAAGTGGACGTTGCCGTCGAGGACGTGGCCGTAAATGATGCCCGCGCCGTAGCCGTGGTCGTCCATGGATTGCCTGAGCGCCATGACGCCCTCGGCGAGGTCGTCGCGTGGGAACGCGACGTCTTCGATGATGACGGTCGTGCCGATCTCGCGCACGCCGCCGACGGCGGGGAAAATGCCAGCGCGGATCTGCCAGTACAGACCGTAGACGGCCGGGTCCTCCGTGAACTCGATGGGATAGAGGATGTCGTATTTTCCAACGACTTCTTTCGTCTCGGCAATCCGCTGCTCGAGCGTGTCATGATCGTCCGCGCGCGTCTCGATGAGGATGGCCGCCGCGCCGTCCGGCAGCGTGCGGATGACCTCGGGGATGCCGTCCCAGTCCTCGATGGACTTCAGCGACACGCGGTCGAGGAGCTCGCCAGCCGCGACGAGCGGGCGCGTGAGGTCATGCACGGCGCGGCACGATTCGCGGAGGCTCGGGAAAAACACGAGCGCCGATGCCTTGTATTTCGCCTCGACGACCGTGCGGTACGTGATCTCGGCGATGAGCGCAAGCGTGCCCTCCGAGCCGATGATGACGTGCTTCAGAATGTCGATCGGGTCATCGTAGTCGACGAAGGCGTTCAGGCTGTAGCCCGTCGTGTTCTTGATCTTGAACTTGTGCTCGATGAGGTGATGGAGCTCGGGGTCGGCCGCGATCTCGTCGCGGATGGCTGTGAGCTCGCGGGTGATGGGGACATGCTGCTCGCTCCACGACTGGACGCTCGCGGCGCTTCCAGTGTCGAGCACCGAGCCGTCGGCAAAGACGAGCTTCATGTCGAGCACGGTCTTGTAGCTGTTGTCCGACGTGCCGCAGCACATGCCGCTCGCATTGTTCGCCGCGATGCCGCCGATCATCGCGTGCTTGATGGACGCGGGATCCGGGCCGATCTTGCGCTGGTACGGCGCAAGGTACTTGTTCGCGAGCGCGCCGATGATGCCGGGCTCGAGCGTGATCCGGTCGCCATCGTCGTCGATGTGATAGCCCTGCCAGCCCTCCGTCGCGAGGATCAGCACGGAGTCGGTGAGCGCCTGTCCACAGAGGCTCGTGCCGGCCGCGCGGAACGTGACGGCGATATGGCGCCGCCCCGCCTCCTGCACGAGGAAGGAGACCTCGTCGATGCTCCGCGCCTGCACGACGATCTGCGGCGTGATGCTGTAGAGGCTCGCGTCGACGCCGTACGCAAAGCGGCGCAACGGATCGCAGATGATGCGCGCCGCCGGGATCTGCTCGCGGATGGCATGATAATATTCCTGATACGCCGGCGCGAGCGCCGCGATATCTTCGGGACGGTTCTGCAGTTTCATGGGCTGGCCCTCCTACACAAAAAAGAAGCAAACAGAATCGAATGTTGTTCTTGTTTGCTTCTATTCTAGCATAGATTTGTGCGGTTGTGGGAGAAATTTTGAACGATAACGAAATTTTATGACAGCGCCTGCACGGCATCGAGCGCCGCGCGGATCGTGTCATCCATGTCGTAGTATTTGTACTCCGCGAGGCGGCCGCCGAAGTGGACGTGCGGCTCCGCTTTCGCGAGCGCTGCATATTTCGCGTAGAGCG
>NZ_JALFCU010000065.1 GCF_022771645.1 Selenomonas sp.
TTGGCGTTCAGAGCTTTCATGATGTCCATGACAAACCTCCATTGCAAATACTAAAATTATCAATATGTGTATCATTTTAGCAAATATAAAGACTTTTAACAATTATATCGAAATAAAAAGATGATACATGCAATAAATTCGTGTAGTGCCAGATTCCCAGAAACGACCCAGAACGCAGCGCTTTTTGGGACTTATCCGAAGAAAAAGTTTTACTTTGTGTTTCATAAATTCCTTGTCAGATACTCTTTTCCCATAGACAGAGCCCTTTTTTCTTCGTATAATGTGCATAGTATCGAATGAAAGAGGAGTATACATCATGGAAGAAAAAGGCGTGCTACGTTGTCACCTCTCCGAAATCATGGGACAGAGGAAGCTCAAGATCGTCGATGTCATGAACGCATCCGGTGTCGGTCGTTTCCAAGTCTCGCGTCTCTACCGGGAAGAGCACATGGATGCGATCACGCTCGGGACGTGCATCAAAATCGCGAATGGATTGCAGATTTCCTTGCACGAGCTCCTGAGCTACGAACCAAAAGAACAAGAAGATTGAAAAGGCAAGCAAGCAAAGCATGAGAGCTGGGGAACCGGCTCTTTTTTTGTGCGCGCATTTCGCGGCATCGATCTTTTTGGTGCTGCACGGAACTTTCTTCTTGACAGCGTGCCTTGGCCGTGGTATTTTTGCCTCTTTTGCAAACAGGAGTTTTTATGCTTTTCTGTGCCCGCGAGCCTTAGAGCCATGCGGCTTCCCGCGACGAAATCCCACATTTCGGCCATTTCATCCCACATTTTGGCTTCGAAACCGCACATTTTGGACACGAACTATCACAATTTGGCTTCGAAATCCCACAAATTGGCTTCGTAAAATCGAAATGTGTATACTAAAAATGTTTACATTGAAAAATGCAGCGTGTCCAAATTGTGGGATTTGGGCGATCCGCCGGAGGCGGCCGGGCTGTCGTGAACGGAGCCGCCTGCGGCGTCTCCGCCCTTGCGGGCTTCCATCCCTATCGCTGGAGTGTCTGGGGGCTTTGCCCCCATCGCCCCCAGCAAGGGGGACGAGCCCCCTTGCAACCCCGGGAAAGCGGAAGATTGAACCGACCGCCATCCCACCCCTCCACCAAGGGGCTGCGCCCCTTAGACCCCGCAAAGCGGAAGGACAAACGGATTTTCTTAGAAGGAAAATCCACATCATGATTATCTATATTTCACAAATATAGAGTTTATAAAATATTTTTCTGTAAAATAAAGAATTTATGTTGACAATAACGCGGAAATATATTACAATACAACCATCAAGAGAAACGGAGGTGATCACATGGGAGCAGATGAAAGCCGGCATGAGCGCTTCCAGCGAGTAGCGGAAGCGCGGACGAACAAGATCATCGATATGCTGCGGCTCTTGGGAAATTGCTCGAACCGTACGAATTACGAGTACAGCGAGGATGAAGTGCAGCAAATCTTCGAGGCTTTGGAGCAGGAGATGGAAGAAGCCCGATCGAGATTCGTCTTTTCCGGGGAGAACGGGCCGCGTTTTTCCTTGCGTTCGCGCCGCTGATGCGCGGGAAGTGGGAGGCACATCATGGGATATGCAGGAAAATGGGAAGTCGTGATCGACACCAAGGCATCGCAGGCGGATGGGAGAAAGCCGCTGATGCCGTACCAGCAGGAGGCCATCGACCGTTTGAAAGCATTCTTCGACCTGACGGGAAAGGCCGAAGGAGCACAGAGCGGGATGCTCGTCATGCCGACGGGAAGCGGCAAGACGTTCACGACGGTCACATGGCTCTTGTCGCAGGGTGTGGCGCAGGGGTATCGCGTCATCTGGCTCGTGCATCGGCAGGAGCTCGTCGAGCAGACGTTCCGCGAGTTCTGCAAGCTCGCACCGACGCTCGCAGACTACGGCGTTCCGCGCGTCAAGCTGCTGCCGGTCTCCGGCAAGCATGCGACGATGTCGATGGCGGTCGGGAATGACATCACGGTCGCTTCCATCTTGTCCGTGGCATCGAAGAACGGCATGCGCCATATCCGCCGGATGCTTGGGAATCCGGGCAAGGAAAAGCTCGTCGTTGTCATCGACGAGGCGCATCATGCGGCCATGCCGAGTTATCAAAAGGTTCTGAAACGGATGCAGCGCATCAATCCGCATCTCGTCTTGCTCGGCCTCACGGCGACGCCGCGAAGGATGCAGAACAACAACCGCCTGCTGCGGATGTTCCATCTGGCAAAGGGCGAGGCAGGGTATCGCGGGCCGGTGTACCAGATCAGCCTCGAAGAGCTCATCAAAGACGGGTTCCTCTCCGTGCCGAAATATCAGCGCATCGCCACGGGCATCCATGGCGATACGGAATACGAGCTGACGAAAACGGATGTAGCGTTCTACGAGCAGTTCCAGAAGCTGCCGGAAAGTGTCTTCGATGCCATCGCTTCGAACGCCGCACGCAACCAGCTCATTGTCAAAGAATATCTCGATCATCGCGCGGAATACGGCAAAACCCTCGTCTTTGCCATCAACAAGAAGCATGCGGAGCAGCTCGCGAAAGAGTTTTCTCTGGCGGGCGTTCCAGCCGAGTACGTCGTCTCCGGCGAGAAAAAGAATCGTGAGACAATCGAACGCTTCCGTCAGGGCGAGTTCCCTGTCCTCGTGAACATCCAGATCATGACGGAGGGCGTCGATGTGCCGGACGTGCATACCGTGTTCCTGACGCGCGAGACGAACAGCGACGTGCTGTTCATGCAAATGGTCGGGCGCGGCCTGCGCGGCGTGCAGGCCGGCGGCACGAAGGACTGTCACATCGTCGATTTCCATGACCAATGGGAAAAATTGCAGTTCTGGTTTCATCAGGAAAAGCTCAGCCTGTTCACTCTGGAAGAAGAGGGCGAAGACGGCGGCGATACGGTGGAAGCCGAGGCGAAAACGCGGCGCTTGCCGCGGTTGCTGCCAAAGACGATGGAAGCGTCCTATCTCGATATTTCGCAGGTCATTCGCGGGACGCTGCGGATCGAAAAGCGCAGCACAATCTGGCCGGTCGGCTGGTACAATCTGAGCCGCGTAGAAGACGTGTTCAGCTACATCGTCGTGTTGAGTGATCGTGAAGAAGCCTTTGCGGACTGCATGGAACTCTTGGAGGACAAGCTCAAAGAGGAACACATGGAGCTCCCCGCCATCCAGAAAATTTGCAAAAAGATGCTGACCGGCGCGGCAGGGAAAAACGACATCGATCATCTGGCCGCGTACGTTTCAGAGCATCAAGCCACTCCACCGTATTTTGACCTGGCTGAAGAAGATGCGGCGAGCCCGCAGAGCATCGTGGAGCACCTGTTCGAGCAATACGAGAACGTCACGGACAAGCTCACAGACGAACAAGTCTATTGGTTGCATGCGCAGTATGAAAGCTCCGAGCGCATGAAAGCCATTTACGGAACGTTCGTAGCGTTCCGGCGCTCGGTCGAAAACCTCCTTGCACGTCAGCAGCACGCGCATCTGATGGATATTGAAGACCGCAGGGAATATCATGTCGAGCCTGATGCTTACGACCTCGAAGAACTTTTGGGAAACGTCTATGACCGTTTCCCGCAGCTCAGCAAGGCGAAAATTCTCGATGTGCGCTGGAGCCGCCACGTCGTCAAGAGCTGGTTCGGCCGTTGCACGGCGCTCGCCGGCGACCGCTTCCTCATCGAGATCAACCGCCTGCTGTCTTCGCACGAAGTCCCGCAGGAGGCAATCGAGTACCTACTGTACCACGAGCTCTTGCACGCGAACGGCAAATGGGCGCACACGCCGGAGTTCCGTGATGCCGAGTGGCGCTTCCCAGATTCCGCGCGGTGGGACAGCTTCCTCGATCGGATGAACGAAACCTTCAAGCTCGACTACAAGGCACTGCGCAAAGAGGCGGAGGAACGGAAAGACGGACGCTTCCATTTCATGAAGAAAGCGAAGGGCGAAACGTACGCGTCCACCGTCATCGCCGAAGAAGAAACAGCGTGGAAAGAGAAGCAGAAGAGCGGTGGGGATGCTGCGCAGACGGGCATCAAGAAGCCTGCACCCACGAAATTCTCCTTTGCAACCGGCTTTCTCACGCGCGGCTACAACCCGCATTTCCAGCCGGACGCGCCCGGTGTCAAAGCCGGAACGAAATACTGCTGCTACTGCGGCAAGCCGATGCCGAGCGTTTCAACCATCTGCCCGCATTGTGATCGTGAAGTACCTGTTAGGAGGAACGCAAAATGAGAATCCTGTTTGTCAATCAGACGTATATGGAGTGGTATCGCGGCGCGAACAATTTCGACCACCCGTCCAATGGCGGCGCATGGGTCAAGGAACACGGAGACGATTCCGCAGATACGTACAACTTCTGCCCGTTCGGGACGGAGGACGGCGTGCTTCCGCTCCAGCTGAACGACGGCACGCAACTGAAATTGGAAGGTGTGCTCTGCCTGGCCTACGTTTCGACGACGCGGACGAAAGACGGTTCGCCGAAACTGCTGCATCTGGAAAAGATTCGCGATTGCCGAGGCTGCACGAAAGACGATTACGTCGATGACGTGCTCGTGGTCTTCTGCGCGAAACGCCCCGGGGATGCTTGGCCGACCGTCGTCGGATGGTATCGCAATGCCTACGTCTTCCGCTATCATCTGGATCTGAAGGGAATCGAAGGCGATCCGATGTATGGCAATATCATCGCGAAAGCGAAGGATGTCGTGCTCCTGCCGATGGAAGAGCGCAAATGGCGCGTGTATCGTGCTCCCAAAGATGGTTTCGGGTTCGGTCAGAGCAATTACTGGTTCGCGAACGAGGAACAGAGCCCGAAGGTCAAGGGGTACGTCGAGGACATCGTGCACAAGATTGAGACGTACGAGGGCGAGAATCTGATGGACTACCGTCTCTGCCCGAACTGCGGCAGCATCGTGCCGATGCAGATGAAATACTGCGATCAGTGCGGTCACAAGATGTTCCTGAACGCCAATGCGTTTCCCGTCGATTTGGGTGAGGCCGGCGCAGATGCCCTTCGGGATGTTGCTCGTGCCATCTCGGGGAAAGGCATCGTCGGCATCAGCGAGGAAGAGTTCGAGGACTTGCTGAAAGGTGTGAAATACACCGCTGTCTCGGTCGGATTCGGAGCGGGTGCGGAGGCAGCGCCGGAAGCGGCAGAAGCCGCGATGCAGTCCATTGTTTCGAGAATTTCGGACAAGTCGAAAGGCATCCTGCTCATCGTGAGTGGTTCGGAACAGCATCTCGACATGGTGGAAATCAAAAAGGCGCAAGATGCTGTTCAGGGAATCGCTGGGGAATCCGCTCAGATCATTCTCTGCGCGAATTACGATAACTCCTTGGAAGGTGATAACACTCGCGTTACCTTGGTGGCGTGCGAATAACGGTTCATCAAAAATTTTTGTCAACACTCGGTTCATCAAATTTTCTTTTTCAACACTCATTCCTTTCTTCACATACACTCTCTTGTCCGCAGCCGGATGCAACGGTTGCGGATATTTTTTTGAGAATCAAAGCGAAGTTTGACGGGCGATCCGCCGGAGGCGGCCGGGCTGTCGTGAACGGAGCCGCCTGCGGCGTCTCCGCCCTTGCGGGCTTCCATCCCTATCGCGGGGTGTCTGGGGGCTTTGCCCCCATCGCCCCCAGCAAGGGGGACGAGCCCCCTTGCAACCCCAGGAAAGCGGAAGGATTTAACTGACCGCCATCCCGCCCCTCCACCAAGGGGCTGCGCCCCTTTGACCCCGCGAAGCGGAGGGAAACCGAAGACAGGCGCCGATCTTCCGCCCCTCTTCCACGCGGCCCGCCTGCGCCGCTCCTGCGTCGCGAGGCAGGCGACCCGCGTTCCAGAGGAACGAAAGCACGGCGCTTTTTCTGTCTTTCGGTTTCCCTGAAGGATGGAGCGGGAGATCTTCTGCATTCCGCTGCGCTCCGCTCCGAAGAACTCCCGCATCCATCCAGGCGACCCACCACCCACCCGCAAAGGGCTGCGCCCCTTGCAACCCCGGAAAGGGGAAAGAACGGCCTGCCTGCCGCAGACCTTCCTAGCGTCCTTCGCAGAGCCTCCAGCCCGCAGCCGACCTCCTCCTCAGCGCCCTCCGGGCACGATTGTCGTCGACCTGGCTGCGGTCCTGCGGCTCAGCTTCGTCCGTACGGAAGGACGGCTCGTTTCAGGCAGGCTCGTTCTCTCGAAGCCGAGGCCGCGATCACGCCGCGCTGCGCGCGCCGGCATCGCGGCCACGGCAAGCCAACCGACCCCGCCCACCACCACAAGGGGCGCTGCCCCTTGCATCCCCGAGTGTCTGGGGGCTTTGCCCCCATCGCCCCCAGCAAAGGAGCTTCGCCCCTCTGCACTCCCATTTCTGCGGGGGCGCTGCCCCCACACCCCCGCGCTCGCCGCTGGGCAGG
>NZ_JALFCU010000076.1 GCF_022771645.1 Selenomonas sp.
GCGGTCGGGCGGCAGAACGGCTGGCTCTCGGCGAATGACATCCGTGAAATGGAGGACATGAATCCGATTCCCGCCGAGGAGGGCGGTGACACGTACCTCATCAACGGCAACATGACGAAACTCCGCGATGCTGGGGTGTTCGCACAAGACAAAGGAGGACAAGATGAAACGTAAATTTTGGAACTGGGTGCGGGATGCGGACGGCAATCGCACCTTGCTTTTGAACGGCACGATTGCGCAGGAGACCTGGTATGGCGATGAAGTCACACCAGGTCTTTTTCGTGAGGAGCTTGCGGGCGGCGCGGGGGACATCACGGTCTGGATCAACTCGCCGGGCGGCGATGTGTTCGCGGCGGCGCAAATCTACAATATGCTCATGGAATATGCCGGGAATGTCACGGTGCGCATCGACGGCATCGCGGCTTCGGCAGCGTCGGTCATCGCGATGGCCGGCACGACGGTCGAGATTTCGCCCGTGGGCATGATGATGATTCACAATCCGAGCACGGTCGCGGTCGGCGATGCGAAAGAAATGCAGGCGGCGATCGAGATGCTCGCCGAGACGAAAGAAAGCATCCTCAACGCCTACGAGCTCAAGACGGGCCTCGACCGCGCCGTGCTTTCCGACTACATGGACGGCGAGTGCTGGATGAACGCGAAAAAGGCCGTGGAGCTCGGCTTCGCGGACAAGATATTGTTCGAGGATGATGCCAAGGAAATGGAACAGGCGGCGGGCGGCGTGGAAGCGATGCTGTTCTCGCGCCGTGCCGTGACGGCCTCGTTCCTCGATAAGCTCAAGATGCAAAAACTCGCGACGCATGCCGCTGGTGAAAAGGACAACCGAGTTTCGGCGGACGCGCTTCAAAAGCGTCTCTCGCTGATTCTCCACTGACGAAAGGAGTACACAATGACGGACATCATGGAACTTCGCGCAAAACGCGCAAACCTCTGGGAAGCCGCGAAAGCGTTCCTCGACACGCACACGGGCAAGGATGGCAAGCTCTCGCAGGAAGACAGCGATGCCTACGACCGTATGGAGGCGGATGTCGTGGCGCTCGGCAAGGACATCGAGCGTCTGGAGCGCCAGGCGGCAATTGACAAAGAGCTCGCGCAGCCGACAAACAAACCCATCACGAACGCGCCGGGCGGCAAGGCGGAGCGCCCGCAGTCGGCCTATCACGATGCGGTCATGGACGCCATCCGCAGCCGTTTCCGCAAGGTCTCGGACGTGCTGCAGGAGGGCGTCGACACGGACGGCGGCTACCTCGTGCCGGAGGAAATGGACAGCCGCCTCGTCGACGTGCTGACGGAGGAAAATGTCATGCGCACGCTCGGCACGTCGCTCACGACGAGCGGGGAGCGCAAAATCAACATCGCCGCGACGAAACCGGCGGCCAGCTGGATTGAGGAAGGCGGGGCGCTCTCGTTCGGCGAGGCGACGTTTGACCAGATCATCCTTGACGCGCACAAGCTCCACGTTGCGATCAAGGTGACGGAGGAACTGCTCTACGACAATGCGTTCAACCTCGAAAGCTACATCATCGAGCAGTTCGGCAAGGCCATCGCGAACGCCGAGGAGGATGCGTTCCTCAACGGCGATGGCGCGGCGAAGCCGAAAGGCCTGTTCCAGATGGCGGACACGGGCGTTACGACGAGCGGGGCGAGCATCGCGTCGGATGACCTTATCTCGCTGATTTACTCGCTGAAGCGCCCGTACCGCCGCAACGCTTCGTTCCTTGTGAACGACCAGACGCTCGCCGTCATCCGCAAGCTGAAGGATAATAATAACGCATATCTGTGGCAGCCGTCGTACCAGGCGGGTGAGCCCGACCGTCTCATGGGCTACGCCGTTTACACCTCGCCGTACGTTCCGACCGTCGCGGCGGGCGCGGCGGTGATGGCGTTCGGCGATTACAGCTATTACAACATCGGCGACCGCGGCACGCGCACGTTGCAGGAGCTCAAAGAGCTCTTCGCAGGCAACGGCATGGTCGGCTACGTCATGAAGGAGCGCGTCGACGGCAAGCTCATCCTGCCCGAGGCCGTGAAGCTCCTGAAAATCAAGGGCACGGCGGCAAAGGCGAGTGCCTGACAGATAGCTGCTGACGAATGAAAGGAAGGGGATGCCTATGATTGCCGATCTGGCAGAAGCGAAAGCGTATCTGCGTGTGGATGGAGACGAGGAAGATACACTCATTGATGAGCTCCTGCGGGCGGCGCAGAAACTCTGCGAGGATGTATCACGCCTTGACGAGACACACTACGACAATGCGGGCGGCACAGCGAGAGCCGCCGTGCTGTACACGTTGGCGTATCTCTACGAGCATCGTGAGGAAGCCGACCATCACGCGCTTGTGCTGACGCTGCGCAACCTGCTTGTGGGCGTCCGCGAGGAGGGATTCTGATGTTTGTCACCATCGGAGAATTGCGTCATCGCGTGACAGTCGAGCGGGCGGCAACAGAAGTGGATGACGCAGGCAATCTCCTCACGACGGAATGGCAGCCCGTGTTCACGACTTGGGCGAAGGTGCTGCCGTATTCCGCGACGATCAAGGACGGCGCGACGGAGCAAGCGCCGGAGGTCGGCTATCGCATCGCCATGCGCTATCGCACGGACATCCTCGTGACCGACCGCCTGCGGTGGGAGGGCAAGACGCTATTGCTTGTTGCGCCGCCCTATGGCAAAGACGGCAAACGAGAGTATCTCATCCTCGAAGCGAAGGAACTGGTGGAAGATGGCTAAGTACCAAAGAGCCGAAAGCATCCTCAAAGAGCTCGGCGAGCAAGCGATGGAAGCGGCGAAAGACGCTCTCGCGGATGGCGCGGAGGTCGTGGCTGATGAAGCGCGAAAGCGCTGCCCTGTCTATGATGGACACGACCGGCGTGTCATCAAGGGCGCACTCAAAAAATCCATCCACGTCGTGAAACGCAAGGGCGGCAAGGAATACCGCATCGTCGCGGACGCGCAGGCGCAGGACGGTCTGTTCTATGGCACGATTGTGGAATTCAGTCCGAAGGGCAGGCCGTTTCTTTATCCCGCGCTCGACGCGAAGCGCAAGACCGTGCAGGACATCATCGTCGAGCGCGTGCGGGAGGCGATACGGAAGAAATGAACGTCAAAGAGCAAGTCTACCAAGCACTTGTAAAATCGAAGAAACTCACGGCGCTCCTTGCCCACGACCGCAAGGGGCGCTGTATTTATCCCATGCGCAGCCCCGATGCGGGCAGCTATCCCATCCTCGTGTATTCCGTGATTTCGGACGTGCCGGCGCTCATGGCGGACGGCGAGGAACGGGAGCGCGTCGTGACGGTGCGCATCCACATTTTGACGAAGGACGGAAATTTCGAGAGCATTCTCCGCGAAGTACAACGCGCCATGGTCGGCATCGGCTTCGTCCGGGCGCAGGCGACGGAGTTTGCGGAGGGGCAGCTTTTCATCATGGCAATCGATTATCGGACAGGAATAAGAGGCATCACAGAGATTGTCTCCCATTTCGTGCCATCCATGAAATGAACCGCGTCAATGAACAGGTAGAAATATCCCTCCATTCATACAGACTATCGTATTTATTTTATATCGAATCTATCTAAAACGGCCCTTGCGGATTGGCTGTTTGGATCCAGTTGCACAGCTTTCAAGGCATCTTCATAACCCTCTTGGTATCTCCCACAATCAACATACGCCATACTACGTACAACATAATAGATTGATTCGTCCCCTTTAAGGGAAATCGCTTCGTTGCAGTCTTGAAGAGCGGCTTGTGGATTCTTGTTGTTTTTGCTGAAAAGATACGCAAAGGCGCGTTCGTTATAAATCGAAGAGATAAGGCTGCTCCTCTTGAAGTTTTTGTCCAATGTCCGCTGGCTTTTATTGATGATATACGTGCAGTCCTCTATCGCTTGGTCGTAGTTTAGGAGTTTGCCTGCGCTGATCGCACGGTAAGCGTGAGCATATAAATTCGTTGGGTCAAGTTCAATCGCTTCCGTGCAGATGTCGAACACTTTCTGCGGGCTGCTCATGGCCTCGCCTTTTTGAGAACCCCATGAGTTTCTGCATGGAAAGGTACTTGTTGTTCATAGCCTTGCCGGCTTCGGCAATCCTCGCTTTCTCGGCAGCGCTGGTACTGCTGGCAAGCTTCTGCTTCAAGGCGGCAATTTCAGCTTCCTGTTGTTTGTTGGCGGCTTCCAATTCGTTGTACTTCTCCGTCATCTGGGCGAGCTGCGCCGTATTCTTTAGGCTCTCATCGACTTTGTTCGTATCAACAGAAGCCGTGATGTTCACATCAAAACGGATCATTCCGTCTTCCGTCAGGCTTTTTTTGCTGTCCTTCTTCACGATCTGGAGGACACCGTTCGTCACGACGGTGATCTTGTCAGCAGTCAGCTCCGCGTTCTTGCTTTCTGTATAGCTCTCGACATACACACCCGCTTTCTCTAGTGCGTCTCTCTCCGCTAGTTCGAATGCGTGCTGCTCGGCTACGTCAAGGGTCTCGAAGGAACTCATGGTATACGAGCCAGATCCTGTGAACTCCTTCACTTCCGCGCTGCAAGGGGCTGCTAAAAACATGGATACCAGCATGATCGCTAGGATTTTTTTATTGCAAGACATCATCGAAACCTCCTATGTACGCCAATTTTTTAAAATACAATTTTTGCAAGAACGCATACCAGAACCACGACCATCATCAGAGTCGTTGTTGCACAGCCCCATCCCCCAGAAGATTTGCTTGCACTCTTTTCTTCCGCCGCGATAGGTTGCTCCCATGGTTCTTTGATATCTGCTTGCGTATCGCTTTCTGCGTTTCCGTTTTCGGCTTTCATTCTGGCTAAGACAATTTCTGTGGTAGCAATAAGGTCTTCGGTGCTTCTGGCTCTGCCAATAAGCTCCGCAGATGGCGTTGGTTTCTTCATTTCCTCGTCATAATCGCTTCTGACTCTCGGATAGCAGTAGAGCGTCGCCATTGTATCGGCTAATGCTCCGTGCGCCTCGCCCTGCCATTCGTAGCCATAGGCATCGGCGCATTTCGTCAACTTCTGATAGCGATAGTTGCCGTGGTAGTCGTCCCAGTCTCCAACGACACGAGCATACTCTTTCATGACATCGACAATCTCCGCGTCGTCACGCCATTTGATGCCCGCAGCCTCCAAGAAATGCAAGTCGAACTCGGTGTTGTAGCCGATAATCGTCTTCGCATTTCGGAAGATAAACTGGAGGATTGGACGGCATTCATCAATCGTCAACTCGTCCTTGACGTCCTCCTCGAAAATTTTGTTGACGGACGAAGCTCTCCATGTCCACTTTACATTTCCGGGATTGAGCCTGCGATTGAATAACACTTTCCCATCGCCGGATAGAATTGCAAGATCGACGATTCCGTTCTCCTCTGGATCGAGTCCGGTCGTCTCAGTATCAAAACAGATTGTGCTCTCGACGGGAAGCGGATGCTTCATTTCTTCATCAAGCTCCGCCAATTTGGCAATATGAACCTTGTGCTTCTCTGCCTCCAGCTTCTCCATTCCATTCTTGGCAATCTCGTAGAACTCGTTCTCTGACAAGATTTGCAGGTCTTGCCCTTGCTCAATCAGTTCCTCGGCTCTCCGCTGCTTCCCGCTCTTGTCACCTTTGATCTTGCGCTTGCTGGCTGCGTAGTCTCCTATGACGAGATAATTCGTCTTTTTTGTGACGTTGTCCTTGAAGATGGCACCCATGTCTTCGACGATGGTTGCAACCTCTTTCCTCGAAAGTTTGTGCAATACGCCTGTGAATACGAAGACCTTTCCTGCAAAATCCGTTTCTTGCATGGGAATCCCTCCCCTACGTACTACGGTGCCGACTTTCATATTTGTTTTTAATTCGACAAAAATTATATATTTCCTTCAAATTTTCAGAAATGATTTTTGATTGTTTCATTTATGAAACTCGTGGACGCGACGCAAGCCATCTACCGCACCGACCTCGAGAACAAGCTCGCGAACATTGACCGCGAGGCCGCGGCCTACCGGCAGAAGGGGCTCGACGAGGTCAGCGCGACCGAGTGGTCGGAAGCCAGCAAGGCGCAAGTCATGGCGAGTTTCGAGAACGAGGTCGCATCGAAGGTCGATGCCGTCTGGAAAACAGAGCTCCAGAACCGCTTGGACGATATCGAACGGGAAAAACAAGCATGGATTCAAAAGGGCCTTGACGAAGTCAAAGCGACCGAATGGGCGGAGAAGGAAAAGCTCGACGCGAAGCGCAACGCCGCGCTGCAAGTGCTCCAGTCGCAGAAAGAGGAATTTCGCGCCTACCTCCAAGGCGGTCAGCAGGGTCTCGCCGACTATTACAAAAAGGCGCACGGATTCACGATGGACGACCTCCAGATGACGCCCGAGCAGCTGGCGGGCTTCCAGAAAGCCCGCGAGAATATGCTCGAAAACCTCCTGCCGAATTTCCGCGACCCCGCCGTGATTCAAAAGGAACGAGAGGCATGGGAGCAGCAGTACCGAGAGAACATGGAAGCGAACGGCTATGTGCAGGCGATGGATGGAACATTCCAGCCGATGGCGCGGGCGATGGATAGATTGGCGGATGCGCCGATCGCGCAAGGCGGCACGGACACACAGCCGCAGCCGAGCGTGACGGATAACCGCCAAGTGACGGTGCAAGTCAGCATCGAGAACGCGGTCACGGCAGACAACGAAGGGATGCGTTACCTCGCCGACCAAGTGGCCGACCGCATTGAGCCGGCCGTCAAGCAAGCGCTAGGAGATGGTGAAAATACATATCGCGATTGGTGTCATCACGACACTTGACACAGAAAACTGGCAGGTCGTTCCCGATGACCGCCAGCAGACCGTGGAGATCGTCGGCGGCG
>NZ_JALFCU010000005.1 GCF_022771645.1 Selenomonas sp.
ACCCCGGATTGATACCTCTCAAAGAGATTTACCACTTTGAAGACTTCCTCACGCATGAAAGAGACTGGCACAGCGCCGTGACCCAAGGGCGCGAACTCCTGCACGTCTATCGTCATGCGGGAGAAGAAGTCATCGTGTGGTACAAGGAAAAGCCGCGGACCACCGTCACGACGCGGCGCGGCATGGGGCTTTACTATTGCTACCTCACATTCAGCAAAAGAAAGGATGCGTATTATCATGAGTAGCAAATGGGTGGAAATTCGTGACAACATTGTCGACGCCATCGACGTCAAAGACGTGACAGAGGACGTCAAGCAGCGCGTCACCGCCGCACTCCTCGCCGAAGTCCTGCCGACGATCGAGAACGCCGTCGACGGCTTCACGGCCACGACACGCGAACAGGCGAAGACCGAAACGGGCTGGTGCAAAATCCGCGACGGCATCGTGCTGCCGCTTGTCATGGAGGGCGCGGTGTTCGTCGTTAAGACCGTGCTTGAAAAGACGGTCACGCAGACAGCTTGACCGCAAAAACAGAGGTTTTTGCGGTTTCACTTTCGCGAGGCGCCAAATAGGTTTATTTTTACGGTCAAAATCACCCTATCACTCTGATAGGGTGATTCGATAAGTGTTTTCTGTCGTTGCGTTTTCTGTACAAAGAGAGGGCTGCCACACCGGCAGCCCTTTTCTTTGTGCGCCGTGCGTGGACGCTGTTAATTCTGCTTCAGTTTCGTGAACTGCATACAAGCAACTTGCTTACTGCTTGCAACTCCCATGAAATCATAGATTGCAGAATGCGCTTTTTGTGGCGAGATTGCAAGATTTGTGAGATAATAAGTGTGTTGAAACGTTTGTAACAAAGATTTACACACTTTTTACAAACATTCAACAATCCGACCCCGTATCTGGGGTATCATCAACGTGTAACAGATATGTGAAAGGGGAAACCACCATGTATGCCATCATCGATGTCGGCTCGAACACCGTCCGCATGAACATCTACAAGCTCGAGAATGGCCGCTTCTCGCTCGTCATGGGCAAGAAGGAGTCCGTCGGGCTCGCTTCGTATGTGAAGAACGGGCAGATGCTCCCCGAAGGCGTGAACCGCGCTTGCGAGGTACTGACGGAATTCCGCACGATCTTGCAGGATCTCTCCATCACGAATTATCATGTGTTCGCCACGGCGGCGCTCCGCAACGCGGCGAACAGCCGCGCGGCTGTCGAGGAAATCACAGAGCGCACGGGCATCAAGGTCGAGGTCATCTCCGGCGAGACGGAGGCCGAGCTCGACTTCGTCGGCGCTTCGCACGCCGTCGAGGTCACGGAAGGCCTCTTGATCGATATCGGCGGCGCATCGACGGAGCTCGTCGTCTATCACGATGGCGAAATCAAGAAGAAAGTGTCGCTGCCCATCGGCTCGCTGAACACGTACGACCGCTATGTCACGAACCTCTTGCCGAGCCGCGCCGAGCGCAAGGCCATCAAGCAGATGGTGCTGAACCTCCTGAAGCAGGACGCCGACCTCAACTACGGCGAGTACAAGGTCGTCTGTGGCGTCGGCGGCACGAGCCGTGCGGCGTGCAAACTCAACAATTATCTGTTCCAGCTGCCGATCTCGAACATGCAGATCAAGGCGCCGAACATCAAGAAAATCCTGAAGCTCCTCGAAAACGAGGAAGGCGAAGCCATCCCTGTCGAGACGCTCGAAGTGCTGCTGAAGGTCGTCCCCGACCGCGTGCGCACGGTGCTGCCGGGCATGATCATCCTCTACACGCTCGTGAAGCATTTCCACAGCGAGTACGTCGAGGTCACGCGCGCCGGCGTCCGTGACGGCTACCTCTACCGCTACGTGCTGAAGAACGACGAGCCGTCGCCGGAGGAACTCGCGGGCGGGCAGCCGGCCGCTGAGCCTGCCGCAGCAACACAGGAGGGTGAATGAGTATGCGGGACATCCGCAGGAAACTGGGCGTGCTCGTGGATGACGATGATGACGATGATGACGATGACCGCAAGCCGCAGATGATGGACATCCATCGCTATTCCGGCTCCGGCGTCGACACGAGCTACACGCAAAACCGCGAGCTGTCGTGGCTGCGTTTCAACGAGCGCGTGCTCGACGAGGCGATGGATTCCAACGTGCCGCTCTTCGAGCGCATGAAGTTCATCGAAATCTTCACGAGCAACCTCGACGAGTTCTTCATGGTGCGCGTCGGCAGCTTGTTCGATCTGAAACGCATCCAGCCGGACAAATTGGAAAACAAAGGCGGCATGACGCCGGGGCAGCAGCTCGCGGCCATTTTCGCCGAGATGCCGCGCCTCTACAAGAAGCGCGACGACATTTACCAGAAGCTCCAGAAGCAGCTGGAAACGCAAGGCATCGTGCACCTCCACGTCGACGATATGGGGCTCGAGGAGCGGCAGTATTTCGAGCAGTATTTCCGCGAGCAATTGCTGCCCGTGCTTTCGCCGCAGGTCATCGACCTGCATCATCCGTTCCCGCATCTCGAGAACAAGGAACTGCTTGTCGGCGCGCTCCTCAAGCACGAGCGCCACGTCACGCTCGGCATGGTACCGCTCGCGCCGTCATTGCCGCGCTTCCTGCTCGCGCCCGGCAACCGCATGGGCTACGTGTTGCAGGAAGAGCTCATCCAGGCGTACCTCGACAAGATCTTCATGAACTATCCGATCATCGACCGCTCGGTCTTCACAGTCACGCGCGATGCCGACATCAATCCGGACGATGAAGAAGTCGAGTACGGCGAAGACTATGTCAAGCAGATGAAGAATGTGCTGAAGAAGCGCCGTCTGCTGCCGCCGGTGCGCCTCGAAGTGCAGACGCAGGGCGACAGCCTCGTCGCGCCGTGGCTCTCGAAGCGCCTCGGCATCCCGATGGAGCAGTGCATTGTCACGCGTACGCCGCTGACGCTCGGCTACGTCTACGGCCTCGAGGATCATTTTTCCGGCCAGCAGCGCGGAGAGCTCTGCTATCCGCCGTACGACTCTGTCACGGGGCTCGAACGCTTCGGCGACACGCCGATGATGGACGTCATCCGCAAGCGGGACGTGCTGCTCGCGTATCCGTACGAGGACTTCGGCATTTTCCTGCAGGTACTGCGCGAGGCCGTGAACTCGAAAGACGTCGTCTCCATCCGCATCACAATCTACCGCGTCGGCAAAGGCCACGTCAAGCTCATGAATTACCTGATCCTCGCGGCCGAGCTCGGTAAGGAGGTCACGGTGCTCTTGGAGCTCAAGGCGCGCTTTGACGAGCAGAACAACATGGACTGGGTCGACAGCCTGCGCGATGCGGGCGTGCACATCCTCTATGGTTTCGAGGGTTACAAGGTACACGCGAAGGTCTGCCTCATCACGGAACATCGCGATAACAAAGTGTCGTACCTGACATATGTCGGCACGGGCAACTTCAACGCGAAGACGGCGCATCTTTATACGGACTACGCGCTCATGACGGCCGACCAGTCCATCGGGCGCGACGCGGCGATGTTCTTCCGCAACATGGGCATCTCGAATCTCAATGGTAATTATGAGAAGTTGCTCGTTGCGCCGTCGTCGCTGAAGCAGAAACTCCTCGTGCTCATCAACGAAGAAATCGGCAAGGCCGAGCGCGGCGAGCCCTGCGGCATCCGCCTGAAGGTGAACTCCATCACGGACCGCGAGCTCATCGACGCGCTGCAGAAAGCGGGTGCGGCCGGTGTGCGCATCGACATGGTCGTGCGCGGCATCTGTTGCCTCGTTCCGGGCCTGCCCGGCCTCACGGAGAACATCCACATCCACAGTATCGTCGGCCGCTTCCTCGAGCACGGGCGCATCTATGCGTTCGGCCAGGGCGCGCAGACGAAGCTCTACATCGCGTCGGCTGACTGGATGACGCGCAACACGGAGAACCGTGTCGAGGTCGCCTGCCCGATTGAGCGGCAGGAGCTCAAGGATCAGATTCTCGAGATGTTCGATATCCAGTTCCACGACACGAAAAAAGGCCGCCGCATCGGCCAGGATGGATGCTATCATCACATCCGGCCCGACAACGGCAGCAATTCCCAAGAGGAATTCATGAAACGCGCGAAAGCGCGCGTCCAGAAGGGCGCGCCGGAATAACGCGCATCCAGTTTAGGAGGAACCAGAACACCATGAAAATGAACGTAGAGAAGCTCAACCTGTTCTACGGCGAGCACCAGGCGCTCTTCGACGTCGACCTGCCCGTGCCGGAGCATCAGGTCGTCGCCCTCATCGGGCCGTCCGGCTGCGGCAAATCGACGTTCCTGCGCACGCTGAACCGCATGAACGACCTCATCGACGGCGTGCGCGTCGAGGGTGATATCACGCTTGACGGGGAAGACATCTACGCTCAGAATACCGACCTCGTGGAGCTCCGCAAGCGCGTCGGCATGGTGTTTCAGCGGCCGAACCCTTTTCCCATGTCCATTTACGACAACGTCGCGTACGGCTGCCGCGTGCATGGCATGAAGGACAAAAAGAAGCTCGATGAGATCGTCGAGAAAAGCCTCAAGGGCGCGGCGCTCTGGGACGAGGTCAAAGATCGTCTGAACGCGTCGGCCATGGGCATGTCCGGCGGCCAGCAGCAGCGCCTCTGCATCGCGCGCGTCATGGCGGTCGAGCCCGAGGTCGTCCTCATGGACGAGCCGTGCTCGGCACTTGACCCGATTTCGACGATGAAGATCGAGGAGCTCGTCTCCGAGATCAAGAAAGATTTTACCATCGTCATGGTCACGCACAACATGCAGCAAGCCGCGCGCGTCTCGGACTACACGGCGTTCTTCCTGAACGGCAAGCTCATCGAGCACGACAAGACGGACGTCATCTTCACGAAGCCGCATGACAAGAAGACGGAAGACTACATCACGGGGAGGTTCGGCTGATGGCTGGCTTGAGCGAAGTGCAGAAGACGCGCCAGGAGTACATCCAGGAACTCGCGAAAGTGCAGGACAAGGTCTATCAGATGGGCCTCCGCGCCGAGGCGGCCGTCCGCCGCGCGCTCCAGGCGCTCATGGAAAACGACCACGAGCTCGCGACGCGCGTCATGCAAGAGGACGATGAGATTGACGACATGATCGTCGACATCGAGGACGCCTGCATCCTGCTCATCGCGAAGCAGCAGCCGATCGCCCACGACCTGCGCGTCATCGCGACGGGCTTCAAGATTTCGACGGATATCGAGCGTATCGGCGATCATGCGTTTGACATCGCGCGCACGGCGAAGTCGGACGGCGAATTGCTCGATGCCGAGCACGCCGCGCTCGTCAAAGAGCTTGGCGATTGCGCCATCGAGATGGTCGCGAATGCCATGGAAGCGTACCGTGACGCGAACGTGCGTCTTGCCGATGACGTACGCCATATGGACAAGCGCATGGATGATATCTTCCAGCGCACGTTCTATTCGCTGTCGCATTTCGTTGCCGAGAACGGCACACGCCCGGAAGAAGCGACGAAGCTCCTCTTCATCGCACGTTTCCTCGAGCGCATCGGCGACCACGCCGTGAACATCGCGGAATGGGTCGTCTACCTCGAGACAGCCGAGCGCATCCGCACGAAAAAAGCACGATACGAAAAAGATTGACAGGATTGCAAGAAAAAGCTCGCCACGCGAAGTGACGAGCTTTTTCTGTGCCGGTTGGCTGCTCAATAAATATGATATTCTTTCCACGGAATCTGGTCGAGGCGGATTGTCTTGAGAAAATCAACGATGTCCTTGCGCCCGTAATAGTGCGGCGTGCCATCGCTATCTTGGCTCATGAGGATGATCGGCATGTTCGGGAAGAACTGCATGAGCTCTCGGCGCGCGGCGACGAGATTTTGCGTGTAGCGCGTGATTTCCGGCCGGACGGCGATGATAGCGAACGTCACGCCTTGTTCGATGATGACAGCACCGTGCAGCGTCATGGAACGCACCTTCTTTTCAAAAACTTCTTGCAACCGAAATATTCGCGGCATGCGAGGCGGATTCCTGCAAATGTCTGCGGTTTTTGTGCGGTCCGGCAGACCGCGCGCGTGTTTATCTTTTGTTTTGAACTCTTCCAGTTTCTTTTGAGCTCGCCTTGTTATGCTGGATGCATCCCAAAGAAACCGACGAAGAACAGGAGGATCGTTCATGGAACAAGACTCATGTACTACAGATAAAACAGAACAGAAACGCAAACCGCGCATGACGCGGTTCGCCGGCTGCCTCAAGCATCTCCATGCGGCCAGCGTGATCCGTAGCTGTACGGCGACGGCGCTCATGGTTGTCGGCGCGCTCGCACCGTTCACGCTCGTGCACGGCTTCGCCGCGCCGCCGCAGGATCGTCCGAGCCGCGCCGTGATCGCCGAGGTCGCGAACCTTTCGCAAAATGACATCGAGCTGGCGCGCGGCTTCACATCACAGCCGCGTGAGGAAGCGCGGACGCGCACAAGCAAAACGCTCGCAAAAAAACTCCTGGCGCAGGCGGCAGCTGTGGAGAGCTCCGTCACTCAGGACATGAAACGCTATGAAAGCGAGACAGCGAAGCTCATGGGGCTCGATTACCGATTCAAAGGCGAAGAGAGCCTCGCACGCAAGATCGAGAACGATGCCGAGGCGCAATCCGTTTCTGTCGAGCAGGCGGCAGATGGCGTGCACGATGTCCTCCGTTACACACTGGCTGTCGACCACGACCGCTATCAGGAGACCGTGCCGCAGGTGCTTGCGAGTCTCACGGACGCGGGCTACCGCGTGCAGAAATTCAACAACGCGTGGGGCGGAAGGTATTACCAAGGCGTCAACGTCCAGCTCGTGAGCCCGGACGGCGTGCCCGTCGAGCTCCAGTTCCACACGCCGCAGTCGTTCGCCATCAAGCAGGCGTCGCACGGCGTCTACGAGATCCGCCGCGACAAGAGCGCGACGGCAGAGCAGAAGGACCGGGCGAAACGCTTAAGCCTCGCGTACAACGCGCAAGTAAAGATGCCGGAGGGCGCGGACGCGCTCGCCTGGCCGGCCGCATAAAGCACCGTTTCACGGACATAAAAAAAGCTGTTGCAGGATTGCAGCAGCTTTTTTGTTTCTGATATTTTGCGCAAAAGATCAGAAAATCAGAGGGCGCGCTCGACTTTGCCGGAACGGAGGCAGCGCGTGCAGACGTTGATGCGTTTGACCTCACCGTCGACGACCGCGCGGACGCGCTGGATGTTCGGCTTCCAGGAACGCTTCGTTTTCAGATGCGAGTGGCTGACGTTGTTGCCGGACAGCTCGCCTTTGTTGCAGACTTCGCAAACATGTGCCATGTCGATACACCTCCTTGCTCGATGTTGTTATGAAATCTGGGTTTTGATTTCATGATGGAATTGCAGCAGGAGACCCCGCTCCCGCACACAATAAATGTAGTATAGCATAACAAAACGGGGGATGCAAGTATTTTTCCTTGACAGCACGTCAAGATATCGCACTTGCGTTGCAATCGTTTGTGCTTGTAGTACCAGATACGGCAAAAAAATACGCTCCCCGCAACAGGACCTTGGGGTTTTACTGTCCTATCAAAGAGAGCATATTTCAAAAAGAGGGTAAGGAGTTTTGGGGTATAGAGAAAATTGGGGAAAATAAGGGGAATAGGGGTTGTACCTGAAGGTATAATCTCCAAGCAACTATAGCATATCATTTAGTGATGGATGTTGTCAACTAAAAAATATATCTTTTATCAGAATGCGAAGATCAGGCTCGAGAAGTAGGCCGTGCGATTGTAATTCGCGCGCGAGTCGCCGGCAATCGGGCTGCCGTTGAAGAAGTAGTTCTGGATCTGGATGTTCTTGCCGAGGTGGAACCAGAGCGATGCTTCAAGACCTTTCATGCCCGGCTTCTCCGAACCGTTGACGATGCTTGTCATGATGAGCGCATCGGAGCCGAGGTAGCGGTAGCCGAGCGATGCGCCCCACGGTCGCTCGCTGATGGCGGCAATGGCCGCCATCAGCACGCGTTTCATCTTGCATGGTTTCTTTTTCATACTTTTCTTTCCCTCCGGTCAGGAATCCATAAGTTATAATATCGAATGATAAGAAACTCTGAATAACAATTCCTTATCTAAGAAAAAGATATAGTAAAACATTCATTTGTCAAGTATAAAATATACCTTTCTGAAAATTAGTTACAAAAACAAATTTTCAAATTGACATATCTTTTTGTTGACAAGATAGTACCAATACGATATGATGTGAATCGTAAACAAGAGATGCATGGAACACGAACATCTCGAAGCTGTCATTTTCGTCTCATATCTATTAGGAGGTATTCATCATGAACATCTATCTCGTCTGCAACGCAGGCATGTCGACGTCGATCCTCGTCAAGAAGATGCAGGAAGCGGCGGCGAAGCAGAACATCGATGCAACCATTGAAGCGTTCTCCGTCGAAATCCTCGACGAGCGCGTCGACACGGCCGACTGCGTGCTGCTCGGCCCGCAGATCCGCCATATGCTCGGCGACGTCAAGAACGTCGTGAACGGCAAGTGCCCGGTCGATGTCATCGACATGCGCGACTACGGCATGATCCGCGGCGACAAGGTGCTCGCGAAAGCGCTGAAGATGGTGGAAGCAAAATAAGCTTCTATATACAGAGGTTTTTTCTTTAGGAGGAAAGAACAAATGAATTCCATTGTGGAAAAGTTTGAGCACGTGATGATGCCGATCGCCAGCAAAATCTCGAGCAACAAATATCTGCTCGCCATGCGTGACTCGTTCTCGATGCTGCTGCCGTTCATCATCGTCGGCTCGTTCTTCGGCATCATCGAATGGGTCGTGCTCGACCCGTGGGGCACGATCATGGGCCCGGACGGCCTCGGCCTCGGCAAATCGTTCACGGGGCTCGACCAGACGAGCGATGCGTATAAAGCTTCCTCGTTCGTCGGCACGATGCAGATGCTCCAAGGCCTCTGCAACAACGTCGTCACGGTCGGCTTCGGCGTCTTCTCGTTCCTGCTCGTCGCGGCGTTCGCGTATCGCCTCGGCGGCATCTGGGGCGGCGACAAGTTTTCGACGGCTCTCACGGCCATCGGCGCCTTCATCATCGTGACGCCGCAGCAGGTCGTAGGCAAGGCCGGCGACAAGATGGGCGCGTTCAGCCTCGATTATTTTGGCAACAAGGCCGTCCTCACGGCCATCATCGTCGCGACGGTCGCCGCGTGGATCTTCGTGAAGCTTTCGAAGAATGAAAAGCTCCGCATCAAGATGCCGGAGACCGTGCCGCCTGCCGTCTCGCAGTCGTTCGCCGTGCTCGTTCCGGTCTTCGTCACGCTCTTCACGTTCACGGTTTTCTCGACGATTCTCTCGAATTGCCAGTTCCTCGGCAAAGCCGCGCTCAACGATCTCATCTACGCCATCATCCAGGCACCGCTCATGGGCTTCTCACAGGGCATCGGCGTCTCCATCCTTTATCAGTTCATCGTCTGGTTCTTCTGGTGGTTCGGCATCCACGGCCACAACGTCACGGCCGCGATCCAGAACATGGTCTATATGCCGGCGCAGCTCGCAAACCAGGCCGGCGATGCAGCGTATGTCTTCTCGAATGGCTTCTTCGAGGCCGGCCTCATGCACATCATGGGCCTCGTCATCGCGATCTTCATCTTCTCGAAGAAAGACAGCTGGCGCGCCGTCGCGAAGCTCGGCTTCCCAGCGATGCTGTTTAATATCCAAGAGCCCATCGCATTCGGCCTGCCAATCGTCCTGAACCCGATCCTCCTGATTCCGTACATCCTCGCGCCGCTCGCGAACACGGTCGTCGGCTGGCTCGCGATTTCCGCCGGCCTCGTGCCGATTTTCAAATACGTCGTGCCGTGGACGATGCCGTTGTTCTTTGAGGCGGCCATCGGCACAGGTTCCGTCGCCGGCGGCATCTTGCAAGTCGTCTGGCTCGTGATGGACGTCTTCATTTACGCGCCGTTCGTCATCGCGTCGAACAAGATCAAAGATGAGGAAGCAGAGGAGGAAGCCTGATGGACGAGAAAACGGTAGAACAATCGATGCAGCTCATCCTGCATTCCGGCACAGGTCGCTCGATGGTCATCGAGGCCGTGCGTGATATGCTGAAAGACGGCGATGTCGCTGTAGCGAAACAGAAAATCGAAGAGGGCGGCAAGGAAATCGGGCAGGCGCATGACATCCAGACGGCCATGATGTCGGCGGAGTGCGACGGCCAGCCCGTGGAAAAATCCATCCTGCTCATCCACGCGCAAGATCATTTCATGACGGCGCTCGCCGTGCGCGACATGGCGAACTTGCTCGTCGAGATGTACGCGGCGCTGAAAGGGAAGACGGAGGCGAGCGCATGAGCGTGACGCATGAATTTCCAAAAGACTTCTGGTGGGGCGCGGCGACGTCGGGCCCGCAGTCGGAAGGGCGCTTCCACAAGGCGCACCGCAGCGTGTTCGATTATTGGTTCGACACCGAGCCTGCGGCGTTTTTCGACGGCATCGGTCCGAATGTCGCGTCGAATTTCTACAATGACTACCGCGCGGACATCGCGCTCATGAAGCAGATCGGCCTGAACTCCGTGCGCACGTCCATCCAGTGGACGCGTCTCATCAAGGATTTTGAGACGGGCGAGACCGACCCGGACGGCGTGCGGTTCTACAACAACGTCATCGACGAATTCGTGCGGCAGGGCATCCGTCCCGTGCTGAACCTCCATCATTTCGATCTGCCCGTCGAGCTCTACGAAAAATATGGCGGCTGGGCGTCGAAACACGTCGTCGACCTCTTCGCGCTGTTCGCGAAACGTTGCTTCGAGCTGTTCGGCGACCGTGTGAAGGACTGGGTCACGTTCAACGAGCCGATGGTCGTCGTCGAGGGCGAATACCTCTACGAGTTCCATTATCCGAAGCTCGTCGACGGCAAGCAGGCGTGCCAGGTGCTCTACAACCTGAACCTCGCGTCGGCCAAGGCCATCGCGGAGTTCCGCAAATCGACGTGCGCGCAGCTCGGCGGCCGCATCGGCATCGTGCTGAACCTCACGCCGGCGTATCCGCGGAGCGACCAGCCGGAAGATGTTGCAGCTGCAAAGTTTGCAGAAGATTACAAAAATAATTCGTTCCTCGATCCTGCCGTGCATGGTTATTTCACAAAAGATCTTGTCGACGTGTTGAAGACCGACGGCGTGCTATGGGAAAGCACAACGGAGGAGATCGAGCTCATCGCAAAGAATACGGTCGATTTCCTCGGCATCAACTACTATCAGCCGTTTCGCGCGCAGCGCCGCGAGATCCCGTACGACGACGCGCAAGGCTGGCTGCCGGAGAAGCATTTCCAGCAGTACCATATGCCGGGCTGCCGCATGAATCCGTATCGCGGCTGGGAAATCTATCCGAAGGCTATCTATGATATTGCAATCCATGTACGTGATCATCTTAGCAATATCCCGTGGTACATTTCCGAAAACGGCATGGGCGTCGAAGGGGAAGAGCGCTTCCGGAACGCGGACGGCTTCATCGAGGACGATTACCGCATCGATTTCATCAAAGAGCATCTCCAGTGGCTGCACAAGGCCATGCAAGAGGGTTCGAACTGCTTCGGCTATCACCTCTGGACGCCAATCGACTGCTGGTCGTGGTCGAACGCCTACAAGAACCGCTACGGCCTCATCGCGCTCGACCTCGTGACGCAGGAGAAGACCATCAAAAAATCGGGTCTCTGGATGCATGATGTCATTCAAAATCATGGATTTTGAACCTGTTTCCCTGAATCATAAGGAAGCTCCTATCGCTTTTCCATGACCGTTCGTGTATAATAAGGAACATGATGATTCAGGAAGAAGGTTCATTCATGCTGAAATATGAAGCAATTGCCAAAGAACTGCGCGACGACATCGTGAATGGCGTCTATTCGCCCGGCCAGCAGCTCGCCCTCGAAAAGGAAATGTGCGAGCAGTACGGCGTCAGCCGCATCACGATCAAGCGCGCCGTCGACGAGCTCGTCAAGCAGGGGCTCGTCGTGAAGCGCCGCGGCTCCGGCACGTTCGTGAAATCCCTCGAGGATCAGGACGTGAAGGAGCTCGGCATGGCGAACCAGTTCAACGGGTTTGCCGCCACGTTCCAGGGGCGCGACGTCGGCACGCAGGTGCTGAAGTTCGACATCGTGCACCCGGAGAAGGAAGTCGCAGCGAAGCTGCAGATCACGGAAGATGATTTCATCTACGACATCATCCGCGTGCGTTCGCTCGACGGCGAGCCCATCGTCGTCGAGTATACGCAGATGCCGATCCAGCTCATCCCGGGACTGAAGCGCAGTGTGCTGGAAAAATCAATTTATAGCTTCATCGAAAATGAGCTGAAGTTCAAGATCCAGTCCGCGCATCGCACGGTGCGCGCCGTCATGCCGACGGAAGAAGAAAAGCAGGAGCTCGCCATCGAAGGCGTCCTGCCGCTCCTCGAAGTGGAGCAGGTCGCGTTCCTCGATGACGGCCGCCCGTTCGAATTCTCCATCGCGCATCATCGCGGCGATCGCAACGTGTTCCGTTCGGTCAGCATCCGCTGAGGCGCAGCGTTTCTTGATACGTACGACCACAGAAATGTGGTCGTATTTATTTTATAAAGCACATTATTTAAAATAAAAAGCATATCTTTTATTGACAAAAATCGTGTAAAATTCTATAATTGCAAGCAGGACAGATTTCACGAAATGCGATGCCGAATGTGGAAGTTTCCTCGGGCGGCGCGGTACAGGAGGATGACGACGATGCATGTCAATGGAAAGATCAAGCGAAATGGCAAGCGGTTGCAATATTTGATTTCGGTGACGTTTTGTACGGGCTTGCTTCTGGGATTTCCCTCGGGGGTTCTCCAGCCGATTCCGCATGTGAACGCTGCAGCTGTGGCGTAAGAAAAGAATTTGCCGCAGGATGATCAGGCGGTTGCAGATGGCTACGTCGATGTGACAGCGCGCGTGCAGCCGCAGGCGAAGCTCGATGCGGCAGCGCTGCCGCTCCCGTCCGTCGCGCCGCTCGTGGACAAGGACGCGACGCAGCGCACGGCGCAGACGTATGCAATGCTGCGCGGCATTGCTGCGACGCAGAATGTCGTCTACGGCCATCAGAATGAAATGAACCGCAAGGTCAGCACGCTCCCAGGGCGTTCGGACACGTATGACATCGTGCAGGACTACGCTGGCATCGTCGGCGTCGACGGCCTCGCGCTCACGGGCGACGAGCTCGAGCTCACGGATGCGGAAGTTGCGGCAGGCGAGACATACGCCTCGAAGCTCGCGCGCCTCGTGCTGCCGGCCATGCAACAAGGCGCCGTGCTCACGATGAGCTGCCACATGCCGAACTTCGCCGAGGTCGCGGAGCGTCCGAAGGTGAACGGCGCGTATGATTACACGGGCTACTCGCCGAACCACACGGGCGGCAACGTCGTTTCGCGCATCTTGCCGGGCGGCGACCTGCATGACGTTTACACGGGCTATCTCGATCTCGTCGCGGATTTCCTCGGCCGCATGCAGGCGGCGGACGTCCCTGTGATTTTCCGTCCGTTCCATGAAAACAACGGCAGCTGGTTCTGGTGGGGTGCAGCGTACTGCACGCCGAGCGAGTATAAGAACCTCTTCCGTTCGACCGTCGAATATCTGCGCGATGAAAAAGGGCTGCATAATCTTCTCTATGCATATTCGCCGAACGGCCCGATCAAGGATGCGGCCGACTACGCAGAACGTTATCCCGGCGATGCGTTCATTGACATCACAGGCTTCGATTTGTATCATCGCGACCCGCAGAAGGATGATATGTGGATGAAAGGTTTTGACGCGACGATGGATGTGGTCGATCAGTTTGCAGAGGCACACGGCAAGCTCGCGGCGGTCACAGAGGCGGGCATCCTCGTCGGCAATACGGGCGGAGCACTCGCGAAGACGGGAAACCAGCGCCCTGATTGGTTCAACGAGGCGTTAAAGACGATCACGCCGCACAAGATGGCGTACTTCCTGACATGGGCGAACTTCAACGAGGACAATTTCGATCAGCCGTATCTCGTGACGGCGAAACGCGGCCATGAGATGGCGAATGAGTTCATCGACTTCTATAACGCGCCGTCTTCGATTTTCGCGAAGCAGATGCCGGAGCTTGCGAGCATCACGACAAACATCGTTCCTGCAATGAGCTCATACGGTTATCTCACTGCGCCAGGCGCGACAGCGCGCGTGCTCGCGCCGATGACGATCACGGCGCGTGTTGCTGGCGAGGAGAAGACAGCACAGTTCGTGCTCAAGAAGAAAGACGGTACGACGTTTGCGACGATTCCCGCAGCACGAAAAGGCGATGCGCTGACGGGAGAGATCACGGCGGACGCGCTGGTTGCGGCAGGGCAGACCGTCGGAACGATCGCGCTCGAGCTCGATGGCAAGATGGCCGACAGCGTCATGGTGCTCTTCAACATGCCGGAGCCTCCAAAAGATCCGGCGCTCGTCGATGATTTCGAGAGCTACTACGGCGACGGCGGCCTGCTCAAAGCGGCGTATTCGACGAACTGCGGCACGGGCTGCAGTGTTGAACCGCTGCTCAGCGCAAAGCACGCAGGCGGCGAGACGGGACTCGATTTCCATTACACGATCACGAAGGACGGCTACGGCGGCATCGTGAAGAACCTCGGCGGCGTCGATTGGTCGCCTTATGACGCCGTGCAGTTCTGGGTGATGCCGGACGGCAAGGGGCAGAAGCTCATCTGCCAGCTCAATGCGAACGGTGAAGACTTCGAAGTCGATTTGACAGACGTCGCACAGCAGACGGCGCCGCAGCTCGTGACGCTGCCGTTCTCCCTGTTTCGTGGCAAGAACGGCGGCACGTTCGACAAGAGCGCCGTGCAGCATTTTGCGATTTACTGCAACACGATCGGCGATGCGGGCGTGGACTCGCACATCTATTTTGACGACATCCGCGCCGTCAAAAAATAAAACGCACCGTGGCGCGTTGCCACGATGCGTGCAAGAGACAATTCAATCTTTGATTTCTTCAGAGATCGCCAGATTCGCTTGGATCTGCGCGATCTCTTCTGCTGTAAAGAGGCCGACGGGCGATTCTTTTTCCATGACGGTTTGGAGCTGGCGGCTCTGTTCCTCTTGGTCGTCTGTTGTCAGCCGTTGCGGGTCGCTCGCGGCGCGCGTCAGCGTGATGGTTTTCTGCTGCGCCTCGGCGTAGGCCTTCGTCTTTTGCAGCATGGCTGTCGTGAGGTCATAGTTTGCATCATGCAGTTCGAGTGGCGGCGCGCTTTCAGCGATGCGCGTCACGAGCATCTTTTCATCCTCCTCGAGCTGCTTCAAGCGCACGTAGGTCGTCTGGATGCTGATGTTGTCTTCCTTGAAGTCCTCGAGGATCTGATGATACCAACGCCAGTTGTGATCGAGGTCTTTGATATTTTTCTGATAGCCGGCGTACCACGTTGCGAAGATTTGCTGCTGCTGGAAGATGTCATATTTTTGCTCGTCCGTCATGACTTCCTGCTTCGGGGCATGCGGGAAAAAAAGATACGAGAGGATGCCGAGCGCGGCAAGCGTCACGCAGAAGCAGGCGTAGATGCGCTTGTTCGGCAGATAGTGGTAGAGGAGGACGAGCAGCACGACGAGGATGGCAGCCAGGAGATAGAGAATCATGGAAACTCCTTTCACAAGGGAAAGACGGCATTGTGATGCCCGGAATAGGTTCTTTTCCATTATTATACTCAGGATGATGGCAGGATTCAACGGGAGCAGAGGATCCGCCCGCATGTCGCGGTTTTGTTGCCATGCGCGTAGGGAAAGCTTGAAATAAGCGGCCGTTTCATATACAATGAAGAAAGTTTGAATGATATCAGGGAGGTAACTTTTGATGGAATCCATAATTCGCGATATCGCGCTTGCTCCTTCGGGGCATGACAAGATCGAGTGGGTCAAGAACTTCATGCCGGTGATGAACGCGGTCGACAAGGAATTTTCGCAGACGAAGCCTTTCAAGGGCATCCGCCTCGCCATCACGTTGCATCTCGAGGCGAAGACGGCGTACATGGCCGAGGTGTTCGCGCACGCGGGCGCGGACGTCGTCATCACGGGCAGCAACCCGCTGTCGACGCAGGACGATGTCGCGGCGGCGCTCGTCGAGGACGGCATCACGGTCTTCGCGACGCACGGCTGCACGGAAGAGGAATATTTCGACTACATCAACAAGGCGCTCGACACGCACCCGCAGCTCATCATGGATGACGGCGGCGATCTCGTGCACGCGCTCCACACGACGCATCGCGACCAGCTGCCCGAGGTCTATGGCGGCTCGGAGGAGACGACGACGGGCGTGCACCGCCTGCATGGCCTCGCGAAAGAAGGCAAGCTCGCGTTCCCGATGATTGCGGCGAACGACGCGTATTGCAAATACCTCTTTGACAACCGCTACGGCACGGGCCTGTCGACGTGGGAAGGCATCATGCGCGCGACGAATCTCGTCATCGCGGGCAAGAACGTCGTCATCGCCGGCTACGGCTGGTGCGGCAAGGGCGGTGCCATGCGCGCGCGCGGCCTCGGCGCGAACGTCATCATTACGGAAGTCGACCCGATCAAGGCCATCGAGGCCGTGTTCGACGGCTTCCGCGTGATGCCGATGGACGAAGCGGCGAAAATCGGCGACATCTTCCTGACGCTGACGGGCGACAAGGACGTCATCCGCAAGTGGCATTTCGAAAGCATGAAAGACGGCGCCATGATGGCGAACGCCGGCCATTTCGACTGCGAGATCAACATCCCGGAGCTCGCGTCCATCTCGAAATCGCGTCGCACGGTCAAGCCGAACATCGAAGAATTCGTTACGAACGACGGCCGCAAGCTGTATCTGCTCGCGGAAGGCCGCCTCGTGAACCTCGCAGCCGGCGACGGCCATCCGGCGGAAATCATGGATCTGTCGTTCGGCGTGCAGTTCTTCTCGCAGCTGCATCTCCTCGAGCATCATAAAGAGCTCAAGAACGACGTCTACCTCATGCCGGAAGACATCAACACGCGCCTCGCGAACATCAAGCTCGCGGCGCTCGGCGTGAAAATCGACGAGCTCACGGACGAGCAGCGCGCGTATCTGAATCTCTGATGCTAGCGGAGGCAGTATCAATATGAATCTTCTCATTAAAAACGCGACGGTCGTGCTGCCGGACGGGCAGACGAAAGCCGCGGATATCGCCGTCGAGGACACGAAGATCGTCGCGGTCGGCACGGCGCCGGCCGCGTTTGCCCCGGAGCGGACAATCGACGCGAAGGATATGCTGGCCATCCCCGGCCTCGTCAATGCGCATACGCATGCGTCGATGACGCTTTTGCGCAGTTACGCCGACGACATGGAGCTCATGACGTGGCTGAACGACCACATCTGGCCCGTCGAGGCGAAGATGGTCTCGGATGACATCTATTGGGGCGCGGCGCTCGCGGCAGTCGAGATGCTAAAGAGCGGCACGACGACGTTCGCCGACATGTACGGGCCGTTTATGGAGCGCGTTGCGGACGTCGTGGTGGAGTCCGGCATGCGCGGCGTGCTGTCGCGCGGCATCATCGGCGTCGCACCGGACGGCGAGAAAAAACTCGAAGAAAACGTCACGCTGTACAATGACTACCATGGCGCGGCCGACGGCCGCATCACGGTCATGTTCGGCCCGCACGCGCCGTATACGTGCCCGCCGGAGTTCTTGAAAAAGGTCGCGGCGGCGGCGCAGCGCCTCGGCGCGGACGTTCACATCCACATGAACGAGACGAAAGCGGAAATCGAGCAGATTACGAAACAGTACGGCAAGCGCCCGTTCCAGTACGTCGAGGATACGGGCCTCTTTGAGAGCCCGACGCTCGCGGCGCACTGCGTCCACCTGTCGGACGAGGAAATCGCGATCATCAAGCGGCATCACATCCGCGTCGCGCACAACCCGGGCTCGAACATGAAGCTCGCGAGCGGTACGGCGCCCGTGCCGCGCCTGCTGAAGGAGGGCGTGACGGTCGGCCTCGGCACGGACGGAGCGTCGTCGAACAACAACCTCGACATGCTGCAGGAAGTCCAGCTCGCGGCGCTCTTGCACAAGGTGAACGAGTACGATCCGCTCGCCGTCCCGGCGTTCGAGGCGCTGAAAATGGGCACGGAATACGGCGCAAAGGCCGTCGGCCTCGATGGCCTCGGCCGCTTGGAAGCGGGCGCGAAAGCCGACATCGTGCTCGTCAGCATGAAAGGCGCAGCGTGGTGCCCGCGCTATAGCGAGGTGTCGCTCCTCGTCTATTCCGGGAACTCTGGCGATGTCGACACAGTCATCTGCGATGGCAAGATTCTCATGGAGCATCGCGAGCTCACGACGCTCGACGAGGAAAAAATCAAGTACGAAGCGCAGAAATGTGCCGAGCGCTTGACGAAATAACCAGTAATTTCTTGGCGGTTGTACATATGATGTAGGTACAGCCGTCTTTTTCCCGAGGTGGTACTTTGGCAAGGAAGACAGCGGCAGGAGCGCAGCCCGCTGCAAAGAAGCCGGCGCGGCGCACGAAGGCCGCGCCAAAGCGCACGGAAAAGCGCGCAACGGCGAATCCTGAGCGCCGCTACGAGCTCGCCGGCCTCGCAATCGTCGTCGTGGGCATCATTTCGGCCTGCGGCCTCGCGGGGCTCAACGTCGGCTTCGTCGGCGTCTATTTCGCGCGCTTCCTGCACTATATGTTCGGCGTTGGTGCGGCGGTCGTCGTGCTTGCGATTTTCGTCGTTGGCTGGTACGTGATCACGCGGCATCGCGTCCCGCCGTACACGCTCCGCGATTTCGGCATCACGGCGTTCTGCGCGCTGGCGCTCGCGGCGTATCATCATGCCGTCGTCGCGCCGGGCGCGGAGATCCTGCCCGAGAGCCTCGCGGGCGGCGGCGGGCTCATCGGCGGGGGCATCTTGTTCCTCATCCGCAAGTGCTTCGGTGTGACGGGCGGCATCATCGTCGTCGGCGCCGGACTCGTCGGCTCCGTGCTGCTCGCGACGAAATGGTCGCTTGGCAAGAGCCTGCAGAAGACGGAGGATGTCGCGAAAAAAAGCGCGAAGGCAGCGGGACAGGCGGCGAGCGTCGCAGCGACCGCGACATACGAAAAAACCGTCGAGGTCGGCGAGCGCGTCGGCGAAGACATCGCGCGCAAAATGCGCGAGAAGCGCCATGCGCATTCGTTCTACGACCAAGATGCGGACACGCGGTTCGCGGTCGATACCGCAGTCGGAGCGCAGGGCGGCACCACACTTGCACAGATAGACGAACCAACGGCAGTAGCGACGGAAGAGGGCATCCCTGCGAGGAAAATGCCTGGCGAGCAGGACACGGCAGATGCCTCCATGGAATTTGTCCCTGCGACGGAAGCGCCATCGGACGCCATCCCGGAACAGCGGTTCACGATCGACTACGGCGCACGTTCGGCGGAGCCGGACACAGCGGCGCAGGACGGGGAAGAGCTAGAGGCGCGCGAAGGCATCGAAGCGCTCGCGGCGGCCGGCGTCGCCGGAGCAGCGGAAGCGGCCGCCAGCGTGGGCGTCGCAAAAGCTGCCGGCACGAGCCTCGCTGCCGGTATGGTCACAGTCTCGGCAAACGGCGCAAATCACTTGGCGCAAGCGACGGTCATCGGCGCGGACGGCACGGCGCATCTCGCGACAGCGCCGAAATACAGCTCGCTGTCGCAGCCCGACAGCATGGGCGCGCATTTCGGGAACGAGGACGCGCCCGAGCATCCGCCTGCGCCGCCCGTCGCGCCGCCACCACCGCCGTACGTCCTGCCGAGCGTGACGGAGATTCTCACGAAAAACGTGAAGAAGCAGAACGTCGCGCTCGAGGTCGAGATCCAGGAGAACGCGCAGACGCTCGCGAAAACGCTACATGATTTCCGTGTCGACGCGAAGATCATCAACGCATGCCACGGCCCAGCCGTCACACGCTATGAGCTCGAGCCCGCGCCGGGCGTGAAAGTCAGCAAGATCACAGGGCTCGCGGACGACCTCGCGCTTTCGCTCGCGGCTTCGGCTGTGCGCATCGAGCCCATCCCCGGCAAGGCGGCCATCGGCATCGAAGTGCCGAACAAAGAGCTCGAGGGTGTGCGCCTGCGCGAAGTGCTCGAGAATCCGCAGTTCGAGAAAGCAAAATCGAAGCTCACGTGCGGCCTCGGCATGGACATCGGCGGCCAGCCAATCTTCGCCGACCTCGGAAAGATGCCGCATCTCCTCGTTGCCGGCGCGACGGGCAGCGGCAAGTCCGTCTGCATCAACACGCTCATCACGAGCATCTTGTTCAAGGCAAAGCCGGACGAGGTGAAGTTCATCCTCATCGACCCGAAGATGGTCGAGCTCTCGAACTACAACGGCATTCCGCACCTCATGGTGCCCGTCGTGACGGAAGCGAAGAAAGCCGCGTCCGTCTTGAACTGGGCCGTGCAGGAAATGGAGAAGCGCTACGCGCGATTTGCGGAACACAATGTCCGCAACATGGCGACGTACAACGATCATTTCCCAGAGACGAAAATGCCGGCCATCGTCATCATCATCGACGAGCTCGCCGACCTCATGATGGTCGCGCCGCATGACGTCGAGGATGCCATCTGCCGCCTCGCGCAGAAAGCGCGTGCCGCCGGCATCCACATGGTGCTCGCGACGCAGCGCCCGTCCGTCGACGTCATCACCGGCATTATCAAGGCGAACATCCCGTCGCGCATTTCGTTCGCTGTGTCGAGCCAGATCGACTCGCGCACGATTCTCGATGCGAGCGGCGCGGAAAAGCTCTTGGGCAAAGGCGATATGCTGTTCTATCCCGTCGGCGCGGCGAAGCCTCGCCGCGTGCAGGGCGCGTTCATCAGCGACGAAGAAGTCGAGAAGCTCCTCGATTTCATTCGCGCGCAAGGCCAGGCGGCCGAGCCCGACGAGGAAATCGTCGCGTTTACGGAAAACGCCATGCGTGAGGAAGAAGAAAGCAGCAGCAAAGGCGCGAAGAAGGCGAAGCCGAAAGTCGACGCGCTGCTCGAAGACGCCATTGACTGCGTGCTCTCGACGGGCATCGCCTCGACGAGCGGCGTGCAGCGCCGGTTTTCCATCGGCTATCAGCGCGCCGCGCGCCTCATTGACACGATGGCGGAGCTCGGCATCGTCGGTCCAGCGAACGGCAGCAAGCCGCGTGAAATCCTCATGAACGGGGACCAGGCGCGGGCCGCCGTTGAATCTGTGAAAGCGGAAGCATAACTCGTTTTGCACTAAAAAACGGGAGCGCTTGCACATGCAGGCGCTCCCGTATTTTTTGGTGTGTGGAAAACGACATACGAAAAAGCTGTCGCAAAACGCAACAGCTTTTGAATTCACATGGTCGGGATGACAGGATTCGAACCTGCGGCCTCTTCGTCCCGAACGAAGCGCGCTACCAAACTGTGCCACATCCCGTAAACACAAATAACATTATAGACAGTAGGGAGATGCTTGTCAAGAAAAAATTGTAACTGCAGGGAGAAATCTTTTTGTGCTTGATCTCTTGCGGATGTGCGTCGCGCATTTTAGCGGTGGGAAGCTTGTAAAGCAGGTGAAAAGTTGATAAAATTAAAAAGATAGATAATGTGTTTCGCCATGTGAGGATTGCGAGGGGATACGATGCTGATCATGAAGAGCCGGCCGGGGGAGACGATGGCGGCGTTCGCGGCGCGCGCGCAGCAGTATGCGGCAGGAACGGCGGTGGCGCTCTATTTCCCGCCGCAGGGAGAGCTGCAGGCGACGGCCGAGGCGATGCAGCGCGCGTTCCCCGACAGCTTGACGCTCGGCGTCGCGACGGTGCGGCTGTTCGACCTCGGCGCGCTCGAGAGCGGGACGACGCTCTTGTTCCTGTTCGCGCAAGACGATGCGGACGTCTGCGCGGACGCGATGCTGCTTGAGAACATCAGCAAGGCGCCGATCGGCTATGTGCTCGAGATGCGGCGCCGCGTCGAGGCGCTTCATTCGATCGAGACGAATGTCGCGTGCCTCGAGTTCTGCACGAACAACGAGGAAATGCTCGTGACGACGCTGACGGCGATGCTTGCGCCGCTCCATGTGCCTCTCTTCGGAGGTACGGCGTTCCATACGGACAGCTTGACGAAAGCGCCGTCCGACGTCCATTTCTGCGTGGCGTGGCAAGGGCGGTTGTATGAAGACGCTTGCATCGCGCTCATCTTGAAAAACATGCGCGGGCGCATCTTGCTGTACCGCGAGATGTTCTACGAAGTGCGCCCGGGAACGCCGATGCATCTCGCGACGAAAGTCGATCCGGAGCACCGCCTGCTCATCGAGCTCGACGACCGGCCGGCGGCCGAGGTCTACAGCGAGGAAACGGGCATCCCGGTGGAAAAGATCGTCTCGCACGTGGCCGAGCAGCCGTTCGGCCGCACGCTCGGCGAGGAAGTGTTCGTCATCTCCATGCGCAGCCTCGCGCCCCGAGGCGCGATCATCATGAGCAAGGCCGTGAACCTCAACGATGCGCTCTACATCATGAATGTCGGCGACTACGAGCAGATCTGGCGCGAAACGTGCGCGCGCATCTGCCGCGAACTGCCGGAGCGACAGCTGACGTTCGCCGTCGAGTGCTACCATCGCTATATGTTCTACGAGACGCACGGCCTGACGGAGACGCTGCCGCGCGACCGCTCAGCACTGCTCGGCCCGACGTATGGCATCGTGAGCGGCGGCGAGCAGATCCGCGGGCAGCACATGAATCAGACGGGGCTGTTCCTCGTCTTCGAGGGCAAAGGAGGCGGCGCGCATGAAGTCGACTGAACGGGAAGCGAAGGCCGCTGAACCCGTCGCGGCGGAAACAGCGAAAGCGCAGGAAACGAACGAGAACGGCGACGAATTGACGCCGCAGGAAAAAGTTTTCCCGCTGAATTTCCTCTGCCAATATGTCATGGAACGGCGCGGCGAGCTCGAACAATTTGAAACGCAGGAACTCAAGGATACGATTCATGTGACGGAAACCTTGCAAGATCTCCTGCACCGCATGGTCGAAGATTGCGCGGGGCAAGACGGCCTGTCTGTGGAAAACGTGCTCGATTTGCGGAAAGAGCTCGAGACGATCCTCGGGATGCTCCAGCATCATCGCCAGCACTTGACACGCAAAGGCCTCGTGTTCGAGAATATGAACAACATGCTGCGGCAGGCGGAACCGCTCATCCATCGCTTGCTGTTTTTCGACAATCTCGTCAACGCGTACAACCGTTATTTCTACGTGTCGTACAGCAACGAGCTCTTTCGTCGTGCAAAGCCGCATGGCGGCCTCTCGATGGCGTTTTTCGATATTGACAATTTCAAGCAGTACAATACGGACTTCGGCCATGAGACGGGTGACAAGGTGTTGCAGACGGTTTGCGACATCATCCAGCGGCGCATCCATACGACGGAGGGGCTGTATCTCATCCGCATGGGCGGCGATGAGTTCGTGATTCTCGATGACGGCGTGATTTCTTACGAGGCGTTCCTGCGCCTCTTGACGGAGATCCGCCAGGCCATCGCGTCCGACCGTTCCATCTGTGGGCGCAGCGTGACGATCAGCATCGGCGCGTCGAACGCGGCCGCCGATGGCGCGAAGAGCACGTGGGACGTCTACCAGCACGCGGATGCGCGTCTCTACGTCGCGAAGAATCACGGCAAAAACACGATCGTCGATGTCGGCTGAGGCCTCGGCGATGCGTGTGAGGAAGGGCAGAGGTTATTTGGAAGAAAAGGAAATCGGTGGGATGGACGCGCTCCAGAAAGCGCTCGCGGCGGATGACATCGTCTGGCTCGCCGTCAATGCGAAGTACTCGCATACGTCGCTCGCCGTGCGCTATCTGCGGCAGGCCGTGCCTGGCTCGCGCATCCTCGAGCTCACGATCAACGACTACCTGCTGCCGATGCTCGGCCGCATCTACGAGGCGCATCCGCGCGTGCTCGGCGTCGCGTGCTACATCTGGAACATCGAGCTCGTGAAGCAATTGCTCCGGCTGTTGCCGTCGGCACTCCCTGATTGCAAAATCATTTGCGGCGGGCCGGAAGTGTCGTATGAGACAAGGGGCTTCATGCAACAGTTCTCGATGGTCGATTATGTTGTGCGCGGCGAGGGCGAGGAAGCGGCAGCGGCGCTCTGCAGGCGATTGCTTGCAGGCGCGTCGGGCGCGGGCATCCCGGGCATCGCTTGGCGCGATGCGGACGGCATCCACGAAGGGACGGCTGTCGTCGTCGATGCATTTGAGCGCGTGCCGTTCCCGTACACCGAAGAAGAACTCCCGGGCATCCGCGAGCGGATCCTCTATTATGAGACGAGCCGCGGATGTCCGTTTTCGTGTGCGTATTGCCTGTCGTGCGCGACGGCGGGTGTGCGCTTCCTGCCGATGGGCCGCGTCTTGCGCGAGCTCGATACGTTCGTGCGTCATGACGTGCGACAGGTGAAGTTCGTCGACCGCACGTTCAATGCGAAGAAATCACATTTTTTGCCGATCCTGAAATATATCGCGGCGCTTCCCGCGACGTGCCGTACGAATTTTCATTTCGAGGTGGCGATCGATTATCTCGACGACGAGGTGCTCGCGGTGCTCGAGCAGATGCCGTGCGGCCGCGTGCAGCTCGAGATCGGCATCCAGTCGACGAACGAGGCGACGCTCGCGGCCGTCTCGCGCGTCAATCATTGGCAGGAGATCGCGTTGCACATCCGCACGATCCTCGGCTTCCGCAACATGCATCTGCACGTCGACCTCATCATCGGCCTGCCGGGCGAGGGCATGGCGTCGTTCCATCGCTCGTTCAACGATGTCTTCGCACTTCATCCGGACGCGTTGCAGCTCGGATTTTTGAAATTCCTCAAGGGCGCGGCGATGATGTCGCTCGTCAAAACATATCATTATCAGTATATGCCGCTCGCGCCGTACGAAGTCCTCTCGAGTGATGCACTGTCATTTGGCGAGATCCGCTGGCTGCATACGTTCGAAGATGTGTTCGAACGCTACTACAACGCTGACCGCTGTCGTACGGCGACCGCATGGCTGACGGCGACGTTCACCGGCGGCGATGCATTCGCGTTCTGGCAAGCGCTCGCGGACTGGTGGGAGGCACAGGGCAATCATCATCAGAGTCACGCGCCGAAAAATTGCTACGCATATCTGCTTGCGTTCGCACGCGATGCGTTTGATGCGGACGAGGAGGCGCTCGTGCGCCTCGATGCGCTGCTGCGCTACGATGCGATCCGCAAGGAAGGCGTGCGCGCGTTCCCGCCCGGCCTCGCATGGCAGCGCGAGCGCCGCAGCCGCGACCTCGTCGAAGTGTTCCCGTGCGATGTGCTCGCGCTCGCGGCGGGCAAACGTGCAAGATTGTGCGAGACGGTCGTCTATCTGACGACGGATGATGCATCTCGTGTATACATGTCCACAAGGGATTGACAAACGCGGGGAAACTGCATAAAATAACTTGTAAAGCAGCGTTGCTTGGACGTGGGCCATCGAAGGCCCGGGGCAGCGCTGTTTCTTTGTGAAATCATTTGTATGGGTTTTGAGGAGTGAATTTCATGGACGTATCAGCTCTCTTGCAGGCAGTCAATGATTTTGTCTGGGGTCCTGTCATGCTCGCGTGCCTTGTCGGCACGGGCATCTTCCTGACGATCCGATTGAAGTTTTTGCCGTGGCGCAACCTGTGGTACGCGATCCAGATGGTGTTCTCGAAACGTGACAAGCACGCGGGCGACATCTCGCCGTTCCAGTCGCTCATGACGGCGCTCTCGGCGACGATTGGCACGGGCAACATCGTCGGCGTCGCGACGGCCATGGTGCTCGGCGGCCCGGGCGCGCTCGTCTGGATGTGGATTGCGGCGGCGTTCGGCCTGTCGACGAAGTACGGCGAGTCCGTGCTGGCCGTCAAGTATCGCGAGACGAACAGCGTCGGCGAGATGGCCGGCGGCCCGATGTACGCGATGAAGAACGGCATCAACAACGGCTTCGGCCGCCTGCTCGCCGTCCTGTTCTCTGTGTTCGCCGTGCTCGCGTCGTTCGGCATCGGCAACATGACGCAGGCAAATTCCATTTCCGCGGCGCTGAACTCCAGCTATGCCATCCCGACGTGGGCGGTCGGCGCGGTCATCACGATTGCGGCGCTCAGCGTCCTCGTCCGCGGCATCCGCCGCATCGGCCTCGTCTCGAGCATCATCGTGCCGACGATGGCCGTGTTCTACCTCATCGCGTCCGTCATCGTCATTGCCGTGAACTTCGATGCGGTGCCGGCCGGCGTCGAGCAGATGTTCGCGATGGCGTTCTCGACGCAGTCCGTCGCGGGCGGCATCGGCGGCTCCATCGTCGCATCCATGCTGACGGCGATGCGCTGGGGCGTCGCGCGCGGCGTGTTCTCGAACGAAGCTGGCCTCGGTTCCGCGCCAATCGCGGCGGCGGCCGCACGCACGGATCATGCGTCGCGCCAGGGCTACGTCAACATGACGGGCACGTTCTTCGACACGATGATTATCTGCATGCTGACGGGCCTCGTCATCGCCTCGTCCGGCATGCTCGGCACGGTCGACCCGGCGACGGGCAAGCTCGTCTCGGGCGTCCAGCTCACGATCCTCGCGTTCTCGACGGTCTTCGGCGAGTACGGCAAGCTCATCGTCTCTATTGCGATTGCGCTCTTCGCGTTCTCGACGATCCTCGGATGGGAGTACTACGGCGAGAAAGCGCTCGAATACCTCGTCAAGGCGCGTCCCGTCATCCTGGGCTACCGCGTGCTGTTCTCGCTCATCACGTTCGTCGGCGCGACGACGACGCTCGAAGTCGTCTGGAATTTCTCTGACACGATGAACGGCCTCATGATCATCCCAAATCTCATCTGCCTGATCTGGCTGAACAAGGATATCGCGGACGAGTGCTTCGAGTACGAGCGGGAAGTCGTCATCAAGGAGAAGCATGGCGAGCAGGTTGACTACGTGCAGAAAACAGCTTGATTCAAAACAAATGATGAATATGATTGCTGAGGAGTGTTACCATGATTATTTTTCCGGTCTTCACAGAGCTTGAAAAGAAACGCGATGAGATCAACGACCATTTCCATCGCGACACGGAACCGCAGCTCGTCGAGCGCGTGCAGCAGTTCGGCTTCGTCCCCGTGCAGCCCGGCGACCTCCAGCACATGCGGCTGAAGGAGCAGAGCACGGCGAACGAATACCTGCTGACGTTTCGCCCGTACGAGATTCGCGTCGAGTTCTGCCATGTGAAGACGCAGGAAAAACTGCTCATCTGCGAGATCAGCAATTTCGCATTGAGTGCCCACAGCATCATGAACATCCTCATCGCCTCCATCGACAGCTGGTTGCAGTACGGCGTCATCTACGACTATCGCACGGCGCAGCACTACGGCGAGGAAACGAAAAAATAACGTTTCGCTTCTAGCGTTTTGAACGCGCGTATGCTACAATAAATTGCACAAAAATCCCATGTACGTTTGCGTGCATGGGATTTTTTCAAATCAAGGGAGAGTGAAAGATGAAAAAAGAGCTTTTGCGCCTGGAGCGCATCAACAAATCGTTTGACGGGAGGAAGATCCTCGAGGATCTCGACCTCACGATCCATGAAAATGAATTTGTGACGTTGCTCGGCCCTTCGGGCTGCGGCAAGACGACGACGCTGCGCCTCATTGGCGGCTTCGAGCTGCCGGACAGCGGGCGCATCCTGTTTGATGGCCAAGACATCACGCAGCTGCCGCCGGAAAAGCGGCAGGTCAATACGGTGTTCCAGAAGTATTCGCTCTTTTCCAATATGGACGTCGCGGAAAATATCGCGTTCGGCCTGAAAATCAAGGGGAAATCACAATCGTATATCAAAGACAAGATCCGCTACGCGCTGAAGCTCGTGAACCTCGAAGGCTACGAGCACGCGAACGTCACGGGGATGTCGGGCGGCCAGCAGCAGCGCATCGCCATCGCGCGCGCCGTCGTCAACGAGCCGAAAGTGCTGCTCCTCGACGAGCCGCTCTCGGCGCTCGACCTGAAGCTTCGCCAGCAGATGCAGCGCGAGCTCGTCAAGATCAAGCGGGAGCTCGGCATCACGTTCGTCTTCGTCACGCATGACCAGGAGGAAGCGCTCTCGATGTCGGACACGGTCGTCGTCATGAACCAGGGCTGGATCCAGCAGATCGGCACGCCGGAAAGCGTCTACAACGAGCCGGAGAACGCGTTCGTCGCGGACTTCATCGGTGACAGCAACATCATTGACGGCATCATGGTGCGCGACCGTCTCGTGCATCTCCTCGGCAAGGACATCCCGTGCATCAACACGGGCTTTGGCGAAAACGTCCCCGTCGACGTGCAGATCCGCCCAGAGGACATCCAGATTACGGCGCCGGAGGACGGCCAGTATCGTGGCGTCATCAAGTCCGTCGTGTTCAAGGGCACGGTCTACGACATCACAATCGAGGCGGCGGGCTTCGAGTGGCTCGTGCAGACGATCACAGGCCACGAGGCCGGCCGCGAAGTCGGCTTGCAGCTCGCGGCGTCGAACATCCAGATCATGGCGAAGCCCGCCTCGGAAGACGAGGAGGCGGCAAAAGATGTTTGAATCGAAAAAACTCAGCCGCCTGCTGGTCGCCCCATTTTCTGTCTGGGCGGTCATCTTCATCGTCCTGCCGCTGTTCTTCGTCCTCTATCACAGCCTCACGGATGGGGCTGGGACGTTCACGGCGGCCAATCTCGGTGAAGTGTTCTCATGGGAGTACATGAGCGCGCTCGGCCTCTCCGTCGAGCTCGCGCTCGTCTCGACCGTGCTGTGCCTCGTGCTCGCGTACCCGCTGTGCCTGATCTTGACATCGATGAAGCGCGGCAAGATGGTGCTCATTTTCGTGCTGTTCCTGCTGCCGCTCTGGATGAATTCGCTCCTGACGACGATGGCGTGGCAGACGATCCTCGAGCGGAACGGGCTCATCAATCTCGCGCTGTCCGCGCTTGGATTGCCGACGCTCACGCTTATCAACACGCCGTTTGCCATCGTCGTCGGCATGATTTACAATTTCCTGCCGTACATGGTGCTGCCGCTCTACGTGTCGCTGTCGAAAATCGACAAGAGCGTCATCGAGGCGGCGCACGATCTCGGTGCTGGCTGGGCGCAGACGCTGCGGCGCATCCTGATCCCGCTCTCGATGCCCGGTATCGTCAGCGGCGCGACGATGGTGTTCATCCCCGCGCTCACGACGTTCGTCATCAGCGCACTCTTAGGTGGTAACAAGGTGCTGCTCGTCGGCAACATCATCGAGCAGGAATTCACGGCAGCGTACGACTGGCAGATCGGCAGTGCGCTCTCGATGGTGCTCATGGTTTTCATCCTGCTGAACATCGCGCTCGAGGCGTTTTCGGGCGAGGAAGGCCACGCGCATCACGCGGGAAAGGGGGCGGCGTGACATGAAAGCTTGGAAGAAAGTTTACGTCGGCCTCATCGTCGCGTTTCTCTACGCGCCCATCCTCGTGCTCATCGCGCAGTCGTTCAACGCGAGCCGTTACCGCGGCCACTTCACGGGCTTCACGACGGAGTGGTATGTGAACCTGCTCGAAGACGAGGACATGATCGCTGCGTTCCTCAATACGCTGACGATCGGCGTGACGGCGGCACTCTGCGCGACGCTCCTCGGCCTCGTGACGGCGCTTGCGATGCGCGGCATGGGGCGCAAGGCGCAGATGGCGCTCCGGGGCCTCGCGAACGTGCCGCTCCTCAATGCGGACATCGTCACGGGCATCTCGCTCATGCTGCTGTTTCTCGGCCTCGGCCTGCGGCTCGGCTACGATACGATCCTCCTCGCGCACATCGTCATCTGCCTGCCGTATGCGCTGCTCTGCATCCTGCCGCAGGTGCTCGGCCTCGACCGCGTGTACTACGAGGCGGCCGTCGACCTCGGCGCGACGCCGTGGCAGGCGTTCCGCAAAGTGCTGCTGCCGGAGCTCATGCCCGGCATCGCGGCGGCATTCCTCCTGTCGTTTGCCATGTCCGCCGACGATTTCATCGTGACGTACTTCACGAAGGGCGCGGGCATCGACACGTTGACGACGGCGATTTACGCGCAGCTGAAGCTCGGCATCCATCCGGAGATGTATGCGCTCTCGACGCTGTTCTTCGTCGGTGTCATCGCGTTCGTCGCGCTGCTCCTCGGCAACTATCGCGTGTTGAAGCAGCGTCGCCGCTTGCAGGAGGTGTGAGAGATGAAAAAAAGTTTTGCACTCGCGCTCCTGTTGCTGTTTTCCGTTTTCGCCGCCGGCTGTGATTGCTTTGCCGACGACGAAGAGGGCGGCGACGACACGCTCTACATCTACAGCTGGGGCGACTACCTCGACGAGGATGTCATCGCGCAGTTCGAGGAAGAAACGGGTATCACCGTCGTGCTCGACGAGTTCGACACGAACGAGAGCATGTATCCGCGCGTCAAAGAAGGCGCGACGAGCTACGACCTCATCTGCCCGTCCGATTACATGATCCAGAAAATGGAGCAGAACGGCCTCCTGCAGCCGCTCGATTGGTCAAAACTGCCGAACACGGTCGCATACCTCGGCAAGGACTATCTGCAACAAGCGGAAACGTACGACCCGGGCAATAAATACAGCGTCCCGTACTGCTGGGGCACGGTCGGCATCATGTACAATACGACGATGGTCGACGAGCCCGTCGACAGCTGGGCGATTCTCTTCGACCCGAAATACAAGGACAGTATCCTCATGCAGGATTCCGCACGCGACGCGATTATGATCCCGCTCTGCATGATGGGCGTCTCGATGAACACGAAGGACGAGGCGGCGCTCACAAAAGCGCGTGACATGCTCATCGCGCAAAAGCCGCTCGTGCAGGCGTACGGCGTCGACGACATCCGCGACAAGCTCGCGGGCGGCGAGGCCGCGCTCGGCGTCATCTTCTCCGGCGAGGCCATCAACCTCATGGAGGCGAATCCCGACCTCGCGTTCTGTCCCGCGCCGAAAGAGGGCACGAACCTCTGGATGGACGGCTGGGTCATCCCGAAGAACGCGCAGCACGTCGAGAATGCGCACAAGTTCATCGACTTCCTCTCGCGTCCGGAGATCGCCGCGAAAAATTTCGAGGCGCTCGGCTATTCGACGCCGAACACGGGCGTGCAGGCGCTCGTCGAGGAGGACATGGATGAGGACGAGCTCGCCATCGCATTCCCGCCGCCCGAGGTCTACCTCGGCCAAGAGACGTACCAGTATCTCGGCGAGGCGATGGACAAGCTTTACACGAAGCTCTGGCTGCAGGTGAAAGTGGAATAAATCTGAAAGCGCTTGCACATCCTCGAAAATCTTGTACAATGGAAAGCGTACGTGATTTTTGAGGAGGATTCCAATGAAACGAAACCTGTTGGGAAGACGCCTCTTGGCGCCTTTCCTTTTTTTATGCCTGACGTTGCAGGCGGCGCTGGCCTTTGCTGCCGTGCCGCAGATCTCGGCTGACGCCGCCATCGTCGTCGACCGCGCGACGGGCGCTGTGCTCTATGAGAAAAACGCGGACAAGCGCGAATACCCCGCGAGCATGACGAAGATGATGACGTGCCTGCTTGCCATCGAGAGCGGGCGCATGGACAGCATCGTGCAGGTCAGCCCCGAGGCCGCGGATGTCGAGTGCACGCGCATGGAGCCGGGCGACCAGGTGATGATGCGCGACCTTACGAAGCAGATGATGCTGATTTCGGACAACGGTGCGGCGACGGCCGTCGGCGAGTCGCTCGGACAGGGCGATATCGATTATTTCGCAGAGCGCATGAACCGCCGCGCGCAGTCGCTCGGCATGATGTCGACGCATTTCGTCAATGCGAACGGCATGCCCGACAGCGACCATTACACGACGGCGCGTGACATGTCGAAGCTCGCCGTCGCGGCGTTCGAGAACGACGCGTTCCGTCAGATCGTCGGCACGAAGGAAGCGAACGTCTATTACGTCCACCCGACCGGCCGCGTCGAGCATTGCGTCAACACAGACGAGCTGCTGTGGTCGTACCAAGGCATCGTCGGCGGCAAGACGGGCTGGACGAGTGTAGCGCGCGGCTGTCTGACGGTCGCGGCCGACCGCGACGGCCGCGAGCTCGTCGCCGTCGTCATGCATTCGGACGATGACGAGAGCCGCTTCACGGAAGCGGCGTCGCTGCTCGATTACGGCTTCTCCAAAGAAGCGGTGGGAAGCGCTGCCATCCCCGCGAGCAGCATGACGGGAGCAGCAACCGAATAAAACATCAATGCCAAGGAATTTTCCTTGACAAGGCTGCGCGGAGTGCGTATAATAGCCTGTGTCAAGGAAAGCGCCTTGGCAACTTTTGTGAGACGGGTGGTCGCGTGGAACAGTTCCTTTATCTGTCGGATCTCTACGACTTCTACGGGGCGCTCCTCACGGAGAAGCAGCAGCAGTGCTTGCATCTTCATTTATACGATGATTTTTCCCTGTCGGAGATCGGCGAAGAACTCGGCATCTCGCGACAGGCGGTCTATGACAATATCCATCGCGCGGAAAAAGCGATGAAATCATACGACAAGAAGCTCGGCCTCGTCGCGCGCTACCAGCGGGAACGCGACGAGCTCCAGGCCATCGATCGCAGCATCGCCGGCCTGCGGACGGCGGAGAACGGCGCGGCGGTCGACAACATCCGCGCGCAGCTCGCGCCGCTCCTCGGGCGCACGAAGGAAGTGGAATGATGTTCGAAAGCCTTTCCGACCGCTTGCAGCATACGCTCAAGAAGCTGCGCGGCCATGGCAAGCTGACGGAAGATGATGTCAACGAGGCCATGCGCGACGTGCGCATGGCGCTCCTCGAAGCCGATGTGAACTTCAAGGTCGTCAAGAATTTCATCAAGACGGTCAAGGAACGCGCCATCGGCCAGGACGTCCTCGAGACGCTGACACCGGCGCAGGTCGTCATCGGCATCGTTGACGAGGAGCTCACGAACCTCATGGGCGGCACGCAGAGCCGCATCACGATGAGCCCGCAGCCGCCGACGATCATCATGATGACCGGCCTGCAGGGCGCGGGCAAGACGACATCGGCCGGAAAACTCGGCCTCGCGCTGAAGAAGCAGGGCAAGCGCCCGCTGCTCGTCGCGGACGACATCTATCGCCCCGCCGCCATCCAGCAGCTCGAAGTCATCGGCAAGACGCTGAACCTGCCGGTTTTCAAAAAAGACGGTTGCAACGATGCCGTGCAGATTGCGAAAGAGGCCATCGCTTATTCGCAGTCGCACATGAACGACGTCGTCATCATCGATACAGCCGGCCGCCTGCAGATCGACGAAAAGCTCATGCAGGAGCTCAAGGACATCAAGAGCGCCGTGCATCCGCATGAGATCCTGCTCGTTGTCGATGCGATGACGGGCCAGGAAAGCGTCAACGTCGCGCAGAGCTTCAACGAGACGCTCGGCCTCGACGGCGTCATCATGACGAAGCTCGACGGCGACGCACGCGGTGGCGCGGCGCTGTCCATCAAGGCCGTCACGGGCGTGCCCATCAAGTTCGTCGGCCTCGGCGAAAAGCTCGAACCGCTCGAGCCGTTCCACCCCGACCGCATGGCCTCGCGCATCCTCGGCATGGGCGATGTACTTTCCCTTGTCGAGAAAGCGCAGGAGACGTTCGACGCCGAAGAGACGAAGCGCATGGCGAAAAAACTGCGCAAGGACGAGTTCACGCTCGACGATTTCCTCGCGCAGATGCAGCAGGTCAAAAAGCTCGGCTCGCTCGAGAACATTCTCGGCATGATTCCCGGCATGGGCGGGCTCAAGAAGCAGCTCGAAGGGCAAGACATCGACCTCGACGGCAAGGAAATGCGCCAGATCGAGGCCATCATCCGCTCGATGACGCCGAAGGAGCGAGCCGACATCACGATCATCAACGGCAGCCGCCGCAAGCGCATCGCGATGGGCTCTGGCACGCGCGTGCAGGACGTGAACAAGCTCTTGAAGCAGTTCGGCGAAATGCGCAAGATGATGAAAAAGATGAAGAAAATGAAGGGCGGCAAGAAAGGCCTGCCGGGGCTCGGCGGCCTTGGAGGCCTCGGGAATCTCGGCGGCCTCGGCAGCAAGCTCCCATTTTTCAAATAAGTTTATCAAATTATATCCTTTTAAGGAGGTGAATGTTTCATGGCAGTGAAGATTCGTTTGAACCGTCTCGGTGCAAAGAAGAACCCGTACTATCGCATCGTCGTTGCGGATTCCCGCGCACCGCGTGATGGCCGTTTCATCGAGATCCTTGGCAACTACGACCCGTCCCAGACGCCGGCGCTGGTGAGCGTCGACGAGGAAAAGGTCCTCAGCTGGATGAGCAAAGGTGCTCAGCCGACGGATACCGTCAAGTCGCTCCTCAGCAAGCAGGGCATCATGACGAAGTTCGCAGAGAGCAAAAAGCATTGATGAGGCAATTGCATGAAAGAAATTGTTGAAGTGATCGCGAAAGCTCTCGTGGATCGTCCGGAGGCCGTCGAGGTCAGCGAGAAGGAGGATGAGCGCCAGACGCTCATCGAGCTCCATGTCGCGGAGGACGATATGGGAAAGGTCATCGGCAAGCAAGGCCGCATCGCGAAAGCGATGCGCACGCTCGTCAAAGCCGCCGCCACACGCGAAGAAAAGAAAGTCACGGTTGAGATCGTATAAAGAATGCGGCAAAGGTTCTCTTTGCCGCTTCTTTCGTATGGAGGATAAACACATGGATTCTATTTCTCTGAAAATGCCCGTCACGATCAAGGCGAAGCTGACGGAAAAGCTGAAGGCGAAGCTACTGAAAGAACTCGAGGAAAATCTCTCGCGCGTCGAGCTCGAGCTGCAGCAGCTCAATATCCAGGAGCAGCGCGTGCTGAAGGAAAACGAGGCGGCCGGCCCGCAGGCCGCACAGTCTATCCATGCGCAGTTTGGCCAGGAGCGCGCGAAGCGCGAGCAGTTCCGCGCCGAGGCATCGAAGCGCAAGGAAGACCTCGAGAAGCTCGCCATCGGCGCGGAAATCGTGCAGGGCACGCTCGAGCGTCAGGTCGACGTCCATGTCGGCGATGACATGCGTGAGCTCATGAACGTGGAAGTGCTGGTGGAAGATGATAAGATCGTCGCGATCCGCGGATAAGAACCGCCACCAGCCGCCTGCCGGCCGCATCACGATCGGCCGTGTCGGCGCACCGCAGGGCATCCACGGCGAGATGCGTGTGATTCCGCTGACGGACTTCTCGAACCGCTTCGAAGGTTTGACGGAGGTCATGGTCGGCGACGAACTGCTGCACGTCGAGAGCCTGCGCTATCACAAGCAGTTCGTGCTCATGAAATTCCGCGAGTATCCGGTGCGCGAGGATGCCATGGCGCTGACGGGGCGGCTCTTGACCGTCGATCGCAGCGAAGCCGCGCCGCTCGATGAGGGCGAGTACTATACGTTTGACATCATCGGACTGCACGTGTTTGACCTCGCGGGCAAGGAGCTCGGCATTGTCGAGAATGTGTTGCGCACGGGATCGAACGATGTGTATCAGGCGCGCAATGAAGAGGGCAAGGAACTCTTGATTCCGGCGCTCAAGGCCGTTGTGAAAACGATTGACGTGCCGGGCGGCCGCATGGTCGTCGACCTGCCCGACGTGCTGGAAGACCGGCCGCAGGAGGCGTCGCCTCATGCGGATTGACGTCGTGACGATCTTCCCCGAGATGTTCACGGGGCCATTCGGCGCGAGCATCACGAAGCGCGCGGTCGACAAGGGCATCCTCGACATCCATCTGACGAATTTCCGTGATTTTTCCTTTGACAAGCATCATCATGTCGACGATTCGCCGTTCGGCGGCGGCGCGGGCATGGTTCTGAAGCCGGAGCCGATGTACCGCGCCGTGCGCGACGTGCTCGCGCAGTCGCAGGCGTACGATGGCCGGCGGCGCGTGCTCATCATGGATCCATCGGGCGCGACGTTCACGCAGGCGAAGGCGAAGGAGCTCGCATCGTACGAGCAACTTGTGTTCATCTGCGGCCATTACGAAGGATTTGACGCGCGCATCTACGACCTGGCGGACGAGGCGATTTCCATCGGCGATTACGTGCTGACGGGCGGCGAATTGCCGGCCATGGTCATCGTGGATGCGGTGTCGCGCATGCTGCCTGGCGTGCTCGGCGATGAGGAATCCGCGCCGACGGATTCATTCTATGACGGCCTGCTCGGTTTCCCGCAGTACACGCGGCCGCGCGAGTTCGAGGGCAAGGTCGTGCCGGATGTGCTGATTTCTGGCGACCATGCAAAGATCCGTGCATGGAGGCGGGAGCAGGCGCTCCTGGCGACGAAGAAGCATCGTCCCGATTTGCTGGCAAAAGCAGAGCTGTCTGAGAAAGAACGCGCATGGCTGGACGCGCAATGAAAATGCCGTACGTTAACCTCTGAACGAATGAGAGGTTGACGTACGGCATTTGTTTTTTTATAATAGGGATGGATTTTTTGAAAGAAGGGATTTCCTCAATGCAAATGGAAACAGCAAGTGTGGAGAATCGGGCGGGCTTCACCGTCCGCGATATGACGAAGATGGCGGTGTGCCTCGCATTCTGTATGGTGTCGGCGTTCATCTCGTTCCCGTTGCCGATGACGCCGGGACTTGTGACGGCGCTGACGATCGCGCTCGATGTGACGGCGTTCGTGCTGTCGCCGAAGTTGACGTTCATCACGGTGCTCGCGTATGTGATTCTCGGCGCGGTCGGGCTGCCGGTGTTCCCGGGCGGCACGGGCGGTCTTGGGCGCCTCTTGGGGCCGACGGGCGGATTCTATATCGGCTGGCCGTTCGTGTGCGCCATCGTGAGTGTTCTCGCGAAGCGCAGAGCGATGACGTTCCGTTGGTACGCGCTCGTGGCGGTCCTCGTCGGCATCCCGCTGACGTATGTCGGCGGTATCCTCTCGATGATGATCGTGATGCAGATTGACCTCGGCAAGGCGCTCATGATGGCGGCGGTGCCGTTCATCCCCGGGGACATCATGAAGGCGCTCTTGTCGGCGTTCATCGGCGTTCGCGTGAATAAGATGTTGGCGCGGCAGTAAATTTCATAGGTACGGCTTCATTTCCGATAGGAGCGCAGCCCACTCGACGGGGTCGAGGAGGTTGCGCTCTTGTTTTTCGTA